>JAYUZO010000253.1:0-21332 GCA_043751715.1 Rhodobacterales bacterium | reverse complement strand
GCCCCCGCGCGATCATGTGGCGGGCCACAGCCTGACCGACGTGAAAGACCGAGGCGATGTTGGTCTGCAACAGGCGTTCGAACGCATCGGCGGGAAATTCCTCCAACGGCGCGCGGTGCTGCATGCCGGCGTTGTTGACCAGAATGTCGATGGGTTTGCCCGCAGCCTCATACCCGTCCACGGCGCTGCGCACCGCCGTATGATCAGTCGCATCAAACGGCAGGGTATCGGCACCCGGAATGCGGGCGGCGGCGGCGGCCAGCCTTGCTTCATCACGCCCGTTCAGCACAACCATGGCGCCGGCATCGGCCAACCCCTGCGCCAGTGCAAAGCCAATGCCCTGCGATGATCCGGTGATAAGTGCACGCCGACCGCTCAGGTCAAACAGCTTGTGTGCCACGGGAATGATCCTTTCAGAATACGCTCGACAAATTGTGGTGGCCTTGTTTATGTTATCGTTAACAATGCCTGTCAAGTGCGCAGGATAACCGAGCAGGTGGGGGGTGCAATGCGGGCGATTGTGATTCATGCGGCGCGGGATTTGCGGATTGAAGAGCAGGCCGAGGAAAGCCTTGGTGCAGGGCAGGTGCGGCTGCGGTTGGCCACGGGCGGCGTGTGTGGATCAGACCTGCATTATTACAATCACGGCGGCTTTGGCGCGGTGCGCCTGCGGGAACCGATGGTGCTGGGGCATGAGATTTCGGCCTATGTTACGGATCTTGGGCCGGGGGTGACGGGATTTGCGCCGGGGCAGTTGGTGGCGGTGTCACCCAGCAGGCCCTGCGGTGCTTGCCGGTATTGCGCACAAGGGCTGCAGAACCATTGCCTGCACATGCGGTTTTACGGCAGCGCAATGCCGTTTCCGCATATTCAGGGGGCGTTCCGGGAAACGCTGGTGGCGGATGCCAGCCAGTGCGTGGATGCCACGGGGCTGACTGCGGGCGAAGCGGCGATGGCCGAGCCGCTGGCGGTGACGCTGCATGCAACGGCGCGCGCGGGGGGCATGCTGGGCAAGCGGGTGCTGGTCACGGGCTGCGGGCCCATTGGGGTTCTGTCGATTCTGGCGGCGCGGCGGGCGGGGGCGGCGGAAATTGTGGCGACGGATCTGTCAGATTTCACGCTGGCACTGGCGGGCCGCGTGGGGGCGGACCGGGTGATCAATACGGCTACGACCCCGGACGCGTTGGCGGGTTATGCGGCGGACAAGGGCTATTTCGACGTGCTGTATGAATGCACGGGGGTGGCTGCGGCACGGGCGGGGGGGATTGCGGCGTTGCGGCCACGGGGGGTGATTTTGCAGCTGGGCCTTGGCGGGGATATGACGCTGCCCATGATGGCGATCACGGCAAAAGAGCTGGATTTGCGCGGGTCATTCCGGTTTCACGGTGAATTCGGCGTGGGCGTGGGGCTGATGCAAAAGCGGCTGATTGATGTGCGGCCGTTGATCACGCAGACCGTGCCGCTGGAACAGGCGGAAACGGCGTTCCGGCTGGCATCAGACCGCAGCGTTGCGATGAAGGCGCAGATCGTGTTTTCCGACTAGGGTTCAGGCGGCCTGTATGGCACGGCTTTCGGTCAGGATGGCGTGCAGTTTGGCGGGGTCAGTGTTGGACCGCAGTTTCTGCACCACACCCGGATCACGCATGGTGCGCGACACAAGGGCAAGCGCCTTGAGGTGGTCCACGCCCGAATCCTTGGGGGCGAACAGCGCAAAGATCAGATCCACCGGCTGGCGATCAACGCTATCATAGTCCAGCGGCTTTTCCAGCCGCAGGAACACGCCAGTGATGCGGGTCAGATCCTCCAGCCGTGCGTGCGGCAGGGCGATGCCATGGCCCACACCGGTGGGGCCAAGGCTTTCGCGTTCCTGCAGGCCATCAAGCGCACGGGCTGCCGACAGGCCATAGGCCTGTGCGGCGATGTCACCCAGTTCATGGAACAGGCGCTTTTTGCTTGTCAGCTGGCTGACAAAACGCACGGCGCCGGGGATCAACAGTTTGGAAAGTTCCATAAGGCGCTTAAATCCTGCCCTGCGACGCAGGTTTACTTTGCGTTGCGCGGGTCAATCCAGCCGATATTCCCATCATCCCGACGGTAAACCACATTGACGCCACCATGCCCTTCGTTGCGAAACACCAGAAACTTGTTCGACCCCAGTTCCAGCTGCATGACGGCTTCACCGACGGTAATCGCGGGGATCCGCGTTTCCATTTCGGCAATGACGATCGGTTGCAGCGTGGCGGTATCGTCATCCTCGGGTTCTTCCGTTGGAGCGAGGATATATGACGCGCCCGCGTCGAATTCAACAGGTGCCGTGCGGTCACGGTGGTGGCTGCGCAGGCGGCGTTTGTAGCGGCGCAGCTGTTTGTCCATTTTCTCGCGGCAGGATTCGAAGGCGGCGTAGATTTCAGACGCATGGCCCTTGGCGGCAGCATTCAGCCCGGTGGACAGGTGCAGCGTGGTTTCACAGACAAATTCATGCGCGATGCGGGAAAACACGATCACGATTTCGGTCGGGCGTTGGGCATATTTTTCCACAACTTCGCCGAGTTCGGCCTTTACGTGGGTTTGCAACGCCTCGCCGATGTCAATCTGTTTGCCGCTGATCTGGTAGCGCATGGTGCCTCCTTACGGGTCAGGATGCCGGCCTTTGTCACAAGGGCCGGGTGGGTAATGCGGGTGTGTCGCGGGGGTGCGGGGGGCGCGGGCAAAGCGCCGGGCGCAGCAGGAAATCCGAGTCGGGGCGATGTGCACGTCCATTGCCTTTATTGGGACCGGGGCGGGGCGTTTTGTCAACAACCTGTTACGGTTGTATGCAGTCACGTCATCCGGAAATTCTGGCCCAGATACACGCGGCGCACGGTTTCATCGCGCACAATTTCGTCGGTGGTGCCGCTCATCAGCACGGTGCCGTCATGCAGGATATAGGCGCGGTCGACGATTTCCAGCGTTTCGCGCACGTTGTGATCGGTGATCAGCACGCCGATGCCGCGGTTTTTCAGATCAGTCACCAGATGGCGGATATCGCCCACGGCGATGGGGTCAACCCCGGCAAAGGGTTCATCCAGCAGCAGATATTTTGGATCGGCGGCCAGACAGCGCGCAATTTCAACGCGCCTGCGTTCACCGCCTGACAGGGCAAGCGCCTGCGCGCGGCGGATATGGGTGATGTTGAATTCCGATATCAGCTCTTCCAGCCGTTCACGGCGCTTGTGTTTTTCTGGCACGGCGATTTCCAGCACGGCCATGATGTTTTCCTCTACCGACAGGCCGCGAAAGATGGATACTTCCTGTGGCAGATAGCCGATGCCCAGCCGCGCGCGGCGGTACATCGGCAGGGCGGTGACATCGCGCCCGTCAATCAGCACCTGCCCGCCTTCGGGCGTGACCAGCCCCGCGATGGAATAAAAGCAGGTGGTCTTGCCTGATCCGTTCGGGCCAAGCAGGGCCACCACCTCACCCCGGTTCAGCCGCATGGAAACATCGCGGATCACCATGCGCTTTTTATAGCTTTTGCGCAAAGACCGCACCTGCAGCCCGGCATCGCCTTCGGTCACGGTCAAATCCGGCATCAGTTCTGGCCCGGAATGAATGTGGTCTGCACACGGCCTTCCATGCGGCCGGTGCCCGCTTTCAGATCAATGATCAGCTTTTGCCCGGACAGCGCGGTTTGGCCTTGGGTCAGCAGCACATCACCTGTCATCACCACCTCGCCGGTGGCGATGGTGTAAATCGCCTCTTGCGCCTCGGCGGCCTCGGCCCCGTTGGCCAGGGTCACGCCACCCGATGCAATCAGGCGGTTGATGGATTTTCCATCCGCGCCGTATTCTACCCGGATCGTGCCTGCGGCAAGGCGCATGTCGCCCTGACCAACCAGAACGTTGCCGGCAAATTCGGCTGACCCGTCGGCGTTGTTCACCGTCAGGCTGTCAGCCTGAATATCCACGGGCAGCGATGTATCCTGTTTCAGCCCGCCAAAGGCCACCTGTGCCTGTTGCGCCATGGCGGGCATGGACAGGATCAGGGTAGCGGCAAGGGCAAGGCGGAACATTGAAAGACCTGTGATCTAAGGTGTGGGCTTTAAGGTATGGGCGTATAGGTCAGCCGCACGCGGCCGTTAAATATCATCACATACTCGCCTGTGTCGGGCACAGGTTGCAAGGTCATTCCCGCAGCTGTGATCTGGCCCATCGGGGCTGTCGCACGGATATCAGACCGCGCCATCAGGCCCGTGCGGTCAAGCCGCGCCTCAAGCGCTTCGGTTTCCACGCGGTAGCCGGTGCTGGTGGTCAGCGTCACACCGCCTGCAAGGGTCAGCAGGCCCGCGTCGGTATTCAGCGTGCCAAAGGCGGCAGATAGATCAGCCTGCCCGCCATCGGGTGTGGTGACGCGCACCTGCATCACCTCGGCGCGGGCGGGGCCGGTATCCGTGGCGGGGCGCGCCTCCAATGCCTGAAAGGTCAGGGCGGACCCGTCAGAGGTAACGCCGGAATAGGTGGGGGCGGTCAGGCGCGGTTCGCGGATGCGTTCGGCCACGTCAACCTCGGCGTAGGGAATGGCATCTTCGGGATCAATCGCGCGGGCAAACAGGAACAGGGTAGACAGGATGACCAGTGCCGCAAGCGGCAAAATGATCTTGGCCCATGCCACGATCCGCGAATGCAGATCGCGTTCCATGGTGGCCATCAGGCCACCCCGGCACGAAGCAGGTCATGGATATGCAGAATGCCCACGGGGGTGTTGCCATCGGCGGCTGTCACGAACAGGCAGGTGATCTTGCGGTCATTCATCATGCCCAAAGCCTTTTCTGCCAGCGCGTCTGTGCCGATGGTGCGGGGTGACGCGGTCATCACCTGCCCTGCAGTCAGGCCCAAAAGCCCATCCATATGGCGGCGCAAATCGCCGTCCGTTACGATACCGGCAAGATAACCATCGTCGCCCTGCACGCCAACCACGCCAAAGCCGCTTTTGGTGATGGTCAGCAAGACCTCGCTCATCGGGGTTTGCGGCGTGACCATGGGAAGGTCCGTATGCATCAGATCACGCACGGTCAGCAGGCGCGCGCCCAGTTTGCCGCCGGGATGGAACAGGCGGAAATGATCGGGCGTAAAGGCGCGGTGTTCCATCAGCGCCACGGCCAGCGCATCGCCCAGGGCCAGCGTCATGGTGGTAGAGGTGGTGGGCACGATGCCGGTTTCACACGCCTCGGGTGCGGGGGGCAGCAGCAGGGGCACATCGGACTGGCGCAGCAGGGTAGACCCTTCTTTGCCCGCCACGCCAATCAGCGGAATGGCAAAGCGGCGCGAATGGGCCACGATATCAGCCAGTTCAGGCGTTTCACCGGAATTGGACAGCACCAGCAACACATCGCCGCGCATGACCATGCCAAGGTCACCATGGCTGGCCTCGGCAGGGTGTACGAATTGCGCAGGCGTGCCGGTGCTGGCAAAGGTGGCGGCAATCTTGCGGGCGATATGGCCGGATTTGCCCATGCCGGATACGATCACACGGCCATTGGACTGCAGGATCAACTCTGCCGCGCGGGCAAAGTTATTGTCCAGTGTGGTGGCCAGCATGGCCAGCGCCTCGGCTTCACGCGCGATGACGCGGCGGGCGGTGGTCAGGAAATCAGTGGTGGAAAAGGTCATTGGGTTCGTCATAGCCCATCAGGTCCAATTCTGCGCGTGTCGGCAGGAAATCAAAACAACGCTGCGCCAGCGCCATGCGGTCTTCGCGGATCAGGCGCGTTTCCAGTTCGGCTTTCAGTTTGTGCAGATAAAGCACATCGGATGCTGCGTATTCCATCTGCGCATCGGTCAGCTTTTCAGCCCCCCAGTCGGATGTTTGCTGCTGTTTTGATACATCAACACCGACCAGTTCCAGAAGCAGGTATTTCAGCCCGTGCCGGTCGGTAAACGTGCGGATCAGGCGGCTGGCGATTTTGGTGCACCAGACGGGTGCTGTCGTCACGCCAAAGGCGTTTTTCAGGGCGGCCACGTCAAAGCGGCCAAAGTGGAACAGTTTCAGCGTGGCAGGATCGGTCAGAAGGCGTTCCAGATTAGGCGCGCTTTTCTGCCCACGGGCGATTTGTACGACATGGGCATGGCCATCACCCGATGACAGTTGCACAACGCACAGCCTGTCACGCCGGGGATCAAGGCCCATGGTTTCGGTATCAATTGCAACGACAGGGCCAAGGGTCAGGCCATCTGGCAGGTCGTTCTTGTGGAAATGGATGGTCACTGCGGGCCCCTTGGCGTTGGATGCCATGCAGATAGGCCTGCGCGCGTGTGAACTCAACGCGAAAATCCGATCACGCGGTGTTCACCGGGGATTGATGCCGTGGATTGCCATCGGTGATGCAAGATGACTGTGGCAATCGGGGGGAACGGAATGGTCACGCGGCGGCGCTTTGGCGCATTGATGGCGACAGGTGCGGTGCCGGGAATGGCATGGGGGCAGGCCGATGCGTCCTATCAGTTGCAGTTTGATGTGGTTGGCGGATCGCAGGGCGAGGCGGACGTGGCACTTGCGAAAATCCTGGCCGACGCACGCACCGATCTGATTGCAGGGCTGATCCTTGCGCTGCGGTTCAATCGCGACCGGCAGGTTGAAATCATGCAAACGCTGCGGGCTTTGACAGGGGCCAGCCAGCCTGTTGACTGGTTCGACTGGATGCTGTGGCAAGAGGCACATCCAGAGGTGATCCCTGACCCCAGCTATGCCGGTTTCATGCGCGAGCTGCATTTGCAGATCGACCCCAATTTTGATGTCTTCCTGGGGCTGGATGACCTTCGACGCGGCCGGATGGGTATCCGGATTGAGGAAATTGCATGGGGTGGCGTGGTCAAGGATGGCATTCCGTCGCTTGATAATCCGGATATGCTTGCGGCAGGCGATGCGGATTACATGCGCAGCGATGATCTGGTTTTTGGCGTGGCGATCAATGGCGATATGCGCGCCTATCCCTTGCGGATCATGGGGTGGCACGAAATGTTCAATGATGTGATCGGTGATGTGCCGGTGGCCCTTGCCTACTGCACGTTGTGCGGCGCGGGCATTTTGTATGACACCAAGGTTGTGGGGCGGGCCAAGCCGTTTGTTTTTGGATCATCAGGATTTTTATACCGGTCCAACAAGCTGATGTTTGACCGCGCCACGCATTCACTGTGGAACCAGTTCACCGGAAAGCCGGTGGTGGGGCGGTTGGCAGACAGCGGGATCATGCTGCGCCAGCGACCGGTGGTGATTACGTCTTGGGAAAACTGGCGCGCGGCCAATCCGGGCACGACGATCCTGTCACAGGATACCGGGTTCCGGCGGGATTACGGGTCGGGCGTTGTGTATCAGGACTATTTCGCATCGCCCGATCTGATGTTCCCGGCTTTGGCCAATCAGGGGCGACAGCGCCAGAAGGACTATGTTTTTGGCATCCAGCAGTTCGGGGCGGCGAAGGCCTGGCCGATGACAGCCTTTGCGCAGCGGCCAGTGATCAATGACGCGGTGGGTGGTGTGGCCGTGGTGGTAATCGGCGATGCGGATACCCGGTCAGCGCGTGGCTATGAACGCGGCGATCAAGAGTTTTCCTACCGTGACGGCGCATTGGTCAGCGATGATGGCACAATCTGGACGGTGCAAGAGGAAGCGCTGATCGCTGCCGATGGCCGCAGTCTGGCGCGGGTGGCAGGACATGTCTCTTATTGGTTTGCCTGGGACGGTTATCTGGGTGATGCGGCGGAATTATACGCGCCTTAGATGGCATTTCAGTGTTTCAAAAACGGGTCAGGCTGCCAGGACACCAGCCGCCGTCAGCCGGCCTTTCAAGGGCATCCAGTCTTGCCCCAGAACCAACAGGTCAGAAACTGCACGTCCCACCAGCTGCCCCAAGGCGGGCTGGCCTATCAGCGTGGCGGGCACGGATGTGGCCATGGTCAGGGCCTGTGCGGGGGCAAGGCCAAGCCGGGTGATCAGCCGGGCGACACTTTCAGCCATGGTCACATGCGCACCCGCAAGCGAGCCTTCGGCATTCACCAAACGCCCGTCCACAAGGCGGATCGTCTGGCCATACAGCATGAAGCTGTCAGCCCCACCCACGGTTGCCATGCAATCTGACACCAGAAACATCCGGTCAGGCAGGGGCCGTGCGCGGATAGCCAGCGACAGCATGTCATCCGCCACATGGTGGCCATCGCAGATGAACCCGCAATAGGCTTGCGAATTGATCGCGGCCCCGGTCACGCCCGGTGCGCGGTTCAGCATGGGTGACATGGCGTTGAACAGGTGGGTAAAGCATGTTGTCCCTTCATCCAGCAGGGCCTGCACCTGATCTGTGGTCGCATCGGAATGGCCGATAGAGACGATGGCACCCAGATCAACCAGCTGGCGCACCTGACCGGGCACAACGGCTTCGGGGGCAAGGGTGACCATGACGGTCAGCCCTGCGGTGCGCAGCCGGGCGACATGGGCAATGGTGCTGGCATCCAGCCGGCGGATAAAGCGGGTTGCATGCGTGCCGCGCCGGGCGGAGGCGATGTGTGGCCCCTCGATGTGCAGGCCCAAAAGGCCGGGGGTGCCAGCACTGGCAAGGACCGCATCCACGGCTGCGGTCAGCACAGCGGGTGCATCGGTAATGACGGTGGGCATGATGCCGACAGTACCATAGCGGTGCAGGGCGGACTTCATGATGTGCAGGGAATGGGGGGTGGGTTGGGTGTTGAACTGAACGCCACCGCCGCCGTTGACCTGCAGATCAAGATAGCCGGGGGTCAGCGTGCCGGGCAGACGTTGAACGGGGGTATCGGGTGGCAGATCGGCCCGGCTGACAAGGGCCGTGATGATGCCAGCCGATACCTGCACGGCCATGTGGGCGTGCAACGTGGTGCCGTCAAACAGGCGGTCGGGCAGCAGCCATGTGGGGGTATGTTTCATGGGGCAGGCCCTTGGCGGTTTGGGGCGGGGCTGTCAATGAAATAGGGCAGTAGGGCAGTCTGGATTTCCGCGTGGATCAGGGCGGTGGGCAGCGGGCCACCAAGGGCATGGGCGCGGGCGATGATTGGTGCGGGGAACGCCTGTGCAAGCATGGGATCGGGCAAGGGACGGTGGTTCAGATCTGCCAGCAGGGCGGTCACGGCGGCCTGTGCCAGGTGGTGCGGCCAGTAATAACGGATGCGGTCAGCCAGTGCGAAGTGGCGTTGGGTGTAAAGATCGGGGGCATGGTAATGCGCCTGCCAATGGGCGGGGTTGGCCTGCATCAGCGCCTCCATCACCTGCCAGACGGGCGTGGTGGGGTGGATGATCTGGCGCAGGCTTTCCAGCGCATAGACGGCGCGGCGGTAGGCATGGGTCAGGGCAGGGCCGACCTTTTGAAAGGCAAAGCCATGGCTGGCCAGGCGGGGGTAGGCGTCGGCATGCTGATAATCGGTTGAATGCGCCTCAAGGCACAGGTCCGGCCAAGCGGCCAGCACGGCGGCAAAGCCGGGGTCTGCCTTCAGGGGCAGATGGTGAACGTGCATGGCCGAAAACTCGACACCGGGTTGCACGACCAGCCCGCCGATCTGCGCTATGGCATGGCCAAGGCCTGCGGCATCAAAGGCAGCCTTGTGCGCGGCCATGGTGGCAAGGGCCGCGGCAGCGGTGGTGGGGGTGATGGCGCCATGGTCATCTGCGCGCGCACCGCCGGGGGGGGGCACTTCGGTGCCGACGATGAACATCAGGAATGCGGGCGTATCGGTTGCCGCAAGGGCGGCCTTAGCCAGATCAGCGGCGCGGGTAGCGGCAATGGTATCGCCAACCTGTGGCGGTTCGCCTGCACAGCCTTCGCTGCAATCAAGGTGAATTTTGGTAAACCCGGCGCGTACATAGTCTGCCACCATGATGCGTGCCTGTGCCATGGCGGTATCGGCATCACCCTTGCGCCAGACTTGCGGGCCAATATGATCACCGCCAAAGATCATCTGAGCCGCATTGCAACCTGCGACCTGCGCCATGCAGCGCACCTGCATGATGAAGTCTGCCGGGCGCAGGCCGGTATAGCCGCCATCCTGATTGACCTGATTTGAGGTGGCCTCAATCACGATCGGGCGGTTCAGTTCGGCGGCAAGGCGCAGGGACGCCAGCAGCACATCAGGATGCGCCGAACAGACCGAAGGGATGGCCACGGTCCGGCCTGCGCGGTTTGCCACAATGATCTGGCGCAGCAGGTCAGCCATGGCCCGCCTCGCGCCATGCGGCATAGGCGGCCCCGCGTGCGCCGGTGGCATCACCGCCTTCGGCAAGGCGCAGGGTGGGAATGGCGAAATCGCCCAGTTGGGCGCTTTGCAGCGATGCGGTCAGTTCGGGCAGCAACCCATCCACCTGCGCAAGGCCACCTGCCAGCACAATGCAGGCGGGATCGGCGGTCAGGGTCAGGGTGATCAGCAGGTCAGTGACCAGTTCCAGCCAGATGGCCCAGACGGCAGCAAGTGCGGGGTCGGTCTGGCGGTTTTCGGTGATGGCGTGGGTGGACAGGTCACGCCCGGTTTTCAGCCTGGCCAAGCGTTGCAGCCCCGGTCCGGCAATCAGGGTTTCAGTGCAGCCCATGCGCCCGCAGCCACAGGCCAGCACGGGCAAGCCGTGTTTGACAATGGGCACGGCAGAAATGGGAAAATGGCCAAACTCCCCCCCCGTGCCGCTGGGGCTGTGCAGCAGGCGGCCATCCACCACGATGCCGCCGGCGATGCCGGTGCCAAGGTTCAGCGCCATGGCGGTGGCAAAGCCGCGGGCGGCACCAAACATTGCCTCGGACAGGGCCTGGGCGCGGCAATCATTGATATAGGTGATGGGCTGGTGTGCTGCGGCGGCGATATCGGCGGGAAAGGGTTTGCCGCTGGCAGGCAGATTGGCCGTCAGCGCAAGGCCGGTGGCGGGGTTCACAAGGCCAGCGGCACAAATGCCGATGGGCACTGTGCCTGCTTGGGCCGTGGCCCATGCAATCTGGGTGGCCATGGCCTGCACAAGGGCTGCGTAGGTGGTGGGGGTAGCGATGCGGTTGGTGGCCGTGCGCTGCCAGTTTTCGTCAAAAACCTGCGCCTCAATCTTGGTGCCGCCAAGGTCAATCCCGGCGGCGATCATGCTGTCACCGGGTAAAGCTGTACGCCCGATACGACGCGGGACAGGGTGCCAAGGCCAGCGAACGGGTCATCCACGGGCAGGTTCAGCCGGTGCGACCATGTGGCCGCAAGGATCTGGGCGAGCGTGATGGGCAGGGTCACAGCTGGCCCATCGGTGGGCATGTCGATATCACCGCCGGGGCCGACAAGGGTGGTGATACTGGCGGGGAATTGGGTGCGAAGCTCTGCCACCAGATCAGCGTCATAGCGGGCGGTGTGGGGGTGGGCCGCGCCAAAGACATAGATATCGGTGGCCCCACGCACAAAGGATTTCGGGCCGTGGCGAAAGCCAAGGGTGCTGTCCCACAGGGCGGGGATGGCGCCTGCCGACAGCTCCATCACCTTCAGAGCCGCCTCACGCGCGGCAAAGGCAAGGGGGCCCGCGCCCACAAAGGCAACGCGGTCAGGCGTGCGGGCTGTGGCGGCGTGGGCGGTGAAGGTGGGCAAAAGGCGGGTCAGGTGGCTGGCAAGGGCGGGCAGATCGGGCGGGGTGGCAAAGATGGACAGGGCGGTCAGCAGCATGGTGGTCAGGCTGGAGGTCATGGCAAAGCCCGCGTCATGCGTGGCGGGCGGCAGGATAATGGTGCGCTGATGGGTGGCGGTGCGCAGCCCAAGGGCGCTGCCCGCGTTGCAGGTGATGTTCTGGCGGGGGGTATGGGGGGCCAACACATCCAAGGCATCCAGCGTGCCGATGGTTTCGGCGCTGTTGCCAGACCGGCCAAAGTTCACGATCAGGGGGCGGCGGCTGGTCAGGTAGGCGTGCGGCCGGGCGACCAGATCGGTGGTGGGCACGGCGCGAAAGCGCGGGCCGCGGTGGCCCTCCAGTTCGGCTAGCATGATATCACCGATATAGGCCGATGATCCGGCACCACAGAACCAGACCTCATCCACGGCCAGCCCGGCCACCCATGTCTTGATCGGGGCAGCATCAAAAGCAACGGCCCAATCCTGCCAGATGGCGGGCTGTGCGTGGATTTCGCGCCAGGTGGCGGTTTGGGTAAGCGGGGTCATCGTGTTTGGGTGACCTTGGACAGGGTTGCAGGATGGTCGGGGTCATGCCCCAAGGCGCGCGCCAAGGCCAGCACCAACGGATACGTCATGCACAACAACAGGGCCGCAGCGGCGGCGGGTGTCAGGCCAGACACGCCCAGATCAGCGGGGGCAATGCGGTGAACATCACCGCCCGACGCACGAAAGCGCGCCTCGGCGGTGTTCAGGCTGTCTTGCAGATCGGGCTGGCCGGTATCCAGGATCAGCACCATCAGGGGCTTGGTCACCAGTTGCAGCGGGCCGTGCAACACTTCGCTGCTGGAATAGGCCTCGGCATGCAGGGCACAGGTTTCCTTCAGCTTCAGCGCCAGTTCGTGGGCGGCACCAAAGCCGGTATCGCGGCCAATCACATAGACATGCTGGGCGCGCAGCAGCGCGGC
Organism: Rhodobacterales bacterium; assembly: GCA_043751715.1. Classification (GTDB taxonomy): domain Bacteria; phylum Pseudomonadota; class Alphaproteobacteria; order Rhodobacterales; family Rhodobacteraceae; genus JAAFHS01. Next base: position 8,755 of record JAYUZO010000253.1, on the reverse strand, counting down.
CAACAGGACCGGCGCGCGGGGGTGGGTGATGGCGGGCAAGGCAGCGATCAGGGTGGCATCGCGCGCGGCACGGGCGGCATAGGCGGGCTGCATCCAGCCCAGCAAGGCCATGCCAGCAGCAATTGCCCCGATCACCGATTTGGTGGCAGGCACCGCGCGTTCAGGACCGGCACCAATGGGCAGGGTCACATGCGCCGCATTGGCCACCTTTGATCCGGACTGATTGACCAGCGCCACCACCTGCGCCCTGCGCGCGCGGGCACCGGTTGCGGCGCGCACCAGATCTTCGCTGGCACCCGATTGTGAGATGATCAGCGCCATGCTGCGGGTCATGTCCACGCCCGCGCCAAGCGAAAAGATTGACGGCGGCAGGCTGGTCATCGGCAAACCCAGTTCGCGCATGAATTCATAGGACAGGATATTGGCGGCGGCATCCGATGATCCGCGCGCGATGGTGTAGATCGCGGTGCAGCCTTTTGCGCCGATGTCCGTCAGCAGGGCGGCGGCGGCAGGGCTGATGGCCCCTGCGATGCTGGCTGCAAAGACAGCCGGAGATTCGGCAATTTCCGCCTGCATGAACGCGCCGGGGCCCATCATTGGCGCAGCCCGTAAGCATCAAGGGCGGCCCATGTTTCAGTCAGGTCCACCACGCGGCCGGTCTGGCGCGCTTCATCCAGCGCCATGGCGGCCATGCCCGCCTCCATCGCGTCCAGTATGGATACCGGCAGCGAAGTGGTCTGACCGCGCAGGTAGGCGGCAATATCGGCGCACATCATCGCATCGGCCCCGTAATGCGCGCCAAGGGCCACCCCTTGGGAGTAATCATGATCGGCCAGCCGCGTGCCATCCCGCGCGGTGATGCGCAGAAAGCCGCGCACGAAATCACCCTCGGCCATGCCATGCGTGCCCATGACACAGAACCGCCGATGTTCATCGGGCACGTTCAGGTTGGTGTGAAACGCAAGGCTCGCGCCCGTTTCGTAGTGCAGGATAGCGGTCTGATAATCAATGATATCACCGTCGGAATGAAACGGATCATCCGTGTTTTCCCAGACAGATGCCTTGACATGGAAAATCTCTGCCTCGGCGTTGGATGCGGGCGCGTTGGCAGGGACAAATGATTTGCGCCCGCCGAAACTGGCCACCCGTGCGGGGCGTGATCCGGTGACCATGTTATAGATATCAAGATCATGGCAGCACTTTTCCAGCATGAACCCACCGGCAAGATCGGTGCGCCTGCGCCAGTCACGCATGAAGAACGCGCCGTGATAGGGCGCGATATGTTCGTTCGCCTCAAGGCTGACCACTTGCCCCAATTGCCCCGCCGCCATGGCTGCACGCAGATCGACCATGTGCTGCGAATACCGCAGCACAAGGCCCACCATGGCGCGCCGCGCGCCCCCATGCGCGGCCAGCAGGCGGGCGAGTTCAAGCGTTTCGGGGATGCTGATGACAACGGGTTTTTCGGTAAACACTTGCACGCCGGACTCCAGCCCCAGGCGGATTTGGTCAAGGTGAAAGACGTTGGGCGAAAACACGCAATACAGGTCAGGCTTGGCCTGCGCCAGCATCGCTTCAATGCTGTCATAGCGCGGGGTATCTGCCCCGATCATGTCCAGATGGGTGGGATGGGGGTCATAATAGCCAACCACCTCAGCCTCGGGCATCGCGGCCTTCAGGGTTTGCAGCACATGGCCTGCGCGCAGGCCCATTCCGGCGGTGACAACGCGCATGATGGCCCCCTATGCCGCAAGCGCGGGTGCGTTTTGGCGGCGCATCACGCGGCCATCGGCGGCAAACACATGGCAATCGGCGGGGGTGATGGCGATCTGTATCGTCTCGCCTTCGCGGATAGCGGCATCACCCGGCAGGCTGGCACAAATCCGCGTGCCATCGGGAATCAGGCCATGGATGATGGCAATACCCCCCAGCCGTTCCAGCACGCGAACCTTGACCGGCAACCCCTCACCAAGGGTGGCGTTTTCAGGGCGGATGCCGACATCGACGGCATCACCCGGTTTGGCGCCGGTTGTATCAACGGGCAGGGTCAGCTTCAGGCCCGTGGCGAATTCCACCGTCAACCCGCCCATGATGCTGGTCACCGTTGCAGGCAACAGATTCATGTTGGGCTGGCCGATGAAGGTGGCTACGAATTTGGTGGCGGGGTGGTGATACAGCTCCATCGGGGTGCCGAATTGTTCGATCCGGCCCTTGTTCAGCACCACGATACGGTCAGCCATTGTCATCGCCTCAATCTGATCGTGGGTGACATAGATCATGGTGGCCGCCAGATCGCGGTGCAGTTGGGACAGTTCCACCCGCATGTCACCGCGCAAGGCGGCATCAAGGTTGGACAGCGGTTCGTCAAACAGGAAAACCTTGGGTTCACGCACGATGGCACGGCCGATGGCCACGCGCTGACGCTGGCCACCCGACAGCTGGCCGGGTTTGAGGGTGAGTTTTTCAGTCAGCTGCAAAATCTCGGCCGCCTTGCCGACCTTGGCTTTGACCTGTGCTTCGGGCAACCGCGCAACGCGCAGGGGGAAGGCGAGGTTTTCGAACACGGACAGATGTGGGTAAAGCGCGTAGGACTGAAACACCATGGCGATGCCACGATCCACGGGGGCGGCGGCCGACACATCACTGCCATCTATGCGGATGGTGCCAGAGGTGGCCTCTTCCAGCCCCGCAACAATGCGAAGCAGGGTGGATTTGCCGCAACCGGACGGGCCGACAAACACGACAAATTCCTTGTCCCGAATGGCCAGATCAATGCCGTGCAGCACCTGTGCCGCGCCAAATGCCTTGGTGATGTTTTTCAGATCAAGCGTTGCCATGGGACCCCCGGTGTTAGGTGGCGCGGAGGACGGATGCCCCCCGCGCAGGTTGGGTTACTGAACGTCGGCCAAGGCAGCCGCCGCCTCGGTCACCAGAGCATCAACTTCGCCCTCGCCCAGCATCACGCCCTGAATCATGGTCGTGAACACGCCCTGCAAGGATTTGAAATCGGTCACCAGCGGCTCTGGCCCGCCGGTGGCGATGCCGTTGACAAAGATTTGCCAGAACGGATCATCCTTGTAGAACGGTGCCGCGACCCCTGCGTTTTCGTATTGCAGGATCGGCGTCAGGCCCCACGTGCTGTCCAGATCATATTGCGCCGCACCCGATGTCAGCGCCGCTGCCAGCTTTTGCGCGGCTGCCTCAACCGCCGGATCGGCCTGTTTGAACACCACGATGCTGTCGGTGATCAGGATCGTGCCCGATGCGCCCGACGGGCCTGCCGGAATGGGCGCAACCAACTGGTTTGGCACCTTTTCGGCGTGCTGGCCCCGGCCCCATGGCCCGGTGACATACATGCCCAGTTTGCCATCGTTGAACAGATCCTTCATCTGATCGCGTTCCCATGCGGTGGGGCCTTCGATCATCACGGGCATCAGGTCTGCATACAGTTGCAGCGTTTCGCGGGTTTGCGGGCTGTCGAGCGTGATTTCACCGGTTTCGGCATTCAGCACCGAACCGCCGTTGGAATACAGGAAATCAAGGAACATGTGCATCGTGTTGTCAAAATCCTTGCCCGCGATGCCGATGCCTGCATTGCCGGTTTTATCCTTGATGGCAGTCGCCATCGCCGTCATTTCTGCCCAGGTGGCGGGGGCTTTGCATTCCATCCCGGCGGCCACGACAAGATCACAGTTGATATACAGCGCCTTGGTTGAAAACGCGTGCGGATAGCCCCAGTACTGCCCGCTCGTGGCCACGGTCTGCAGCACGCCGGGCTGATACAGCGCCTCCATTTCCGGGGAAATTTGCGCAGGCACGATCAGATCATTCGTTGCCAGCTGTTTCAGGGTGCGTGACCCCATATAGGCCACGGCAGGCGGATCACCGGCGGCGGCCAGCGTCATGGATTTGTCCTGGCAGGTGCCCCATGGCACAGCCTCCATCGCCACGGTGATGCCGGGGTTTTCGGCCTGAAACGCATCAATCACCACTTGGTCGGCCGGGCGCACTTCGCCGCCGCACATGATGAATTTCAACTCTTGCGCCTGTGCGGACACAGCGGTGGAGCCCAGCAGTGCTGCGGCTATCAGGAATTTTCTGTTCATTGGTCGTCTCCCTTGGTTGGTTTTCTTGTGGTCATTCTTTCACGGCGCCAGCCGTCAGGCCCGCGACGAGGTATTTTTGCAAAAACAGGAAAATCACCATCACCGGCAGCACGCCCACCAATGCCGCGGCCATCATCTCGTTCCAGGTGGTGGTCTGATAGCCGATGAATTCGAACAGGCCCGCAGGCAGCGGCTGATAGCTGCGTTCCTGATTGAAGGTGATGGCGAACAGGAATTGCTGTGCATAGGCCGCAATGAACACCGACACGCCCACCACGATCAGCCCCGGCACCGCCAGCGGCAGCACCACACGGCGCAGGGTATAAAGGCGGCTGGCACCATCGACATAGGCTGCCTCCTCCAGCTCTTTCGGGATTTTCTCCAGATAGCTACGCAGCAGCCAGATGCCCGTCGGGATCAGGAACGCCACACCCGGAATGATCATCGCCCAATAGGAATTCAGCAGGCCAAGCGTGCGCAACACGCGGTAAAGCGGGATCAGCAGCACGGCACCTGTGAACATGTTCACACCCAGAAAGATGCCAAGGCTGGCGGCTTTGAACGGAAATTCCAGCCGGGCATAGGCATAGGCGGCGGGGATGACGACAAGCATGGTCAGCGTAGTGACCGATCCGGCGATGAAGATGGAATTGACGATGTAGCGACCCAGCAGGGGCACGGTCACCCACATGCGGCTGTAGGCATCAAAGCTGAAATTATCGGACCAGAACTGATAGGGGCTGCGGAACAGATGGCTCATGGGGCGCAGGCTGGTCATGAACATTTCAAAGAACGGCAGCAGCATGAAGGCCAGAAATACGGCGATGGCGGCGTATAGCCCGATCTTTTGCAGCAGGGTGTAGCGATCCATCAGCATGCTATTTCACCCCGTAATGTTTGTTCACACGGTTCAGAACCTGCAGGTAGAGCAGGGAAAATACGCCCAGCAGCACGACAATGATCACCGCCCGCGCAGCACCTTCACCGAACTTGAAATTGCCGATGGCGGTTTTGTAGGTATCCACGATCAGGGTGGTGGTGCCGCCGCGCGGGCCACCCTGGGTCAGGATCCAGATGATTTCAAAGCTGTTGAACGTCCAGATCGCTGACAGCAGCGCCATTGATACGATCACCGGCATGATCTGCGGCAGGGTGATGCGGCGGAACCGGTACCAGCGGCCCGCACCATCCACCCAGGCCGCCTCATACAGATCACGGTTCACGCCCTGCATGGCGGCCAGAAAGAACAGGCTGACCATGGGCGTGCCGACCCACACATCAGTTACGATGGCGGCATAGAAAGCCGAATTCTTGTAGGCCAGAATCTCGAACGGCCCGTCAATCAGCCCGACGCGCTGCATCATGCCGGCGATGATGCCGAAATGCCCGTTGTACAGCCACAGCCAGCCGATGCAGCCGATGGCAATCGGGATCACCCACGGTGGCATGATCAGCACGCGGAACAGGCCGCGGCCGGGGATGGCGGCGTTCAACAGGGTGGCGCCGATCAGGCCGAAGATCAGTTTCAGGCCAACCGACAGCACCATCCAGAAAAACGTGCGGCCGATGATGTCATAAAACTTGGCCGAGGTGAGCAGCTTTTCATAATTGGCCAGCCCCACCCATTCTTCACCACCCATGTTTGCGTTGGTGAAAGAAAGGCGCACGGTTTCCACCAGTGGCCAGGCCACGATGACCCCGATAAAGATCAGCGCAGGTGCAATAAGCAGCCACGCGAACCACGCCTCTGACAGGCCGCTTCGGGCGGTTGGTCTGATCCGTGCGGCATCCGTATGCGCACCGTCTGTAGCAGCAGACATGGCACCCCCTGATTATTCGCAAGGGGCGTTTTGCCCACCGCGAATCTATTGATGTTGAGACAATACCAGTGGCTGTCAAAAATACTACCATGATAATACCTAGTGCTGCATCTTTCGTGTATTTCATTGATTTTCACTTGTTTATCTGCGATTTATTCGATGATAGTGTTGTCGTGGTCTGTTGAAAATAATACCAATTCTGGGGGAACCATGCTGGCCGATCTGCATGCGCGTCTGTTTGCGCCAACTGTCTGGTTCATGGCCGGGCGGGGGCCGCGCTACGTGCAGCTGGCGCGTCATATTGCGGCGCTGATTGCGGCGGGGGACCTTTCGCCAGACATGCAGCTGCCGCCAGAGCGCGATCTGGCCGATATTGCGGCCATCAGCCGGGTGACGGTGCGCCAGGCGGTGGCGCAACTGGTGGAGGAAGGATTGCTGGAACAGCGGCGGGGGGCGGGGACGTTTGTCTGCGTGCCGCGCAGCAAGATGGAGCATTCGCTGTCAAACCTGCTGTCGTTTACCGATTACATGCGCCAGCGGGGCAAGACGCCAAGCAGCAAGATCCTGCAACGCGGATTGTTCCAGCCCAGCCCGGATGAACAGGTGGCGCTTGGCCTGTCACCGGGGGCGCAGGTGGCGCGGATTGAACGGCTGCGGTCGGCTGACGGGGTGCCGATGGCGGTGGAATGGTCATCGCTGCCGGTGGATATTCTGCCCGATCCGCATGAGGTGGGCACATCGCTGTATGATGTGCTGCGCGCGCGCGACACAGCGCCAGTGCGGGCCGTGCAGCGGATGACAGCGGTGAACCTGCCCGCACCAGAGGCGCGGTTGCTGTCATTGCCGGATGGGGCGGCGGTGCTGCGGATTGACCGGACGGGATATTTGCCATCGGGGCGGCCGATCGAATTCACGCGGGGGCTGTACCGGTCTGACATTTACGATTTCGTGGCTGAACTGCGGCTGGAGGTTGCGCGATGATGCTGACGTTTACAGCGCAGATCCACGGGCGGCATATTCATTGTGAAATCGTCAGTGACACGGCGCTGGCACGGGCGACGTTCTGTTTTTCGCTGCTGGCCGAGGTGGTGGTGATTTCGGGTGGCACGCTTGTGCGGTCGGTTGCGGGGTATGCCGAGGTGGCCTTGCCCGATATGGCTGCAGGCGTGCCTGCCCGTGTGGTGATCGCCTATGCCCATGCGGATTTTGCGCCCAAAAACCGGGCGTGGTTGCCGCTGGGGGCGTATCTGCGGGTGGGCGGCCAGACCCATGCCTTGCCCGACTTGCCATCGGGTGTGACCTTGGGGGCGCAAGCGGCAACTGTTGCGCCGTTTGACGGATTGCCGCTGATCCCGCAGCCCCAGCGGTGGCAGCCTGCGGGCGGGATGGTTCGCACCTGTTTGGCCTGTGATGACCCGCAGATGCAGGCAGTCGATGACCTTGGGCAGCGGCTGGGTCTGCCGACGCTGCTATCACCCGCCGGGCTGCCCTGCCGGGTGATTGCCGAAATGGACATGGCCGAAGGCACCTATGTGTTGCAGATCACCGATACGGCCATCACCATTACGGGCGGCGCGCAGGGTGTGTTTTATGCAGGTGTTACCCTGCTGAACCTGCGTGCCACGCTGGGGCATTGGCCCTGCGGCACGATCACCGATGGCCCGCGTTTTGGCTGGCGCGGACAGCATCTGGATTGCGCGCGACATTTCTTTGGCATCGATACGATTCTGCGGCTGCTTGATCTGATGGCGCTGTTCAAACTGAACCGGTTTCACTGGCACTTTGCTGATGATGAGGCGTTCCGGTTAAAAATTCATACCGCCCCCGCGCTGTGGCAGAAAACCGAATATCGCGGCGAAGGCTGCGCCGTGCCGGGGGTGTTTGGCGGGGGTATCCGCGCGGGGGGCAGTTACAGTGCGGCGGATGTGGCGCAGATCATTGCCCATGCGGCGGCGCTGCAGATTGACGTGCTGCCGGAAATTGAAATTCCGGCGCATGCCTTTGCCATGAACAAGGCGGTGCCGGGCCTGCGTGACCCGGCCGATAACGGGGCCGAGGTCAGCGTGCAATGCTACCGTGACAACATCATCAACCCGGCGGTGCCCGGCACATGGGCTTTGCTGGAGCCATTGTTGGATGAGATTGCGGGCCTGTTCCCGATGGGCATGCTGCATCTGGGCTGCGATGAGCTGCCCCATGGCGCGTGGGAGGGATCACCCGCCGTGCATGCGCTGATGGCGCGTGAAGGGTTGGCCAGCCCGGATGATGTGCAGGGCTGGATGATGGCGCGGCTGGGGGCCCATCTGGCCAAAAAAGGCGTGCGCGCAGCGGCGTGGGAAGAGGCGGCCAAGGGTGCGAACGGGGGGCTGGGCTACGGCGCGCTGTTGTTTTCATGGACAGCGCAGGGGCCGGGCATTGCAGCGGCGCGCGCGGGCTATGACGTGGTGGTGTGCCCGGCGCAGCATGTGTATTTCGACATGGCCCATACGGCTGACCCTGATGATTGGGGGGCGACTTGGGCCACGATTCTGCCGCTGGAACAGACGGTCAACTGGCAGCCGGTGCCGGTGGGTGCCCAAGATGTGGCGACGCGGATCGTGGGTGTGCAGGGCTGTTTCTGGAGCGAATTCACGACCGCTGACTGGCAGTTGGAGGCCATGCTGTGCCCGCGCATTCTGGGCCTTGCCAATAAGGCGTGGGATACCCGTGACAGCGTTGATGGTGCGGCTTTGCTGGCGCTGGCACAGGCCTATGCGCCGGTGTTTGATACCATCGGGTGGCAGCGGCACGGTGGGGCACTGCAGCGCAGGCATTAAAAAAGCCGCTTCC
>JAYUZO010000252.1:0-1965 GCA_043751715.1 Rhodobacterales bacterium | reverse complement strand
GAAGGTGGCGCTACTCGCGCCTGAATGTCCCACTGCCCGGCCGAGAGTGACCATGCCGGAAAGCTGATGATGATTTCGGCGGCACCGGATACGGCTGCGACACCCTGCACCACTAGCCCGTTAAAGCCTCTGGCGTGGACCGTCGCCGACCCTCCAATCAGCTTTGGCACTGTGGTTGTTGTGGGAACGGGTAAAATCGGCACGTCAGCAGACCAAACATCGGCTTCGTACGTCGTCTCGGGGTCATCCATCATGCGGCCCTCCATGTGCCATCCACCCTGCGCTGTGTCTGGTAGCTGCCTGCCACTGTCCGTGGCGGCGCATAGCGGCCCGGCATCTGCCGATCGGGCCACGACCCAGGAACCACATAGTTGCCATAGCGGCCCGCCATCACGGGGGCCGCGCGCCAGACCCCCGCACGGCGGATGGTTGGGGTGACAACGACTGGCACCCCCACGGTGCCCGCCCCAGCGCCCGTTGCCGCCGCTGCGCCCGTCCCGGCACCCATGCTGCTGCCAGCACCTACCTGCCCGGCACCACTGCCCGACGCAGCCGCCAGACCTGCACCGGCACCCGCCACGGGCACCACGCCCGCACCGGCACATGCAGCGCCCGCCAACCATCACACTCTCCCTGACCCGATCATGCGATAACCGCAGGCGAACCCGGTTCCAATGCAATGGGCGATTATCAGAATCACTTCCCAGCTAGCAATCTAAACAGTTGTACGCCTATCCGCCGATTTTCTATCTTTTTCAATACCTTAGGTCTAATTGGGAACTGGATCTTCAACTGGAAACTGGATTTCCCGATTCCAGCCTCGTCTCGCGCAACAGATACAACGTGCCGCCAGAAATCCTCACGTATTTAGTGCCGCCCTTACAGCCCCTTAAAGGGTCCTTGCAGCGTTCTTCCCGCCGAATCTGGACACGCCACCCGATCCGCCTGAACATGGCTTTTTCCTGCTTTTCAGCATCACTGCGGATTAATCTCGCACGCGCCTGCCCCATCGCCCAACACCCGCCAACCCCCCGCAATCACGACATTTTTCACCACTTACCACGTTATCCCGCCTTTTCCCGCCGTACTGCAGGTACTGGTGTCAACACACACCGATAGCCGCGATTCGCGAATCGGGCACAATTTTAGGGCTCAATACGCGCCGCGCCCGTCGACAACCACCCGCATGGTGCGCCACAGGATGGCGATATCACGGCTGAGGCTGGGATGGCGGACGTAATCCACATCCAGTGCGATCATATCATCAAAGCTGAGATCAGCGCGGCCGGACACCTGCCACAGGCCCGTGATGCCGGGCAAGGCGGCAAGGCGTGCGCGCGCCACGGCAGGATAGGCGGCCACTTCGGCAGGCAGGGCGGGGCGCGGGCCAACCAAGCTCATCTGGCCACGCAGCACGTTCCACAATTGCGGCAGTTCATCCAGCGATGTACGGCGCAGGATGCAACCCACGCGCGTGATGCGCGGATCATCCTTGGCCTTGAAGCACAGCCCCGCCCGGTCACCCGGCATGCCCGCCAGCAGACTTTCGGCATCCACCACCATGGACCGGAATTTCACCATGCCAAACGGCTGCCCATGCTTGCCCACGCGGGTCTGCACAAAAAATACCGGGCCGCGCGTATCCAGCTTGATCAGCAGCGCCACAAAGGCCAGCAGCGGCCAGACCGCGATCAGACCAAAGGCGGTCAGCAGCACATCCAGTGCCCGCTTGGCGAAGCGGTATCCTGCGGCTGCAGGCACCGGCGAAATCACCGCAACAGGGGCAACAAGAAAGACCGATTGGGCCATGGCATTTGTCCGGGGGTGGCGCGGGGGCCATCCCTCTGCTTGCCGGGCGGGTTATGTTAATTCATACCGCATGACAAATGGGAAAAAGGGGCAGTTTTCCCCCTGACCCATCTGTAACGTAACGTCAGCCTTTCTTGGGCTTTCCAGCCTCAAGTG
>JAYUZO010000251.1:0-2102 GCA_043751715.1 Rhodobacterales bacterium | reverse complement strand
GGGGGGGAACTTTTTGCCAAGCCCTTGCGAACGCAATGTTAATTGGCCCGGTTAATGATGTGTGAATGGTATGGCAAAGGGCCATATCCCATACAGGATTGGCCCAGACGGGTGGGCCGCGCACGGCGCGTTAACCATGTGGGGCGAATCAGGCGCGGTTAAACCGGGATATTGTCAATCAGGCGCACGCCATCAATCCATGCGGCACCCAGTAGGCGGGCGGGGCGATCAAGGCTGGGCATCGGTTCCAGCAAATCGGCTGAGCGGAGTTCGAGGTAATCCACCGCGTCAAACCCGGCGGCGATGATATCGGCGGCGGCATCGGACAGGGCTGTGGCGGGGTCCTGGCCTGCGCGAATGGCCTCGGCTGCGCGTTCCAAACCGCCGACCAGCACGGGGGCAATGCTGCGGGCCTGCGGCGACAGGCGGGCGTTGCGGGATGACAGGGCCAGCCCATCGGCATCGCGCACGGTTTCAAGCGGGTGAATCTGCACGGGCAGGTTCAGATCGGCCACAAGGCGCTGAATGACGGCAAGTTGCTGCCAGTCTTTCTGGCCGAACCACGCATGATCGGCCAGCGTCATGCCGAACAGTTTGGTGACCACAGTGGCCACGCCATCAAAATGGCCGGGGCGGCGTTCACCCTCTAACGGGGCGCTGATACCGCTGACCGAAACGCTGGTGGCAAAGCCGTTGGGATACACCTCGAGCGGCGTGGGGATGTAGATGGCATCAACGCCCACGGTGGCAAGCATGCCAACATCGGCGCCTTCGGTGCGGGGGTATTTGCGCAGATCATCGGGGTTGTTGAACTGTTTGGGGTTCACGAAAATACTGACGATGACCTTGTCCGCGCCGCGTTTGGCAGCCTGCACCAGTGCGGTATGGCCGCGGTGCAAGGCCCCCATGGTGGGCACAAGGCCGACGGTGTGCCCGGCAGCCTTCCAGTCACGCGACAGGGCCTGCATGGCGGCGACGGACCGCAGGACAGGGGTCATGCTTTTGGGGCCTTGGCGGGCAGCGTATCGGGGAAGCTGTGTTCGGGGGCAGGAAAGCTGCGCGCACGAACTTCGGCGGCATAGGCTGCGACGGCGGTATGGGCATCATCACCAAGTTGGGCGTAGCGTTTGACGAATTTGGGGTGAAAATCGGTGAACAGACCGAGCATGTCATCAATCACCAGCACCTGACCGTCGCAGTTTACGCCAGCACCGATGCCGATGGTGGGAATGCTGATGGCTGCGGTGATGCGCGCGGCCAGCCCCTCGGGCAGTTTTTCCAGCACCACGGCAAAGGCACCGGCATCAGCCACGGCGCGGGCATCGGCCATCAGCTTGTCACCTTCGCCGTCACGCCCGACCACGCGAAAGCCGCCAAGGGTGTTCACCGATTGCGGGGTCAGGCCGATATGGGCCATGACAGGCACGCCGCGCGCGACCAGAAAGGCAATGGTTGCGGCCATGTGCGCGCCACCTTCGATTTTCACGGCGGGAATGCCGGTTTCGCCCATCAGGCGGCTGGCATTGGCAAAGGCCTGCTGGGGGCTTTCTTCATAGCTGCCAAAGGGCATGTCGATGACGGGAAGCGATTTTTCAAGGCCGCGCATGACGGCGCGGCCATGCAGGATCATCATTTCCATGGTCACACCAACGGTGGTGGGCAGGCCGTGGATGACCATGGCGAGGCTGTCACCGACCAGCGTCACATCGCAATGGGCATCGACGATGCGGGCCATGGGGGTGGTGTAGGCGGTCAGCACGACGATGGGGGCAGTGCCCTTCATGGCCGTGATGGTGGCGGGCATGGGGCGGCGGATGATTGACGTAGCGCTCATGCTTTTGGCCCTTATGGCGAGGTGGTGGGGTTATATCGGGGGGGGCGGGCATCCGCCAGATGGCTTTTGGCGTGCGGTTCGTGCGGTGGGGGCTTGACGGGCGGCGCATTGCCGATGAACTGGATGGCATCAAAACCCGGAGGCTGCCGATGTCATACCTTGCCCGTGTCGCGCGTGATGCGATTGCGCCGGTGGTTGACCGGCCTGATCCGGCCAAGGTGCTGTCGGGTGACCCGGTACATACGACATGGAACATCGAAGAGGATGC
>JAYUZO010000250.1:0-4840 GCA_043751715.1 Rhodobacterales bacterium | reverse complement strand
ACCTATAACTTCCCGCAAGGGCGGATAACCGATCACCGTATCAACCTGACGCTGTATGCCCTGCAACAGATCATGGCGGGCGATCTTGGCGAAATCCTGAATGCCCTGTCCGCGCATGATCAGGCCGAAAAGCTGGCCGAGATGGAGGGATGATCCCGCAAACGTTGGTTGATCATCTGCGCGCGGCCACGGCCACGCTGACGGCGGCCGGGGTAGATGATCCTGCCACCGATGCCCGCCACCTGATGGCCCATGCGCTGGCCTTGGCGCCCCACGCGCTGACACTGCAGCGCGACCGCATTCTGAATGTACCCGAGGCGGTGGCGTTCAACGCCCTGATCGCGGCCCGCGCCACGCGCCGCCCGGTGGCCAAGATCATTGGCAAACGTGCCTTCTGGACCCATGATTTCATCGTCACCGACGCCACGCTGGACCCTCGCCCCGATACCGAAACGCTGGTGGCCGGGGCGCTGCGCCTGCCGTTTTCCAGCCTGCTTGACCTTGGCACAGGCACCGGCTGCATCCTTTTGTCCTGCCTTGCGGACATGCCGCAGGCGCATGGCACCGGCACTGATATTTCACCCGCCGCGTTGGACGTGGCCGCCCGCAATGCCGCGAACTTGCAACTGACGCCCCGCGTCACATTGCTGCAATCTGACTGGTTCAGCGCAATTGATGGCCACTTTGATCTGATCGTGTCCAACCCGCCCTATATTGCCGCCGCTGAAATGCCTGCCCTTGCCCCCGAGGTGCGCAATTATGATCCCCATCTGGCCCTGACCCCCGGTGGTGATGGATTGGCCGCCTATCGCCACATTGCCGCCGGGGCAGGGGCCCATCTTGTGACCGGCGGGCGCATCCTGCTGGAAATCGGCCCGACACAAGGCCCCGCCGTATCTGCGTTGCTTGCGCGCGCCGGATTGCAGGATATCGCCGTCTTGCAGGATATTGATGGCCGCAATCGCGTGGTTTCTGCCCGAAAGCCCTGATTTTCAGGGCAAACCGGCGGGCATGCGAAGAATCGGCTTGTCAGCCCCTCTGGCCTGTGCGAAACGAGCATGCGCAACGGGGCCGGGCTGACCGCCCCCCCGTTGAATGCAATGCCCGCCACACACGCGCCACCCGATTTTCCGCCACTATGGCGACGGCGCCCGGTCAAAAGCCAGATGATCTGGATCAAAGGACAAGATGCGCTCTTCCAAGTCTCGCTCGCGCTCAAAGACAAACCGCCCTCGCACGCTCGGCAATATCATCAACCGCGTGTTTGATAGCTCTGGCCCTGATGGCAAGGTGCGCGGCACGCCGCAGCAGATTATCGAGAAATACCAGTTCCTGGCGCGTGATGCGCAACTGTCGAATGACCGGGTTGCTGCGGAAAACTTCAACCAGCACGCCGAACATTACATGCGCATGCTGGCCGAGGCCACGCGCGAAATGGCCGCCGAACAAGAGGCTCGTCAAAGCCAGTATAACCAGAACGGCAATGGCAATGGCAACGGCGGGCAACAACCGCATCAGGGCCAGAACCCGAATGGCAATAGCCAGAACAGCGGCGGCCAAAGCAATAACCAGAATAACAACCAGAATAACAACCAGAACGGCAATGGTCAGCAGCCGCGTGACCGTGCCCCGCGCGAAGACCGCGATTATCGCAATGACCGCAATGACCGGGGTGATCGGCAGGATCGTGACTATGTGCGCGAAGACCGCACACCGACGGCGATAGATGTGGTCGAACCCGATGATGATCTGGGTCTGGTCGAAACGCCTGAAACCGAAGTGCAGCCCCAGCCTCGCGCGCCACGCCCGCCGCGTGAAGAGGTGCGGGTTGTCGAGCCGGTCGCCGCAGCGCCAACCGAGCCGGAAAAGGCCGATCGCGGCCCTCGTCGCCCACGCAGCCCGCGCAAACCCAAGGCTGATGGTGGGGCCGCCCCCGAAGCTGCGGAATAATCCGGGGCCACCGCCCCTGATCGCTGCGCGCTATCCATAAGACCGGGCCAGCGTGCAAAACGCCTCTAGACCAATCTCTTCCGCCCGCGCCGTGGGCGGAATACCGGCAGCCACCAGCCGGTCTTCAATATCAGGCCCCATGCCCTTCAGCGATGACCGCAGCATCTTGCGCCGCTGGTTGAACGCCATCGCCACAATCCGCTGCAAGATCGCTCCATCCGCTGGATAGCGCGGCGCAGGCAGCGCCGTCAGATGTACCACCGCTGAATGCACCTTGGGCGGCGGTGTGAACGCCTCGGGCGGCAGGCTCATCACGATGCGCGCATCCGCCCGCCACTGCGCCAGCAGCGCAAGGCGGCCGTAATGGTCGCCCCCCGGCCTTGCTACAATCCGCTCTGCCACCTCGCGCTGAAACATCAGTGTCAGACTTGTCCAGAACGGCGGCCAGACCTGCGGTGTCAGCCAGCGGATCAGCAGTTCGGTGCCCACATTATAGGGCAGATTTGCTACCACCCGAATGGGTGGCGTCAGCCGTGCCGTTACATCCATCGCCAGCGCATCACCCTGCACCACCTCCAGCCGGCCCGGATAGGCCGCCGAAATCTGCGCCAGTGCTGGCAAACAACGCATGTCCTTTTCCACCGCAAGCACCCGGCGCGCGCCTTCCACCAGCAACCCGCGCGTCAGGCCACCGGGGCCCGGCCCCACCTCCAGCACATCATGGGCAGACAAATCCCCCGCTGACCGCGCGATCTTGGCCGTCAGGTTCAGATCCAGGATGAAATTCTGCCCAAGCGCCTTTTTCGCCACCAGTTCATGGTCACGGATCACCTGCGAAAGCGTTGGCAACCCGTCAATCGTGCCCAAACCCTGCCCTCATTTTTGGCCCTGTAAATATCCCGGGGGCGCGGGGGCTGGCCCCCGCTCCATCGCCAGCCGCAAGCGCGCCATATCCCATGCCATCCGCAGCGCCGCAATCAGGCTTGTTGCATCCGCCACCCCGCGCCCGGCAATATCAAACGCCGTGCCATGGTCGGGTGATGTGCGCACAAACGGCAGGCCCAGTGTCACATTAACCCCACCGGCAAAATCAATCGTCTTGATCGGGATCAGCGCCTGATCGTGGTACATGCACACCGCCGCATCATAGCGCGCCCGCGCGGCCGCATGAAACATCGTATCGGCAGGCAATGGCCCGCACAGATCAAATCCTTCGGCGCGCAGCGCATGCAACACCGGGGTGATCAGCGCAATTTCTTCCTGCCCCATGGCCCCGCCTTCGCCTGCATGCGGGTTCAGACCTGCAACCGCAATCCGGGGCCGTTCCACGCCAAAATCACGTTGCAGCCCGGCATGCGTCAACCGGATGACCTGTGTCAGCCCCGCCGCCGTCAGCGCCCCCGGCACATCCGCCAGCGGAATATGGATAGTCGCAGGCACCACCCGCAAACCGGGGCAGGCAAGCATCATGACCACCGGCACATCCCCTGCCAGATGCGAAAGGAACTCGGTATGCCCCGGATGGGCAAATCCAGCCCCGTCCTTCAGCGCCTTTTTGTTGATTGGTGCCGTGCAGACCGCCGCTGCCAGCCCGCACTGCACAAGGTCTACCGCCCGCTCAATCGCCGAAATCACCCCTGCCGCATGCGCGGGGTTCGGCTGGCCGTGGGTCAGTAGCCCCGGAACGTCATGCCGCAGCACCGGTAACACATTGGCAGGTACACGCAGCGCATCGCCCGGCGCTGCAATTTCCGCGCAGGCCGTGCCTGCAGGCAAATGCGCCGGATCGCCGATCCAGAACAACGGCACCTTGGCCCCAAGCACCGCCCGCGCCTTTACCGCAATTTCCGGCCCGATCCCTGCAGGTTCACCGCAGGTCAGCGCAACCGGCAGCACCTTACGGCTCACGGATGATCGTTTCGGCGCGCAGTTTGGCCAGATCGCGGTCGGCAAAACCCGCCAGCCGCTGGTTGAGCAACTGGTTGCGGATCGCCTCACGGTCCGGGCCTGCATCCGGTTCGGGGGCAGGCGCATCGGGCACCGCGACGCCGTCCAGCACAATTTCGGGGGCGGCAGGCAGCGCGCGCCTGCTGCACAGCATCAGATAAACCCGGTTGGCCCCGCGCGTCAGCAGCGATGACGCCTCGTTCAGATCCAGTTTGGCCAGTTCCAGCGCCACATCCTGCGGAATATTGCCCATGGTGGCCGTGGTCACCGTCAGTTGTTCCACCGGCTGGCCCAGTGCCTCGGCGTACAATTCTGCACAGCTGTCTGCCTCGGCCCGCAGGCGCGCCACCTCGGCCCCCGCTGCATCGGTATTCGGGATCAGGTATTCGGCATATTCCACCTCGACCCCGGTCGCGGCAGGCCCTACCGTTTCTTCGATATCGCGCACCTGAAACAGCACCACGGCATTCGGCACCACAACCGGTTCGCTGACGCCTCCCGGCTCTAACCCCAACAGCAGCGGCGTCAGGTTGGGTGGCAGGTTTTCCAGCGGCAGCCACGGCAATTGCCCGCCTGACCCAGCCGTAGGTGACGCCGAAAACTGCCGCGCCGCACTGGCAAAATTGCCGCCCGCCACGATACCATCACGAATGTCGCGCGCGCGCGCCAGCGCCTCATCCTCTTGGCCCGGTGGGGCTGCGATCACCAGTTCTGATACCAGCAGGCGGATTTTGGTTTCCTGCGCGCCCTGCGCGATCACCCTGTCAACCTCGGCCTCGGACACGTTCACCTGGCCTGCATAGCGCCCGCGCACGATATCGCGCCACACAAGCCCGGCCTCGACGAAATCACGAAAGCTTTGCGGTTCAACACCGCCTTGGCCAAGGGCTGCAACGAACTGTTCTGCCGTCAGGTTCGCACGCCCGGCAAACTCCTCAAGGCC
>JAYUZO010000249.1:0-24385 GCA_043751715.1 Rhodobacterales bacterium | reverse complement strand
CGCCCCACAGCAAATTGATGCGGTACATCGGGGGGCCCTGCACATGACCTATGCTGCAACCTATGCTGCGTGGCGCGCCGACCCGGATGGTTTCTGGCTGCAGGCCGCCCGCGCCATTGACTGGGTCACGCCGCCCGGCCATGCCCTGAACACCGATCGCGCGCCCTTGTATGAATGGTTCACCGATGGCCGCGTCAACGGCTGTTACAATGCGGTTGACCGGCATGTGGCCGCAGGCCACGGCGACCGGCTGGCCATCATCCATGACAGCCCGCTGACCGGCACGCAAACCCGCATCACCTACGCCGATCTGATGGCGCGCACTGCCCGGCTTGCAGGGGCGCTGCTGGCCCAGGGTGTGGTCGGTGGCGACCGCGTGCTGATCTACATGCCCATGGTGCCCGAGGCGGTGGTGGCCATGCTGGCCTGCGCACGGATCGGGGCCATTCATTCGGTCGTGTTTGGCGGGTTTGCCGCAGCGGAACTGGCCGTACGGATTGATGATTGCACGCCCAAGGCTGTGATTGCCGCCAGCTGCGGGATAGAGCCTGCCCGCGTAGTGCCCTACAAACCGCTGCTGGATCAGGCCATTGCCATGGCCGCGCACAAACCTGCATTCAGCATCATCCTGCAACGCCCGCAGCTGGTGGCCGATATGGGCGCGCATGACCACGACTGGCACGCCGTGCAGGCAGGCGTTACTCCGGCTGATTGCGTGCCCGTGGCGGGCAATCACCCCGCCTATATCCTTTACACATCGGGCACCACTGGCGCACCCAAGGGCGTGGTACGCCCGACGGCAGGGCATCTGGTGGCACTGCAATGGACGATGACCGCCATCTACAACTGCCCGCCCGGTGCGGTGTTCTGGGCCGCATCCGATGTCGGTTGGGTCGTTGGCCACAGCTATATCTGCTACGCCCCGCTGATTGCCGGATGCACCACTTTGATGTTCGAAGGCAAACCTGTGGGCACGCCCGATGCATCAGCCTTCTGGCGCGTGATGGCTGAACACAAGGTGCATACGTTCTTTACCGCCCCCACCGCCCTGCGCGCGATCAAGCGTGAAGACCCCAAAGGCGAGCTGCCCGGCCAGTTCGACCTGTCCGCTTTGCAGGCCCTGTTTCTGGCCGGTGAACGTGCCGACCCCGACACCATTCACTGGGCCCAACGCCATGTCGGTGTGCCGGTGATTGATCACTGGTGGCAAACCGAAACCGGTTATGCCATTGCTGCCAACCCGCTGGGCCTTGGCGCACTGCCGGTGAAAATCGGCAGCCCCACCGTGCCGATGCCGGGGTTTGACGTGCACATCCTGGATGAGGCCGGGCATCAGGTCAGCCCCGGCACGCTGGGGGCGATTGCCATCAGGCTGCCCCTGCCGCCGGGCTGCCTGCCGACCCTGTGGAATGCCGAAGCGCGGTTTCACAAAAGCTATCTGGCGCAGTTTCCGGGATATTATGAAACCGGCGATGCGGGCTATGTCGATGCCGACGGCTATCTTTATATCATGGCGCGCACCGATGATGTGATCAATGTGGCGGGCCATCGTCTGTCAACCGGTGCGATGGAAGAGGTGCTGGCCAGCCACCCCGATGTGGCCGAATGCGCCGTGATCGGCGTGGCCGATGCGCTGAAGGGGCAATCACCACTGGGGTTTGTCTGCCTGAACAAAGGTGCGGCCCGCAATCCGGCCGAGGTGATAACGGAATGCGTGGCCATGATGCGCGAAAGGATCGGCCCGGTGGCCGATTTCAAACGCGCCGTGGTGGTTGACCGTTTGCCGAAAACCCGGTCGGGCAAGATTTTGCGCAGCACCATGGCCAAGATCGCCGATAGCCAGCCGTGGAAAATGCCCGCCACGATTGATGACCCCGCCATATTGGATGAAATTGCGCAGGCCTTGCAGGGTCTGGGGCTGGCTTCACGCTAGGCCCGCACAAAACGCTGCGTCGCATCGCTGGACAGGCCGCCAATCGGCGCGCTAGGTTGTTGCAAAATGCGAGACGCGATGTCCCTTTCCATTCCTCAGCCCGGTGCCGAGCCTTTGCGCGGTGCTACCAGACTGCAGCAAAACCTGCATGATCTGCATAACACGCTTTCGCGCATCATGGTGCAGAACCAGGATTCATCCCTGCAGCCCCTGATTGCGGAAACCGTGTCGCTTTGCATTTTGGTGCGCCAGCAGTTTGACCGCATGTCCAACACGCAGTCCGGCCCCGATCCCATTGTCGATGCAAAGGTGTTTCAACGCCTGATGGCCCTTGCGGGCCCCGCCACCGCGTTGGATCTGCTGCGCCAGCTGATGCTTGATCTGGACGCTGTCACCACTGCAATCGCCGCCGCCGCACCCACGCTGAACAAGGCCGCCTTCCGCGCGCAATGCCATATCCTGATTGCTGTCGCAGGGTCCATCGGTGCCGTTAGCGTGCAGACCGATGCCGAACATTTGCACCGCGCCATGCAAAATAATGATGAACCGCGCATGACGCTGGTTCTTGATGTGTTGCTGCAGCGTCTGTCGGCGCTGATGGCCTATGTGCAGGATGAATTACACACGCGGACACCGCCATGACCCCGCGCAGTCAGCCCCGCAAACCGGACATCCCCCAGCCACCGCGAACCGTGCTGCTGATCGAAGACACCACATCGCTGCAGATGATCTACCGGTCGGTGCTGACCAAAGCCGGCCTGACCGTGCACAGCGCAACGCTTGCCGCCGATGGCCTTGCCGCCTTTCGCAGCCACCGGCCGGACGTGGTGCTGCTTGATCTTGAACTGCCCGACCGCGATGGCCAGTCCGTGCTGGAAGACATGCTTGCCGATGATCCGACCGCCGCCATCGTGGTGCTGACGGCGCATGGGTCGATCAACCGGGCAGTGGCGGCCATGCGCGGTGGCGCGCATGATTTTCTGGTCAAGCCGATTGATGAGGCGCGGCTGCTGGCGGCGGTTGAAAATGCCGCAGCCCACCGCGCCCAACCACGGCCCCTGCGCAACCTGCCCGCAACACCCACGCCAAATGCGGCGATGTTCATCGGATCATCGCAGATCATGGCGCGGTTGCAGAACAAGATCATGTCAGTGGCCGCATCCATGGCAACCGTGTTCATCACCGGTGAAAGCGGCACGGGCAAGGAACTGGCGGCTTTGGCCGTGCACGGCAATTCGCCGCGTGCCGAAGGCCCGTTCATTGCGCTGAACTGCGGGGCGATCCCGCAGGATTTGCTGGAATCCGAGGTGTTCGGCCATATGAAAGGCAGCTTTACCGGGGCGATTTCAGATAAGCCGGGGGCGGCTGCGGCGGCCGATGGTGGCACGCTGTTTCTGGATGAAGTCTGCGAAATGGCGCTGCCGTTGCAAACCAAACTGCTGCGCTTCCTGCAAACCTCAACGGTGCAGCCAGTGGGGGCCACCCGCCCGCGCAAAGTGAATGTGCGCATTGTCTGTGCAACAAACCTTGATCCGCTGGTGGCCGTGCGGCGCGGGCAATTCCGCGAAGATCTGTACTACCGCCTGTTCGTGGTGCCCATCCACATGCCGCCCCTGCGCCAGCGCGGTGAAGATGTGATCGAAATTGCCGAAGCCGCACTTGACCGGTTCGCTGCCGAAGAAGGTCGGCGGTTTACCGGGCTTGACGCGCCGGTCAAGGCGTTGTTCCGGCGCTATAGCTGGCCCGGCAATATCCGGCAGCTGCTGAACGTGCTACGCAATGTGGTGGTGCTGAACCGCGGCGGGCTGGTGACACTGGACATGTTGCCCGATGGTCTGGTTGAGGAACCAGAGGCGGGCATGGCGGTGCCCGCTGCGCACATGCCCGAAACCACGCCGCTGGATGGGCTGATCGGCAGACCCCTGGCCGAGATTGAGCGTGCGGTGATCGAGGCGACATTGGCACGGCATGGCGGATCGGTATCCCACGCGGCGCGCACCCTGAACATCGCGCCATCAACTTTGTATCGCAAGATTGAAGGCTGGGCCAAGGCAGGCGAATAGCGCCAGTGCAACGCAGTCCTGCGGGGCAGATGGGCAGATTGCCCATTCTACTCGGCCCCCGATGTGCCTGCGCGCCGTCGGCTGGGCAATCTGCCCAACCCACCCACCACCACCCTACGCGAACTGTTCGTTCAGCAGACGCTCTTCCAAACCATGCCCCGGATCAAACAGAATGCGGTGCCGCACCCCCGGTTCTGACCGCACCTCCACCGACAAAACCTGCGGCACCGACCGGCTGTCACTGTCCGCCCGTACGGGGCGTTTGTCCGGTTCCAGCACTTCAATCCGCACGACTGCACTGGCTGGCAACAACGCCCCCCGCCAGCGCCGCGGCCGGAACGCCGCCATCGCCGTCAGCGTCAGCACCTCTGCCCCGATCGGCAGAATCGGTCCGTGTGCGCTGTAATTATATGCCGTCGACCCCGCTGGTGTGGCCACCAGTGCTCCGTCACAGACCAGTTCCTCCATCCGAATTTTGCCATCCACGATGATACGCAGCTTGGCGGCCTGCGGCCCAGCCCGCAACAGCGATACCTCATTGATCGCAAGCGCCGTCACCACACTGCCATCTGCCGTTACCGCCCGCATCACCAAGGGGTTGATCACCGCCTCTTCCGCCTCATCCAGCCGTTCGGCCAACCCTTCGGCGAAATAGGTGTTCATCAGAAACCCGATCGTCCCGCAGTTCATGCCATAGACTGGCAGGCCATGCGGCTGCACGCGGTGCAGCGTGTGCAGCATGAACCCGTCACCGCCCAGGGCCACCACCACATCGGCCTCATCCACCGTCACCTGCCCCAGTGACGCCGTCAGATGGGCCAAGGCCTCCACCGCCGCCGGGGCTGTGCTGGCTGCAAAATGTATCCGCCGTGTCATGTGCCCCCCACTGTTGACCGCACCTTGTCGCCCCGGTGCGGCAAACTCAAGCCATTCCCGCGCCCGGCAGTTTCCGATAGATTACAATATTTCGCACCCGCCCGCGCCTGCGTCGTTTTCTTGCCTTTCCAGAACGGCACACATCTTCTAGATGGTGCCAAACCTTTGAACCCGGAGATCGCCCATGAACGCCCCGCATCGTGACAACGGCTTTTTCACCGAAACGCTTGCGGCGCGCGACGCCGCCCTGTTCGGTGCCATGACGCAGGAACTGGGCCGTCAACGCGATGAGATCGAACTGATCGCATCCGAAAACATCGTGTCCCGCGCCGTGATGGAGGCGCAGGGGTCGGTCATGACCAACAAATACGCCGAAGGCTATCCGGGCAAGCGCTATTACGGCGGCTGCCAGTATGTCGACATTGCCGAAAACATGGCGATTGACCGCGCCAAGGATCTGTTCGGCTGTGGCTTTGCCAATGTGCAGCCGAATTCCGGGTCACAGGCCAATCAGGGCGTCTTTCAGGCGCTGATTGCGCCCGGTGATACCATTCTGGGCATGTCGCTTGATGCCGGTGGCCACCTCACACACGGGGCTGCCCCGAACCAGTCCGGCAAATGGTTCAACGCCGTGCAATACGGCGTGCGCAAGCAGGATCTGCTGTTGGACTATGATCAGGTGCAGGAACTGGCAACCACGCACAAACCCAAGATGATCATCGCCGGTGGGTCTGCCATTCCCCGCATCATTGATTTCGCCCGCATGCGCGAGATTGCCGATTCGGTTGGCGCCTACCTGCTGGTCGACATGGCGCATTTTGCGGGCCTTGTGGCGGCGGGCCTGTATCCCAGCCCCTTCCCGCATGCGCATGTCGCCACCACCACCACCCACAAAACCCTGCGCGGCCCGCGTGGCGGCATGATCCTGACGAATGATGAGGGCATTGCGAAAAAGGTGAATTCGGCCATTTTCCCCGGCATTCAGGGCGGCCCGCTGATGCACGTGATCGCCGCCAAAGCCGTGGCCTTTGGTGAGGCGCTGCAACCGGGGTTCAAAACCTATCAGGCGCAGGTGATCAGGAACGCGCAGGCGTTGGCGGATCAGTTGATGAAGGGTGGTCTGGACATCGTCACCGGTGGCACCGATACGCATCTGATGCTGGTCGATCTGCGCCCCAAGGGCGTCAAGGGCAATGCCACCGAAAAGGCATTGGGCCGCGCGCATATCACCTGCAACAAGAACGGCATCCCGTTTGATACCGAAAAGCCAACCATCACCTCTGGCGTGCGCCTTGGCACCCCCGCAGGCACGACGCGTGGCTTTGCCGAGGCTGAATTCCGCGATATCGGCCGCTGGATCACCGAAGTGGTGGATGGTCTGGCCGCCAATGGCGAAGACGGCAATGGCGCGGTCGAGGCGGCCGTGCGCGCCAAGGTGCAGGCGCTGTGTGACCGCTTCCCGATCTATCCGGGGCTGTAGGCCGCGCGCAACACTGGCCGGTTACATCCCACCGGCCAGTGCCAAACCGCAACTTTGACCTCTTCCCAAATATCCCCGCGCGGCGCGTACGCCTGAGCCGGTTGGCCGCAGGCCAGAGGCGAGGATAAACGTCTTCGCGCCGCAGGCGCTCATCATGATAGCTGCAGATTGCTGCCAAACGGCACCTCTGCCTGTGCCACCCGCGCCTTGGTGCATGCGGCAACCCGCCGCAATACCTGTGGCATCAGGCCAAAATCCCATGGCATGCCCGACCGGTAGTCAACGGCGTCTGGGTCTTTCAACGTGTCTTCCTTGTCTGGCGCACCCATCATGCCACCCGTGCCCAAATCTGCGCCGCCGCCTGCCCCATCATCGGGGCCATGCCCTGTCCGCATTGCAGGCAGGCCAGCGCGCCACTGTAGCGGATATGTTCGGGGCGCAGCGCCCGTGCCGCAATCGCGGCCTCTTTCAGCGCAGTCAGTCTGGCGCGCGCCACAGCCAGCACCGTGGTATCCACAGTCCGGTCCGCCGCCCGGATCGTTTCGTGCATCGCACGGGTTTCGCCATCAATACGGGCCAGCAGCGCCAGCCCCTCAACTTCGGCCTCTGACGGCCTGTTGACAGCCTTTATCATGATGCGCAGTGTCGAAAACATCTTGGGTCTCCATCTCTTGAACATCGTTCACAAAATGAAGATACCACAACTTGAACGCCGTTCAAGCAATATTTTGAACGGTGTTCAAGAATTTATCGCTTGCCGATTTCGCGCAGAACCATGGCGATCATCGCTTCAATCTCGGCCAGTGGTGCGGCAGGCGTGCGGTTGTTCAGACCCAGCTGCACAATGCCATGCACCGATGAAAACAGGCCCCTCACCATCAGGTCCAACGCGCGCCGGTCCAGCGCCGGGAACAAGGCCGCGATCGGGCCTTCGATCTGCGTAAACAAATCCGCCAGCGCCGCGCGGTACCAATCGGGCACATCCGCGCCCTGCCCCGCCACATCAAACAGCGCCCGCCACAAGGGCAGATTATCTGCGGCAAAGTGCAGATAGGCCCGGCCAAGCGCCACCATCTGGTCCTGCGGGGGCGCGCCCGATGCCGCCGCCAGCGCCGCCACCGCCATATCACCCAACCGCGCGAATGTGCGCACATTCACCGCCATGACCAGTGCCGTCATGTCATCAAACACGTTGTAAATGGCCCCCACGGCACAGCCCGCCTGCGCCGCCAGATCACGCGCTTTCAGCGATGCGGCACCCTTGGTGGCAATCTGCGCTTCGGCCAGATCAATCAGCCGCAGCCGCAGATCATCACGGCGCAGCATGGCTTTGCTGGGTTCGGGGTCCGGTGTGGCCATGGCATATTCCTTGAACGGCGTTCAATGAACCTAGCAGTGCGCCGCAGCAATGGAAAGTCAGACGCCGCCCTGGGTATAGAAAAACCCGCCGGCAACCACGGCCAGAACCAGCAGCCCCACGGCCACCGATGCCGCCACCCGCACCACAGCCGCCACCGGTCCGCGCAACGGGTTGATCGTGGTCAGATACCGCACGCAGATGTCATAGTCGCGCGCCACATCGCCCTCATTCACCATCAACAGCAGCTTTGGCACGCCGGACCGCGCCTGTGCCAGCGCCAGCCGCCCCGCAGCCAACCGCACCTTACGCGGCAGTTGCCGCCCCGCGTAGCGCAGCTTGGCCTCCAGCCCATCGCCGCGTGCAAGCAGGCGTTCGTCCAGCAGGGCCGTCACCCGCTGTGCCATTTGCTGAACCGTGACCGCGCTCATGTTGTATCCTTTGGCCTGCCAACAGGCCTGATTCCCTACAGGCTTACTCTGTTGGCCGCCGTTTTCAACAGCTCTGGCGCACAAAACCCCATGTGATACCAAGGTTTTCATGTTGGCCCAGACCCATTATCCCGCGGACCACCCCAATGATCAGCCACCCCTGCTGATTGTCCACGGCCTGTTTGGCACTGCCCGAAACTGGGGGGTGATTGCACGGCATCTGTCAGCCGCGCGCGATGTGATTGCCGTTGATCAGCGCAATCATGGCCACAGCCCGCGCAACCCCGATCACAGCTATGCCGCGATGGCCGCCGATCTGGCACAGGTCATCGGCACCTTGCAGGCCCCGGTTGATGTGCTGGGCCATTCGATGGGTGGCAAGGCCGCCATGATGCTGGCGCTGACCGCCCCCCACCTGGTGCGCCGCCTGATCGTGGCTGATATTGCCCCGGTGACCTATGCCCATGACAACACCCAGCACATTGATGCGATGCAGGCCTTGCCGCTGGACGCCATCACCAGCCGGGCCGAAGCTGACCGCCGCCTTGCCACCAGCGTACCTGACCCCGCCCTGCGCGCGTTTTTCCTGCAATCGCTGGATCTGAAATCCACGCCACCCACGTGGCGGCTGAACCTGCAGGTGCTGACAGATCAGATGCCGCTGATTGTGGGCTGGCCCGATGTGGGTGGCAGCTTTCCGGGTGCCGCGTTGTTTCTGACGGGCGGCAAATCGCACTACGTGCTGCCCGAACACCGCCCACTGATCCGCGCCCTGTTTCCCAAGGCGCGCTTTGCCAAACTGCCGGATGCAGGCCATTGGCTTCACGCCGATGCACCACGGGCGTTTGAGGAAACGGTCGAGGTGTTTCTGACAGCGCCTGCCACTGCGCAGCGCTGACGGCGGCTTGTCAAACCACCCGCGCGCCGCGCATGATCTGTGCACCGACATCGGAGAAAGCCATGCGCAACATCACCATCGCTGCCACCCAGATGGCCTGCACATGGGACGCCGATGCCAATATCGCTTCGGCCGAAACGCTGGTGCGGCAGGCTGCGGGTGCAGGCGCGCAGATCATCCTGTTGCAGGAACTGTTCCAGACCCCCTACTTTTGTCAGGAACAACGCGCCGCCTACCTGACATTGGCCAAACCGGTATCCGCAGACAAGGCTGTGCAGCATTTCGCCACCATCGCGCGCGCACTGGGTGTTGTCCTGCCGGTTTCCTATTTTGAACGCGCGGGTGAGGCTGCCTATAACGCCCTTGCCATTCTTGATGCCGACGGCGCGCTTTTGTGGAATTATCGTAAAAGCCATATTCCGCAAAATCCGGGGTATGAGGAAAAGTTCTACTTCAGCCCCGGCGATACCGGTTTTCGCGCCATTGACACGCGCCATGGGCGCATCGGCTGTGGCATCTGCTGGGATCAGTGGTTTCCCGAAACGGCACGGGTACTGGCGCTGCAAGGGGCCGAAGTCCTGCTGTTTCCCACGGCCATCGGCACCGAACCGCTTGATCCGGATGTGGATTCGATGCCGCACTGGCAGCGCACCATGCAAGGGCATGCGGCGGCCAACATGGTGCCACTGGTCGCATCCAACCGCGTGGGGCATGAGGTGATCGGCAATTCCGCGATCACCTTCTACGGCTCATCCTTCATTGCCGATGCCACAGGGGCCAAGGTGGCCGAATGTAACCGATGCGATCCCGGCATCCTGACCGCCACGTTCGATCTGGACGCCGTGCAGGCGTTTCGCCGCAGCTGGGGCACGTTCCGCGACCGCAGGCCTGCACTGTATGGCGCACTGCGCACGGTGGATGGTGTGAATATCGTCGCTGATTAGGCGACGCAGCCTAGCCCGCCCGAAACCGGATCACGAACGTTGTCGGCCCCGCGGCATCATCCAAAGCAATCTCGCCCCCGTGCGCGGCCAGAATATTGCGCACGATTGACAGCCCCATGCCGGTGCCGCCGGTTTCCCGCCCCGTGGTAAAGAACGAATCGAACACCCGGTCGCGGTTGCCCGCTGATATCCCCGTGCCATCATCCTGCACGCGCACCTCACCCGCCTTGCCCGCCGCAATCAACACCCGCCCCGCCCCATGTTCCACGGCATTGCGCACCAGATGCCCCAGCACCAAAGCCATGCCTGCCGCAGCCATCGGCAACGGCACATCGCCGCCCTGAACCTCAATCACTGCACCGGTCAGGCCCGACACCACTTCGGCCAGCGTTGATTGCCCCAGATACCGCACCTCGCGCGCCTGTGCGGCATCACGCAGGGCCTGCAACTGCGCTGCGATCTGCGCCTGTGCCCCATCAATCTGACGCAGAATCGCAAGGTCTGTGTCTGTCAGCCCGCCGCCATCCTCCAGCAGCTCCACCGCCGCCCGGATCGCACTGACCGGTGTTTTGACCTCATGCGTGACATGATCGGTAAAGCTGCGGATCGTCGCCTCGCGGTCACGCAGCGCGTCCGCCATGCTGATCACCGCAATCGCCGTGCGGTGCAATTCGTGCGTGCCAAAATGCCGGGGCCGCGCCGCCACATCGCCGGCCTGATGCGCCACGGCATAGCCTTCAAGCGCCGCAATCGGCCGCAGCAACAGCCGCACCAGCAGCCACCCCAACGCGCCAGTCAGCAACAGAATGGCCGCCCCCAAGGCCAAGGCCGCCTGCCGGAACCCGATCACCGGCCCCAGATAGCGCAGCACCACCAACCCCACGAAGGCAAACCCCAGCGTTGCCAGCAACGCACCCCCCAGCACAAACCCCAGGGATGGCCGCCAGCGCCGCATCAAAGACAGAGCCCCAGCTTTACGCCCACCCCGTGCAGGGTTTCAATCGCATCCTTGCACCCCGCCGCCTCTAGCTTGGCCCGCAGGTTGCGCAGGTGGCTGTCCAGCGTGCGGTCGCTTACCTGACTATGCGCCCCCCAGATCGCATCGGTGACCCGAGGTTTCGCATGCATCCGCCCCGGTGCCGCCATCAGCAGTGCCATCAGCTGAAATTCCGTCCCCGTCAGCGCCAGATAAGTGCCATCCACCGCACATAGATGCCCCACCTTATCCAACGTCACCCGCCCGTGCCGCAACAGTTGCGGTGCAGCACCGCCATGGCTGCGCTTCAGAATTGCCTTGATGCGCGCCACCAACTCGCGCGGGCTGAAGGGTTTGGTCACATAATCATCCGCCCCCAGTTCCAGACCCACGATGCGGTCAATCTCATCATCGCGTGCCGTCAGAAACAGCACCGGCACCTGCGATATGGCCCGCAGGCGGCGGCACACCTCAAACCCGTCCATTTCCGGCATGCCCACATCCAGCACGATCAGATCAGGCGCCTCACGCGCGGCATGGGTCAGCGCCCGCTGGCCATCACTGGCGGTCACCACGGTGTAACCCGCCCGCTGCAACGCCAGCGATACCAGTTCACGCAAACGCGGATCATCATCGGCAATCAGAATTTTCAACCGGGCGGCTCCGTCTTTACGGGTTACAAGATAGCGGGCAGGACCTGCGCCGCGAACCCCCTGATTTGTGGATGTGCGGGTGCCGGCATATCGCCCACCAATCGTGCAGAACCCGTGCAGACCGAACCGTCAGCCAGCAAAAAGCGCAAAGACGCCGCCATAGACAGCGGCCGCGGCAAGCGTTGCCAGCACAACCGACCTGCGCCACCAGAATACGCCAATCACAGCCAGCGTGCCTGCAATCAGCGGTGCGGGCAGCCCGCCCGCCTGCACCATCGGCAGGGCCGAAGCTGTGAACAACGTGGCAATGGCTGCAGGCCCGGTTGATGCCAAAAACCGGGCCAGCAGCCCCGCCTCTGACAGACCGGTTCGCGCAGCCCGCGCGGGCAACACCCGAAAGGCATAGGTCGCCACCCCCACCGCCACGGCCATCAGTACCAGATCACCGTTCATCGCCGCACCAACCCGGTCACGGCACCCGCCACCATACCTGCCAGAATGCCTGCGGTTGACGTAAATGCCAGCGTCACCACCACAGTCACCAGAATGGCCACCACGATCACGGGTACCTGCGCGCGTGACAGGATAGACACCAACAGCGCCAGAAACAGCGCAGGCAACATGAACCCAAGCGCTGCGTCCAGCACCGGCCAGCCATCCAGCGCCGCACCGCCCGCCACTGCACCAATGGCCGTGCCCACCACCCATGATCCATAGGCGCCAGCCCCCAGCCCCCACATAAAGCGTTCCGAAAACACCCCACCCCGTGCCAAATGGCCCAGTGCTGCGCCAAACACCTCATCCGTCAGCCCAAACCCCCAGCCCCAGACCGTGCGCAATTCCCGCGCGCCCGCCGCGCGCAACAGCGCCGGGCCGTACAGCACATGCCGCACGTTCATCGCGATCAGCGTCAAAGCCGATATCAGCAAGGGTGCCCCGGATGTCACCAGTGCCAGCGCCAGAAACTGTGCCGCCCCCGCATAGATCACGACCGACAGCATCACCGCCTCGGCCTCGTTCAGGCCCGCCCGCGTCGCGGCCACGCCGAACGAAAACGCAATCGGCAGATAGCCAAGCGCAATCGGAATGGCCGAAGTCAGCCCCTTCAGGATACCGGGTTCCTTGGCATTCATCTTTGAAAAAATATCCTCGCCGAAGGCATCCGGTGTTGGCCAAAATGGCCTCCGGCGGGGATATTTGAACCCGTATGAAAGCGCAATCTATTCAGCCGCTTGGGCATAACTTTCCAACGGCGGGCAGGTGCAGATCAGGTTGCGGTCGCCAAACACATTGTCCACCCGCCCGATCGGTGGCCAGTACTTGTCCACCCGGAACGCACCCGGCGGAAAGCAGCCCGCCTCGCGGCTATAGGCCCGGTCCCAATCCGCCACCAGATCATTCACCGTATGCGGCGCATGGCGCAGGGGTGATGCTTCGGCCGTGATCTCACCGTTTTCCACTGCGCGAATCTCATCGCGGATCGCCAGAAGTGCGGTGATGAAGCGGTCTATCTCGGCCTTGGTTTCAGACTCCGTCGGTTCCACCATCAGCGTGCCGGTGACTGGCCAGCTCATTGTCGGCGCGTGAAAACCGTTGTCGATCAGGCGTTTGGCAATGTCATCCACCGTCACGCCCACTTCGGCAAAGGGCCGCGTGTCCAGAATGCATTCATGCGCCACGCGCCCCCGGTTGCCCATGAACAGGATCGGGTAATGCCCCGCCACGCGTGCGGCGATATAGTTGGCGTTCAGAATGGCCACGCGCGTGGCCTGCGTCAGCCCAGCACCCCCCATCATCAGGCAATAGGCCCATGAAATCAGCAGGATGGACGCTGAACCATATGGCGTCGCGCTCACCGGCCCCTCATCTCCGCCCGTTTCCGGATGCCCCGGCAAGAACGGTGCCAGATGCGCCTTAACGCCAATCGGCCCCATGCCCGGCCCCCCGCCGCCATGCGGAATGGCAAATGTCTTGTGCAGGTTCAGGTGGGAGACGTCCGATCCGATCTTGCCCGGTTGCACCAGCCCCACAAGCGCGTTCATGTTGGCCCCGTCAAGATACACCTGCCCGCCATGGTCATGGGTGATCTGGCAAATCTCGCGCACGGTTTCTTCGAACACCCCATGCGTTGACGGATAGGTAATCATGCAGGCCGCAAGGGCATTGCCCGCAGCCACCGCTTTGGCCTTGAAATCTTCAAGGTCCACATCGCCGTTGGGCGCAGATTTCACCACTACCACTTCCATCCCCGCCATCTGCGCCGACGCCGGGTTCGTGCCATGTGCCGATACCGGGATCAGGCAGATGTTGCGGTGCGCATCGCCGCGCGACCGGTGATAGGCCTGTATCGTCAAAAGCCCCGCATATTCGCCCTGCGCGCCCGAGTTTGGCTGCATCGACATGGCGTCATAGCCCGTCACCTCACACAGCTTTTCCGCCAGATCATCAATCGCCTCTTTATACCCAAGCGCCTGATCCAGCGGCACAAACGGGTGGATCGACGAAAACTCCGGCCAGGTGATCGGCATCATTTCCGCCGCCGCGTTCAGCTTCATCGTGCAACTGCCCAAGGGGATCATGGCACGATCAAGCGCCAGATCGCGGTCAGACAAGCGCCGCATGTAGCGCATCATTTCAGACTCGGCCCGGTTCATGTGGAACACCGGGTGCGTCAGGTAGTCGGTGCTACGCAGCTGGCTTTCCGGAAAGCCAAGGGCCGCGCGGTGGGGGGGCGTTGCATGAATCCCAAAGGCCCGCAGCACCGCCGCCAGCACCCGCTCATCGGATGTTTCATCCAGCGAAATGCCCACACGGTCATTGCCGATCTTGCGCAGGTTCACGCCTTCCGCACGCGCCGCAGCAAGAATGCCCGCCTGCCCCACGCCCACTTCAACCGTGATCGTGTCAAAGAACGCTTTCGGCGAAACCTTGGCCCCCGCCATGCGCAAGGCCTTGGCCAGCCGCACCGTCAGGAAATGCACCCGCTCCGCAATCGCCCGCAGGCCGACCGGGCCATGGAACACTGCATAAAAACCCGCCATCACCGCCAGCAAAGCCTGCGCCGTACAGACGTTCGACGTGGCCTTTTCGCGGCGGATATGTTGTTCGCGCGTTTGCAGCGAAAGGCGGTACGCCTTGTTGCCCCGGCTATCAATCGACACGCCCACAATCCGCCCCGGCATTGCCCGCTTCAGATCATCACGGCAGGCCATGAACGCCGCATGCGGCCCGCCATAGCCCAAAGGCACGCCAAACCGCTGGCTTGACCCAATCGCAATATCCGCCCCCATCGCCCCCGGCTCAACCAGCATGGTCAGCGCCAGCAGATCAGTCGCCACAATCGCCAGCGCCTTGGTGCCGTGCAGGCGTGCAATGTCATCCGTCAGATCACGCACATGGCCATAGGTGCCAGGATACTGGAAGATCGCCGCGAAAACCGCCGCAGTGTCCAACGCCTCCGGATCGCCCACCACCACGTTGATCCCCAAAGGTGCCGCCCGCGTCTGGATCACCGCAATGGTCTGTGGATGGCAGTTGTGGTCCACAAAGAACCCGCGCGCTTTGGATTTCGCACTGCGTTCCGCCATGGTCATGGCTTCTGCTGCTGCCGTCGCCTCATCCAGCAGGGAAGCATTCGCCACGGACAGGCCTGTTAGATCAGACACCATGGTCTGATAGTTCAACAAGGCCTCCAACCGCCCTTGTGCGATTTCCGGCTGATAGGGCGTGTAGGCCGTATACCACGCCGGGTTTTCAAGAATGTTGCGCTGAATGGCCGGGGGCGTGACCGTGCCATAATAGCCCTGCCCGATCAGGCTGGTCATCACGCGGTTTTTCCCCGCCACTTCACGCATTTTCGCCAGCAGCTCATGCTCACGCAGGGCAGGCCAGTTCAGCGCGCGGTCCTGCCGGATGCTCGCAGGCACCGTCTCATCAATCAGCGCGTCCAGACTGGCCACGCCGATCGCCTTCAGCATCGCTTCCATCTCGGATGGTGAAGGCCCGATGTGGCGGCGGTTGGCGAAATCATAGGTATCATAGGCGACGGGTGTAAAGGTCATGATACGTCCTTTGGGTTGCGACAGCAGGCGCGCGCACGCGCCCGCAAACGGGCATCAACGGTGGGGGCGAAAAATTTTCGCCGAAAATTTTTGGGCGAGGCTCAACCGATCAGGTCGGCATATTCATCCTCATCCATGAAATCGTCGATGATGGATGTATCCTCAACCCGCATCTTGAAAAACCATGCAGCCCCCAGCGGATCAGCGTTCACAAGGCTTGGGTTATCAACCAGCTTTTCGTTCACTTCGACAATCTCGCCGTCAAGTGGCGCCAGAATATCTGATGCTGCCTTCACGCTTTCGATCACGCAGATCTCATCACCTTCGGCCACCATGGTTTCCACCTCTGGCAGTTCCACAAACACCACATCGCCCAAGGCCGTGGCCGCATGTTCGGTAATGCCGACCACGATCAGATCGCCCTCAACGCGCAGCCATTCATGTTCTTTCGTGTACTTCATCATCGTCCTCAGCGTTTGAATGTGGAAGGCCGGAACGGCAATTCCGTTACGGTCAATGGCAGATGTTTCCCGCGCACTTCACCCGTCAAAGCAGTGCCCGGCGCTGACAGGTTAGCAGGCACGTAGCCCATGGCAACGGGTGCATCGATACTGGGGCCAAATCCCCCCGATGTGACATGGCCCACGGGCGCACCATTATGGAAAAGTTGTGTCCCTTCACGCATCGGCGCGCGCCCATCGGGGCGCAGGCCAACGCGGCATCGCGCCGGGCCCTGCTCCAATTCGCGCAAAATCCGCGCAGCGCTTGGAAAGCCGCCCTCCTGCGCCCCACCCGTGCGGCGCGTTTTCTGAATGGCCCAAGCCAACCCCGCCTCAACCGGCGTCGTGCCCGTATCAATATCATGCCCATACAGGCACAAGCCCGCCTCCAGCCGGAGACTATCCCGCGCACCAAGGCCAATCGCCTCTACCTCTGGCATCGCCAGCAGCGCATCGGCCAGCCCCCGCGCGCCCGCATCCGGCACCGAGATTTCAAAGCCATCTTCGCCCGTGTAGCCCGACCGCGAAATCCACAGCGCGCCAAACACGCTGTCCACCACCGCCACGTCCATGAACCGCATCGCAGCCACCTGTGGAACCAGCCGCACCAAGGCCGCCTCGGCCAAAGGCCCTTGCAAGGCCAGCAACGCGCGGTCCGTCACAGCCCGCACCTGCGCGCCCAGATGCGCCATCATATGCGCAATATCCGCCGCCTTGCAGGCCGCGTTGACCACGACAAACAGATGATCGCCCCGGTTGGCAAACATCAGATCATCCATGATCCCGCCCGCGTCATTGGTGAACAGGCCATAGCGTTGGCGGCCTTCGCGCAGTCCCGCCACATCCACCGGCATCAGTGCGGCAAATGCCGCACACAGCGCCTCCATGCTGCCAGCCGGTTGCAAAATCACCTGCCCCATGTGGCTGACATCAAACAGCCCCGCTGCGGTCCGCGTATGCAGATGTTCCTTCATCACGCCAGCGGCGTATTGCACCGGCATCTCGTAGCCCGCGAATGGCACCATACGGCCACCAAGGCCCGCGTGCAGATCATGCAGACCCAGCTTCAAAAGGTCACCCAAGACCAACCCCATTTCCGCCGGAAATACCCCGGCACCACTGGCACAGGGCCAATCCCCACGCCGCGATGCCCCCGCTGTCCTTGCCCGTGTCGATTCATCTGAACCATGGGCGCCTGAGATCGTTATCCCTTCGGCGGGTGCAGATGCACCACTCTCCAGCGTCTGTTTGCAGAAACGGTCCCTTGCGCCTGAGAGTTTACCGGGGCGGTTGCTCCTTCGGCACCGGAAGAACGTCTATCCGGATTCTCCCGATCCTGCGCTATCGTGGTAGCAAGCAAGCACGCGCCTGACAAGCCCGGAAAATCCGAAAGCGACGCATCATCACCCGCAAGCGGCGTCAGCCCCCCGCAAGCAGCGTCAGACGGGCCCTTCACCCGGCACGGCCTCTGCTGCGTGCAACGGTCGCGCTATCGGCCCACGCGGATGGCGGATGGCATACCAACCCATCCATACCGCAATCAGCCCAAAGACAATGCCCCCCACCGCCTGCCCGATCAGCACGCCTTGTGCCCCTAGCATCCCGCCCAGCCACAGTGCGGGCGGCAGCGTGCCAAGCGTATGACGGCCCCAGTTCACAGCCGTGCTCCAGAACGGGCGGCCCAGATTGTTACACAAAGCGTTGGACACAAAGATCAACCCGTTGAAAAAGAACAACAGGCTTAGCGGGCCGCAGAACAGATAGACCAGATCGCGCGTCTGACCTTCGGCGCGGAACAGGTCCGCCAAGGGTGCGCGGAACACAAACAGCGCCAGCGACACTGTGCCAATCACAACGGCGGTAAAGATGATGCTGTCACGGAACACCCGCGCCACCCGGTCCATCCGCCCTGCCCCCAGGTTTTGCCCGACGATCGGCCCAAGCGCCCCCGACAGCGCAAAGATCACCGCGAATGCCACCGGCGTCAGCCGCCCGGCGATGGCCATGCCGGCCACCGCAGGCTCGCCGTACACCCCCACCATCCGCGTCACGATGGCCTGCCCCACAGGTGTCGCCATCTGCGTCAGGATCGCCGGTGCCGATATCGCCACAAACGGGCGCAGGAAATCTGCCATCGCCGCACGCGTCACCGGTGCAAAGCCCCCGATCCGCCGCCAGACCGGCCACAGGGCCACCGCCAGCATCACCATGCGCGACCCCGCCCCCGCAATCGCAGCCC
Organism: Rhodobacterales bacterium; assembly: GCA_043751715.1. Taxonomy (GTDB): domain Bacteria; phylum Pseudomonadota; class Alphaproteobacteria; order Rhodobacterales; family Rhodobacteraceae; genus JAAFHS01. The sequence continues at coordinate 5,974 of JAYUZO010000249.1, read as the reverse complement.
CGGTCAACTCCATGTCCAGCCACAGGATCAGCACCGGGTCGAGTGCCGCCAACGCAATCGCCCCCCAGACCGTCACCATCATTGCGCGCCGCGCCTCGCCATAGGCGCGCAGGATCGCCGCCCCCAGAATCGCCACAATCAGCAAGGGCTGGCTTACCGTATATATCCGAAGGAAATTCAGTGCCTCAACGCCCGTGCGCCCCCGCGCCCCGATCAGATCCACAATCTGCGGCAGCAGCAGCCAGACCACGCCCGTGAACGCCACGCCCAAAGCCCCGCCCAACACCAGACCAATGGTCGCCCGCTGCCGCGCAAGGCCCGCATTCCGCGCCCCCACGGCTTGGGCCACCAGCACCGTCACCCCGATCGACAGGCCAATCCCGATGGCAGTCGTGAAAAACATCACCGCACCCGCATAGCCAATGGCCGCCGTCAGGTCCGGATCACCCAGCCAGCTGATGTAAACCATGTTGATCAGATCAACGACAAAGATCGCCATCAACCCCACCGACGCCGACAAGGACATCACCGTGACATGGCGCAGCAAATTCCCTTCAACGAACTTTGCTTGCCCAGCCCCAGTCTGCCCAGCCCCAGTCTGTCCAGCCACTGCCTGCCCCATTTCATCTGTCCACAAATATCCCACGGGGGTCCGGGGGTGTGAAACCCCCGGCCTTTGCCAAGGGCGCTAAACCCCCGGAACCTTCTGCAACAGCGGCATCACATCCGCCATCTCCGGCCCCGCATCCCGCCCCGTCAGCGCCCGTCGCAAAGGCCGGAACAGATCCTTGCCCTTGCGCCCGGTGGCAGCCTTGACCGCCGCTGTCCATTCACCCCAGGTCGCCGTCGTCCATGGCCGCGCCGGCAGCAGCGTCATCGCCTGTGCCACGAAATCCCGGTCTGCCTCATCCACAAGCGGCTCTGCCCCATCGCGGAACAGCACCCACCACTGGCCCATATCGTCCAGCACAGTGATATTGCCCTTGGCCACTGCCCAGAACCCTTGCGCCAGATCATCCGGCACACCCAGCCCCGCAATCCGCCGCGCCACCGCTTCGAACGGCAAGCCCTGCACATGATGCCGCGTCAGCGGCAACAGATCATCCGCATCAAACTTTGTCGGTGCCGCGCCAAAACTGCCCACATCGAACCCGTCAATCAGGTCCTGCAAAGACCCCGCCAGTTCCACCGGCTTGGATGACCCCAGCCGCGCCATCAGCGATAGCAGCGCCATCGGCTCAATCCCCCGCCCCCGCAGATCGCGCAGTGCCAGCACGCCAAGCCGTTTGGAAAGCTCCTCGCCCTGCGGCCCGGTCAAAAGGCTGTGGTGCGCGAATGTCGGCGGCACACCCCCCAAGGCCTTCATGATCTGGATTTGTGTTGCCGTATTCGTCACATGGTCCGCCCCCCGCACAATATGCGTGACCCCCATGTCCACATCGTCCACCGAACTTGCGAAGGTATACAGCACCTGCCCGTCCGCTTTGATCAGCACCGGGTCCGACACTGACCCCGCATCAATCGAGATATCGCCGATGATCCCGTCCTTCCATTCGATCCGCTCAATATCCAGCCGGAACCGCCAATACCCCACACGCCCTTCGGCGCGGTAGGCCGCCTTCTGATCCTCGGTCAGGTGCAGCGATGCCCGGTCATAAACCGGCGGCTTACCCATGTTCAGCAGTTTCTTGCGCTTGAGGTCCAGCTCTACTGGCGTCTCGAAACACTCATAAAACCGCCCCGCCGCCTTCAGCTGCTCCGCCGCCTCACGGTAGCGCCCCATCCGCAAGGATTGCTGTTCAATGCGGTCATAGCCCAAGCCCAGCCACGCCAGATCGGCCTTCAGCCCGTCGATGTATTCCTGCTTTGACCGCTCCTGATCCGTATCATCCAGCCGCAGAATGAACTGACCGCCCGCCTTGCGCGCGATCATGTAATTCATCAGCGCCGTGCGCAGATTGCCCACATGGATATAACCGGTGGGTGACGGGGCGAAACGCGTGGTGACAATGCTCATTACGGTGCCTTTTGGTGGAACCGTGCTTCCCTGTCACAAGGGCAGACCCTTGTCCAGTTTCAGCCCGGTGTCACTAGCCACTTCGTCTGCAAGTCTGCCACCCCCGCACGGATCAGCGCCCCCAAAACGCCCTCATCAGCATCGTCCAGATGGCGCAGATAAAGGCAGGCCTTGCCCATGCGGTGTCTGCCAAGGCGCGCAAGCAAGGCCGCGTGATCGGCATATTCGGGCATGATGTAGATCGACAGATCAGCCTTGCGCGGCGAAAACCCCGTCGCAAGGCTGATACCCGCATGGCCGCTGTCATACTGAAAGGCATAGCGCCCAAAGCCCGCAATGCCGCCGGGCCAAAGGCACGGGGCAAAGCCGGTTTCCTTGGCAAAGATCACAAGCAGGCGGGCAGCCTCGGCCTGTCGGGCCGGCACCACAGAGGCCAGCCAGGCATCAGGCTGCAACGGGGTGACAACGGGCAGATTTGGTTTTGACATATCGTTCACCATTTCCCCGCAGGAAATCTGTCAGGCGAACCGCACAGCGTTTCACCGTTACATATTCTATCGCGCCGCCCGCTTTCCCGCTAGCGTTATCCCCATGACCCTGCCCACCCCCGAAAGCCTTGCCCCCTCGCTGACCCAGATCGAACATCTGGCGCGCGATGCCGTGCTGGCCTTGCCCCAGCCCTACCGTGAGGCCGCCACCGCCATCGTCCTGCGCATTGAGGATTTCGCGCCTGATGATATGCTGGAGCTGATGGAACTGACCGATCCATTCGCGCTGACCGGCCTGTATGACGGCACGCCTTTGACCGAAAAATCAGTGATGGATCAGGTTACCGGCCCCGATGTGATCTGGCTGTTCCGCCGCCCAATTCTGGATGAATGGGCCGCGCGGGGCGATGTGACCTTGGGTGAACTTGTCACCCATGTTCTGGTGCATGAACTGGCGCATCATTTTGGCTGGTCAGATGATGATATCGCATCGGTCGATCCGTGGTGGGAATAGGCGCACAGGGCCTGTGCAGCATTGCAGGCAGTTTGACGGGCCTGTGAATGGCGCGGGCGAAAGGATGGCCTAACCTTGTGGCGACACAGAAACCATCCGGAGGATCGCCCAATGCCGATTTCCCGCCGCGCTGCCATCATGGCCGCCGCCGCTGCCCCCTTTGCCCCCGCAATCCTGCGCGCAACACCCGCGCGCGGCGAGGCACCGTTGCAGGGCGCATTCATCCCGCAATTCAACCGCTTCATGCTGGGCGGATTTGAGGTGACAACACTGCTGGCAGGCACCCGCACCGTTGAAGCACTGCAGGGCATTTTTGGCATGAACGTGGATGCCGAAACCTTTGGCGCAGCCTCTGCCGCCAACTTTATTCCCACCGACAAGGCGCAGTTCTTTTTCACGCCCACGCTGGTGAACACCGGTACCGAGCTTGTGCTGTTTGACACAGGCCTTGCCCCCGAAGGCATCGTGGCCCCGCTGGCCGCTGCTGGCATCACGCCGGATCAGATTGATACGGTGGTCATTACGCACATGCACGGCGACCATATTGGCGGGCTGATGGGTGAAGCGGGGCCAACCTTTGCCAACGCGCGTTATGTGACGGGCAGTGTCGAAAACAACCATTGGGCCGCAGCGGCGGATGAAAACTATGACAAGGCGGTGCGCCCGCTGGCCGGGATGACAACCTTTGTTGATGACGGCGGCAGTGTGGCATCCGGCATCACGGCAATGGCAGCCTTTGGCCATTCGCCGGGGCACATGGCCTACCGGCTGGAAAGCAACGGCGCGCAACTGGTGATCGCGGCGGATGCGGCGAACCACTATGTCTGGTCATTGGCCTACCCCGATTGGGAAGTGAAATTCGATGCAGACAAGGCCGCCGCCGCCGCAACCCGCCGCGCGCTGTTTGGCATGCTGGCCGCAGACCGTGTGCCATTCATTGGCTACCACATGCCATTTCCCGGCATGGGCTATGTCGAGACGCGTGAAGACGGGTTCCGCTATGTGCCGGCCAGCTATCAGATGATGATGGCGGGGTAGCCGGTTTTTTTTGTGCCAGAAACGAACCCGCCCCGGATCAGCAGGTCCGGGGCGGTTTGCCTGATCGCAAGGCGAAGGTTGCCGCTGCTGCCTACAGCACCCTCAGTTGCCCGCCCAACCACGGCCAGCGTGCCAGCGCCGGTACAACAACACGCGCCGCGATATGGCCCTTCATCCGCCCTGCCACCAGCCCCGGCATATCCCGCAAGACCCCCGCCCGCGCCGTCAGCGAAATCGTCCGCTCCAGAGGTGCGAACGGCAACGGCAGCACATCAGTTGCCCCCCAGAACCGCTCGGCCACGCCAATCGCCAGTGGCGTCAGGATCGTCCATCCCGCCCCCGCCGCCACCATCGCCATGATCGCCGGATAGCTGTCCAGTTCAAACCGGTGCGTCAGCCGCACGTTCTGCTGCGCCAGATGTGCCGCCACCAGCCGCCCCATGTGATGACGCGCCGTGTACTGGATCATCGGCATGGCCTGCACATCACCCGCCGCCGTGCCGCGTGGCACAACCGCAACAAAGGGTTCTGCCATCAAGGGATGCACCTCGCGCCAGCCACCATCGCCCTGTTCCGTGCCCAGATCAGCCGCCACGACCATATCCAGCGCCCGCGCCTCCAACTGGCTGAGCAGACGGTGGCTTGGCCCGGTTTCCAGCAAAAACCGGCAACCCTTCAGATCAGCCGCCAGATCGGCCAGCAGGGCCGGTGTCACCTCGGCATCAAAATCCTCGATCATGCCCAACCGCAGCGATGTAAGCCCTGCCAGATCAGCCATCGCCAGTTCCGCCCGCGCCTCTGCCTCGGCATTCAGGATCGTTTGCGCGTGGCGGCGGAACATCCTGCCAGCAGGCGTTGTCAGCATCGGCCGCGCCCCGCGGTCAAGCAGGACCGCGCCCAGCGCCGCCTCCAGCCCCGCCAGTTGCTGGCTGACCGTGGATGCCGATACGTTCAGCCGCCGTGCCGCTGCCGAAATGGCGCCTTCTTCGGCCACCGCCAGAAACACCTCTACCCCCCACAAGGTGATGCGCGCGTCCTGACCCACCAGCGGCACGTGGCTACAGCTTTGAAAGTTTAGCTTGCAGTTCTGCCAGCTGCTGCTTGATCGCGGCCAGATCATCGGCGTCTGGTTTGGCGGGGGCTTCGGCCTTGGCGGGTGATGTACCACCCCAGGCTGGCATCCCGCCCATCATGGTTTTCAGGAACGCTTCCTGCTGTTTGCGCAACGCCTCAAACCCCGGAACGCTTGCCATCGGGTTGGGCAGGACGGCCATGTTTTCCACCATTTTCGCCTGCCCCTCGCGCAACATTTCAAACGATGCCGCAAGGAACTGCGGCACCACCGACTGCACCGAATTGGTATAAGACCGCACCAGATCAGTCAGCACGCCCACTGGCAGCACGCTTTCGCCCTTGGATTCGTGTTCGGCCACAATCTGCAGCAGATATTGCCGCGTCAGATCATCGCCGGATTTCAGATCAATGATCTGCACCTCGCGCCCGGCCCGCACGAAACCTGCAATATCCTCCAGCGTCACATAATCGGACGTTTCGGTATTGTACAACCGACGGCTGGCATAGCGTTTGATCAGCAGTGGCTTGTCCGCGTCGGCCATTTGTGCCCCCATGTTGCAGTGCAGCGACAGCTTAGGTGACAGTTTTGCAAAAAGAAAGGGCGCGCCCGAAGGCACGCCCCAATTGCCGCATGGAAAAGGGCAGGCCCGAAGGCCCGCCCAACACATCACAAGGAACGGGGAGGACGTTCCTGCGACGATTACTTTGCTGCTGTAGCAACTTTCTTGGCAGCGGTCGTCACGTCAGCGGTTGCCTTTTTGACAGCGGCGGTCGCATCTTCCGACATGTCCTTGCCAGCAGCAAGCATCAACTCAACCGTATCCATCTGCACTTTTTTCGCGA
>JAYUZO010000248.1:0-8973 GCA_043751715.1 Rhodobacterales bacterium | reverse complement strand
TTTGCACCGTCAGAACACTTTGATATCAAGGCCATGCAGCACGGTCTTGATTTTGCCACCGCCGCCAAACTGTCTGGCGCGCGGTTTGTCATCCTGCAGGGTGCCGCCATTCGCCTGCACCGCGCGCTGGCGCAGTTCATGCTGGATACGCACATCACCGATCATGGCCTGACCGAGACTTGGACGCCGGTTCTGGTCAAAAATCATGCGATGATTGGCACCAATCAGCTACCTAAATTTGCAGATGAGTCCTTCTTTGGGGCATCAATGCGCAGTCGCGCCACTTTAGCGCAGGAAGCCATTTTGAAGAACGCCAATGTTAGTGACTTCGATGGGCTGGTCACCGTGCAAGATTACGCTGATAAATACAAAGTGGTCATGGAGCGCGCACCAACACTAGAAGATTTTTGGCTGATCCCCACCGCCGAAGTGACGCTGACCAATATGGTGGCCGATCTGGTGCTGGATGAGGCGGCCCTGCCGATCCGCCGTTGCGCCCATACCCAGTGCTTCCGGTCCGAGGCCGGGTCTGCGGGCAAGGATACATCGGGCATGCTGCGCCAGCACCAGTTTGAAAAGGTGGAAATGGTCAGCATCACAACGCCCGAGACCAGCCTTGCAGAACATGAACGCATGACGGGCTGCGCCGAGGCGATTTTGCAAAAGCTGGGCCTGCCCTACCGGGTGATGGTGCTATGCACAGGTGATATGGGCTTTGGTGCCACCAAAACGCATGATCTGGAGGTGTGGCTGCCGGGACAAAACACCTACCGCGAGATCAGCTCAGTGTCCGTCTGTGGTGATTTTCAGGCCCGCCGGATGAACGCGCGCTACCGGCCCGGCGGCAACGGCAAGCCTGAATTCGTACACACGCTGAACGGATCGGGGCTGGCCGTGGGGCGCACGCTGATAGCGGTGGTGGAAAACGGCCAGCAGGCCGATGGGTCAGTCACTTTGCCGGGCGTTCTTTCGCCCTACATGATGGGGGCCACGCGGATTAATGCGGATGGCACTCTGGCTTGAAAAGACAGGAATAACATGCTTTTCCGCGCCATTCTTTTGCTGATTGCCACCCTTGGTTTCGGGGCGGCACCCTTTGTGACGCCACCCTTTACCGGCTATGATCCCGGCATATTCCCGGTCGAAATCGCGCGCCCGTCAATTCAGCCTGCCGGATTTGCCTTTTCGATCTGGGGGCTGATTTATCTGGGCCTGATTGCGCATGCGCTGTTCGGGCTACTGAAACGGCGCGATGATCCTGCATGGGATACTGTGCGCCTGCCGATGGCGGCATCCATCACCATTGGCACCCTCTGGCTGTGGATTGCGCCCACTTACCCCATCACCGCAACCGCCGCGATCTGGGCGATGCTGGTCTTTGCCGGGTATGCATTGCTGCGTATATCCGGGCAGGACCGCTGGCTGCTGGCCACACCGATTGCCATTTACACCGGTTGGCTGACGGCTGCGGCGAATGTCTCGCTTGGCGTCGTCGTGGCGGGTTATGGCTGGCTGACCGATACGGAATCCGCCGCGGCAATGCTGGCACTGGCGCTGACCATTGGGGTATCGGTGCAACTGCGCAGGCCTGCAGATGTCGCCTATGGCCTGACGCTGATCTGGGCGCTGATCGGGATCATTGCCGTGAACTGGCAGCCGAATGTCACCGTAGCAGCCCTTGCCGCTGGGGGCATCGTGGTGCTGGCCATCACAATCATGGGCGCACGCGGCAGGATGAAGACTGCCGCATAAGCCGCTGATCGCGCGTCATTCCCCGCGATTAACCTCTTTGTGTTTGCGCAGCCGACTGGGCGTGTGGAACTTTGGGTTCTTGAACGGGTTCTTGTCGCCCTGCCCCCGGAACGTCAGGCGGATCGGCGTACCCGGCATATCAAAATGTTCACGCAACCCGTTGACCAGATAGCGGCGATAGCTGTCTGGCATCAGGTCCGGGTGGCTGCACATGGCAATAAAGCCCGGCGGCCGTGTCTTGACTTGCGTCATGTAGCGCAGCTTGATCCGGTGGCCGCCCGGTGCCGGTGGCGGGTGTGCCTCGGTCATGGCACCCAGCCAAGTGTTCAGACGCGCTGTCGGGATACGCCGGTTCCACACATCATGCGCCTTGCGGATCGCATCATGCAAACGGTCAAGCCCCCGGCCGGTTTTCGCCGATACCGTCACCAAGGGCGCGCCACGCAACTGCGGCAGCATGCGTTCGAACATTTCCTTCAGCTCGGCCAGTTTTTCCTGCTTTTCATCCTCAAGATCCCACTTGTTGACAGCAATCACAATTGCCCGGCCTTCGGTTTCGGCGAAATCGGCAATGCGCAGATCCTGCACTTCAAACGGAATTTCCACATCCAGCAGCACCACCACCACCTCGGCAAAGCGCACGGCGCGAATGCCATCAGCCACAGAAAGCTTTTCCAGCTTTTCCGAAATCCGCGCGCGGCGGCGCATGCCTGCCGTATCAAAGATGCGGATCGGCGTGCCGTGCCAATCAGCTTTCAGCGAAATCGCATCACGCGTAATGCCCGGTTCCGGCCCCGTCAACAAACGGTCTTGCCCGATGATCTTGTTGATCAGCGTCGATTTGCCGGCATTGGGCCGCCCGATCACAGCAATCTGCAACGGTTTTTTCGCCGTGGGAATGTGCGCGGCAAGGTCTTGTTCGGCTTCACTGCCTTCGGGGATATCAATATCCACGTCCGGCGCATCAGCCTCGGCCCGTTCGGCAAAGGCATCGGCCAAGGGCACCAGCAGCGTATACAGATCATCCATGCCTTCGCCGTGTTCGGCCGAAATGCGGATCGGTTCGCCCAGGCCCAGCGACCACGCATCAAGCGCACCCGAATCGCCCGCCTTGCCTTCGGCCTTATTCACGCCAAGGATAACTTTGGCACCCTTGCGACGCAGGATATCAGCGAAAATCTCATCATTGGCGGTGATGCCAGCCCGGCCATCCACCAGAAACAGGCAGATATCGGCCATATCAACCGCGCGTTCGGTCAGACGGCGCATGCGGCCCTGCAGGCTGTCATCGGTGACGTTTTCAAGGCCCGCCGTATCAATCACGGTAAAGCGCAGGTCAAACAGCTTGGCGTCACCTTCGCGCAGATCGCGGGTCACGCCGGGCTGATCATCCACAAGCGCCAGCTTGCGGCCGACAAGGCGGTTGAACAGCGTGGATTTGCCCACATTCGGGCGGCCGACGATGGCAAGGGTAAAGCTCATGGCGTGATGTCCAGATTACAAGCCGCTGGTCCTATACCGCAATCCGGTCAGCGGAAAGCCAGAAGTTGGCCATTGCCCGACACAACGTAAAGCACGCCGCCTGCAAGGGCCGGTTGGCTGGAGGCACCGCCGGGAATGGCGACAGACCCAAGCGACGCACCATCGGTAGGCGAGAAAAACCGCAGCTGCCCGTCACCCGATGCCACCACGATGCGCCCACCGGCCAGAACCGGGCCAAAATGCGGCGTTATAGCCTGTTGGCGGCGGGGATTGGCGTTTTCAAAGAATGGCAGGGGTTGGGTCCAGATCTTGGTGCCAGTGGCCTGATCAAGGCGCACCAGATCGCCCTTGTCATTGACCATGAATAATGACCCGCCCACGGTCAGAATAGGGCCCATGGCACCTTCGCCTGCCGACCACAGCTCTTCACCGCCCGAGGCGGACAGGGCCACTGTGCGCCCCGCAGATGTGCCAATGTAAATCACCCCGCCATCAATCACCGGATCGCCGGTCACATCGGCAAAGCCTGCAAAGGCGCGGCCCAAGCGCTGGCCCGCCACAGGTGCCGTCCAGGCAACCGTACCCCCGGCTTTCAGCACCGCGGAAGCAACCCCGCTGGCAAAGGCAAAGATCACCGCGCGTTCGCCCACGGCGGGGGCGGCAGACCCCACCACACCGGCGGCGGCGGGCAGGCCCGTGGCTGTCCATAAAACCTTGCCGTCATCCGCGCCAATCGCCCATGCCGTGCCATCACGCCCGGCCACATAAACGGCAGTGCCATCGGTGGCCGGGGCACCGGTCACCGACACATTCAGCGCCTGACGCCATTGAATGGCCCCTGTTGCAGGATCAAGCGCCACCACTTCGCCGTACGGCGTGGTCGCAAAAACGCGCCCGCCACCATAGGCAAGCCCGCCGCCTGACAGCCCGCCACCGCCATCGGTGGGTGCGGTCAGATCGGCCTGCCACAGCGTGGCCCCAGACGTAGATGTGGCCGTAAGTTGCGCATTGGCATCAATGGTGAACACGCGACCATCGGCGACCACGGGTGCGGCGGCAATGCGGTTACGGCGCGAATTGCCAGAGCCGATGTTGGCCGCGAACAGCAGCTGGGGTGCGGACGACAGGCTGCCATGTGGCTGCACATGGCGCGCAGTGCCGCCCCGGTGGGTCCAATCGGCATTGGCCACCGCACCCGGCAGGCTGATCGGCTGGCTTTGGTTTACGCCATCCGCTGGGGGGGCAACGGGTGCAGGCTGGCCTTCAACCGGGATCGAATCTGCCAGATCGGCGCGGACCCCGAAGCGTTCACCGGGCAGGATCACTTCGCGCGGTTTGCACGCAGTCAGCGCCAACAGTGACGCGGTCAACAGACATGCGGCCTTGCCAAATCCAGATGCCTGCATCATCCGGCCTCGGCTGTGGGCAGCGTGCCACCAAGTGCGACAATCAACTGGCTTGCCCGTGTGCGCAGGCCCTGTGTTGCCTCCTGATCACTGATCAGCGCTGTCAGCAGGGCAATGGCAGTATCGGTTTGCCCGTCTTCAATCGCCAGCAGCGCCAGTTGTTCCTGCGCCAGCACGCGGTAGGGGCGGCCCGCCACGGCGATGCCATCCAACGCTGCGCGCCGGTCGGCCAGTTGGCTGTCAGCCCCTGCCACAATCACCCGGCGCAGAATGGCCAGATCGCGGTACAACGGTGACAGCGTGGTATCTGCTGCCACCGTATCAAGCGCTGCCAGCGCACCTGCCTTGTCCGCCTCGGGATCGGTTGACAGCATCAGGCCCAGCAGGCCCGCCTGTGCCCCCGTGGCAGGCACCCCCGCCAAAGCTGCCATGCGTTCATCGGGTGCGCCCAGATCAAGCGCATCCAGCACGGCATCACCAAAGGCCTGCGCGCGCGCCTGTTCGCGCGATTGCTGCCACTGGTTGAACGCTGTGCCACCCACAAGCCCAAGGATCACAACCACACCGATCCAGCCATATTTGCGGAAAGCGGCGTAAAGCTTGTCACGGCGGACCTCTTCGGTCACCTCGTCAATAAAGCTGTCGTTATTGCTCACGCTTGTGCCCTCGCCGTCTTGCCGCCTGTTTGCCCTGTCTTACACGGCAAAGGCCAGCATTGCCAAGCCCGTGCAGCGTATCAGGCCGCCTCGGCCTCTTCCTGGCCCTGGCGTGCCCACATCGCCGCATAGCGCCCGCCGCGTGCGATCAGCACCTCGTGCCGCCCCTCTTCTACCACCAGCCCGTCTTCCAGCACCACGATCCGGTCTGCATCCGCGATGGTCGACAAACGGTGCGCGATTGTGATCACCGTACGCCCCTGCCCCATATCGCGCAGACTGTCCTGAATGCTCGCCTCGGTCTGGCTGTCCAGGGCCGACGTCGCTTCATCCAGCAGCAAAATCGCCGGATCTTTCAGCAGCGTACGCGCAATGCCCACGCGCTGCTTTTCGCCGCCCGACAGTTTCAGGCCACGCTCGCCCACCGTTGTGTCATAGCCATCGGGCAGGCGCGTGATGAAATCATGGATGCGCGCCGCACGCGCGGCATCTTCGATCTGATCTTGCGTTGCACCTTCGCGCCCGTAGGCAATGTTGTAACGGATGGTATCGTTGAACAGGACCGTGTCCTGCGGCACCACACCAATGGCAGCATGCAGGCTGCCTTGGGTGATATCGCGGATATCCTGCCCGTCAATCCGCACTGCCCCGCCTGTCACATCATAAAACCGGAACAGCAGCCGCCCGATGGTGGATTTGCCCGACCCCGATGGCCCCACAAGTGCCACCCGTTCGCCCGCCCCCACGTGCAGCGTGATGCCCTTCAGGATCTGGCGTTCCGGATCATAGGCAAAGCGCACATCGTCAAACGTCACAGCCGCCCCTTTCAGGGTCAGCGCCTTGGCACCCGGCTTGTCCAGCACCTCGGCCGGTTGGCCCAGAAGGCCGAACATTTCACCCATATCAACCAAGGCCTGCCGGATTTCGCGGTAAACCGTGCCCAGAAACCCCAAGGGCAACGTGATCTGAATCATATAGGCGTTGACCATGACAAAATCGCCCACCGTCAGCGTGCCCGCCTGCACCCCCATTGCCGCCAGCACCATGACAATCACAAGGCCCGCCGTGATGATGACAGATTGCCCGATGTTCAGGAACGACAGCGACAGCCCGGTTTTGACCGCCGCCACCTCATACCGTTCCATCGCGCTGTCATAGCGCGCGGCCTCTCGCTGTTCAGCGGCAAAGTATTTGACCGTTTCAAAATTGAGCAGGCTGTCGATCGCCTTTTGGTTGGCGTCGGTGTCCTGGTCGTTCATTTCACGCCGGATCTGCACCCGCCATTCGGTGACGCGAAAGGTAAAGGTGACGTACAGCGTGATGGTCACAATCACCACCACGGAATACAGCCAGCCAAACAGCAGCGCAAAGATCACTGCCACCATGGTCAGTTCCAAAATCAGCGGCCCGATGGAAAACAACATGAAACGCAGCAGGAAATCCACGCCCTTGACGCCCCTTTCAATGATGCGGGAAAGTCCGCCTGTTTTGCGCGTGATGTGATAGCGCAGCGACAGGCGATGAATATGGGTAAACGTTTCCAGTGCCAGCCTGCGCAGGGCGCGTTGGCCCACACGTACAAACACGGCATCGCGCAGTTCGCTGAACAAAACCACGCTGAGGCGCGCCATGCCATAGGCCACGGTCAGACCAACGGCAGTCAGCGTCATGGCCATGACGGGGGTGGGTTCAGCCCCGCCCAGTGCATCAACTGCAAGTTTGTAGAAATACGGTGTGGTGACCGAAATCAGCTTGGCCACAATCAGGAATGACAAGGCCAGCACAACCCGGCGTTTGATCCACGTCTGCCCCGCAGGCCACAGGTAAGGCCCGACGCGCTGCATGGTTTGCCAGCCGCTGGCGGGTTTGGGTGATTGTTCGGTCATTGCACATCCCATGGCAAACGCGGGCCGGGATGGTTGATCGGGGCGTGCGTTTCAGCTAGTGTCATTTCAAGGATCGTTGAATAGTGGATACATGGATCAGAGTAAAGCCCTTGTCGCCCTGCAGGCGCTGGCCAACCCGCAGCGTCTGGCCCTTGTGCGCCATCTGATGGGTGTGGACGGGCATGCGGCAGGCAGCCTTGCCGTGTGTCTGGGCATATCGGCGTCGGCGCTGTCGTTCCATCTGTCCACACTGGAAGGCGCGGGTCTGATCCGGTCACGCCGCGATGGGCGGCAGGTGATTTACGCGGTCGACCGGGCGATGATGGGCCATCTGATCGGCCATTTGCTGAACGATTGCTGCATGGGTGATGCCGAGGTGAAGGCCTGCTGTCTGGCCAGGCGTGACATGATCATGCCTGCGGCCCCGGCCAGTCCTGCGGCCCCGGCCAGTCCTGCGGACCCGGCTATTCTTGCGGACACAGCTCCTCTTGCGGACACAGCTCCTCTTGCGGACCCGGCTAGTCTTGCGGAACAGTGAACACCTGCCCCGGATAAATCAGGTCGGGATCGCGGATCTTGTCCTTGTTCGCTTCAAACACCTGCACATACATCGTGCCCTCACCCATCATGTCATTTGCGATGCCCCACAGGGTAAAGCCCGGCTGCACGGTGATCGTTACCGGCAACGGTGCCGCGGCCACTTGTGCAACTTCAACTGCAGCGGGTTCTGATACCGGTTCTGATACGGGTTCAACCTCGGCAATCTGTGCGGGCGGTTCAGCATCTGCCGGTTCCACCTCGGGCGCGGGTACAGGTTCCGGTTCTTGTGCTGCGCCCACTACAGCAGGGGCCGCAATATCATTTGCCGTTGGTGGGGCGGCCTGCCCCGCTGCCAGTGCCAATGCCTGCAGCGTTTCGCGTTTGAAGGGCGTTTCGGTGCGCGCCGTTACCGCACCGTCAGCATCCAGCTGATCAATCCGCAGGGTATACATGCCCGGTGTCGTGTCTGGCAGCGTCAGCGCCCACGCGCCATCATCGCGTACCGCACTGTCCGTCACCGCCACATTGTCCAGATACACCCGCAGGGCCGCCCCACCCTGCCCGCGCCCTGCCAGTTGCACCGCACCATCAGGCGCATAGGAAATCGCATCCAGCGTGACCGGAACCGGTTCACCTGCGGCAACGGGCACGGGCGCCTGCAATACCTCGGCACCGTCTTCCGTCACCAGCAATGTGGCGGGCGGCGCAGGTTCTGGCACGGGTTCTGTCGCCTCGGGCACCGCAGGTACCGCAGGCACCACCGCTGCGATGGGCGCGATCGCCACCGTTTCCACACCGTCCAGCGTTGTTCCATCCTCCAGCGTCGCCAACAGGCTTAGCCTGCGTGGGGCCGGATTGGGCGTCAGCGTCAGCTGTGCCACCCAATTGCCAACCGTATCGGCCTGCACACGGGTTTCCTGCACGCCGTCAAGCAGCAGCGAAATCTGCGCGTCCGGCGGCGATGTGCCCGCAATCAGCGCCGCCCCGTCCGCCTCAATGCGTACCACGTCAAAGCTGGGCGGGGCGGGTGGCGGCACGGACGATTCTGGTGCGGCGGGTTCTGGTTCTGGTGCCGGGATGGCAATATCTTCTACAACCGGTTCCGGCGCAACCGAAGGGTCAGGGTCCACGGCTGCGACTGTTGGCACAGGGTCTGCTGCCGGTTCAGCCACGGCCACAGGGTCTGGCGCAGGATCAGGCGCATCAGGCTGCAACGTGCGGTACCCCACAACCGCCGCCACCGCCCCCCCC
>JAYUZO010000247.1:0-7950 GCA_043751715.1 Rhodobacterales bacterium | reverse complement strand
CCTGCGCGCGCCACACTGCGCCGCGCATCCAGCTCTGCCAGAATATGGTTCATGCGTCCCCCCGTTTTGCCGTACAGCGTAACGGGAATATTGCGGGGGTCAAACGGGTTTCCTGTGGCCCCCCTTGGCGCTATGTCCGCCCATAGGTGCAGGAGCACAGGAGCACCCGATGACCGCAATCCCGATTCCCGTTCTGACCATTGGCCTGCTGCTGGTGTCGAATGTCTTTATGACCTTTGCCTGGTATGGCCACCTGAACTACAAATCCGCCCCCCTGCTGACCGTGGTCTTCATCAGCTGGGGGATCGCGTTTTTTGAATATGTCCTGATGGTGCCGGCCAACCGTTTAGGCCATGGCCACTTTTCCGCAGCCGAACTGAAGACAATTCAAGAGGTCATCACCCTGTCGGTCTTTGCTGTTTTTTCGGTGTTTTTTCTGAAGGAACCCCTGACATGGAACCATTTTGTCGGCTTTGGCTTTATTGCCTGCGGCGCGTTTTTCGTCTTTCACAAATGGGCGTGACCCCGTGCTTGTGCGACTTTGGGTTTTCCCGTTGCGCAAATACCTGTTCCTTCTTTGGATCAGCCATGGACAACCACGCCACACAGGCATAGCCCAGCCCCATGACCCCCGCCCGTTTCCTTGACCGCACCACCCCGCCGCATATTGCCACGCTGATCCTGATTGCCGGGCTTGCGGCACTGTCGCTGAATATCTTTCTCCCCTCGCTGCCCGCCATGGCTGCGCATTTCGGGGTGGATTACGGGCTGATGCAGCTTAGCGTTTCGGCCTATCTGGGCATGACGGCCCTGCTGCAACTGGTGATCGGGCCGATATCAGACCGGTTCGGGCGCAGGCCGGTGCTGCTGGCGGCGATTGTCATTTTCTTGTCTGCCACCATCGGTGCGATCCTTGCACCCAACTTCACCGTCTTCCTGATCTGCCGCATGACACAGGCTGTCATTGCGTCAGGGTTCGTGCTGGGCCGGGCCGTGGTGCGTGATATCGTGCCTGCCAATCAGGCGGCGTCGATGATCGGCTATGTCACCATGGGCATGTCGGTGGTGCCAATGGTCGGCCCGCTGTTGGGCGGTATGCTGGATGATGCATTTGGCTGGCAGGCAAGTTTCTGGGTGCTGGCCGCAGGCGGCGCTGTAATGCTGGCCATGGTCTGGGCCGATCAGGGTGAAACTGCCACCCACCGCAGCGCCAGCTTTGCCGCACAGGTCCGCGCCTACCCTGCCTTGCTGACATCGCAGCGCTTTTGGGGGTATTGTCTGGCCGCCGCCACCGCATCGGGGGCGTTCTTCGCATTTCTGGGTGGTGCGCCCTATGTCGGCACCACATTTTTCAGCATGAATGCCGCCACACTGGGCTTTTACTTTGCCGCACCCGCAATTGGTTACATGACCGGGAATTTCCTGTCGGGCCGCTATGCCACCCGCATTGGTGTGAACCGCATGGCATTGGCGGGGGCCGTGGTCACCACGCTGGGCCTAGCACTGCTGGCGGTGCTGACCACCCTTGGCCTTGCCGGGCCGAACGTGTTTTTCGGGCTGGTCATTTCGGTGGGCCTTGGCAACGGCATCATGCTGCCATCAGCGAATGCAGGCATGCTGTCGGTGCACCCCGAACTGGCGGGGTCGGCCGCAGGCCTGGGTGGCGCGTTCACCATTGGCGGCGGGGCTGCACTTGCGATGCTGGCCAGCGCCGTGCTGACCCCGACGTCAGGCCCCCTGCCACTGGTGCTGATCATGCTTGCCTCATCGGCGGCATCCATCCTGTGTGTGCTGTGGGTGATCCGGCGCGCAAAGGCGGTTGGCGCATAATCCATTCTGCGTTTTCGTTGATACACGCAGGATGGATTAACTTTCAGATTTCGCACCGCTTTTGCCAAAAATCGGCACCCAGGTTTTGGCGCGATGCTTTAGCGCTGCGCCGTACGCCAGCCTGCGTTCATCACCGGTGCCAGATTTTCGCGTGCCAGCGCCACCCGCCCCAACACATGATCCGCTGCCTTTTCACCCACCATGATCGACGGCGCATTCAGATTGCCGTTCGTCACCTGCGGAAACACCGAACTGTCGGCCACGCGCAACCCGTCCACCCCGATCACCCGGCATTCCGGATCAACCACAGCCATCGCATCATCCGCCCGCCCCATCCGCGCCGTGCCGCAGGGGTGATAGGCACTTTCGGCGTGTTCGCGGATAAACGCATCAATCTGCGCATCCGTTTGCACGCCCTCGCCCGGCTGAATTTCATGCTTCACATGGTCGGCCATTGCCGCCTGCCCAAAGATTTCCCGCGTCAGCCGAACGCAGGTGCGGAACTCTTCCCAATCCTGCGGATCGCTCATGTAGTTGAACCGGATCACCGGGGGTGCCGCAGGGTCAGCCGACCGCAGCGTCACCGCCCCCCGGCTGCGCGACCGCATCGGCCCGACATGCGCCTGAAAGCCGTGCCCGCTGGCCACCGCGCGGCCATCATAGCGCACGGCAATGGGCAAGAAATGATACTGGATATCGGGGTAATCCACCCCCGCGCGCGACCGGATAAAGGCGCAAGCCTCAAACTGGTTGCTGGCCCCCAGACCGCCACCGGTCAACAGCCATTGTGCCCCGACCCAGGCCTTGCCCCACAGGTTCCAGTATTTGTACAGCGTGATCGGCTTTTTTGCCGCAAACTGCATGTAAACCTCAAGATGGTCCTGCAAATTCGCTCCGACGCCTGCACGGTCAGCCAGCACCGGAATGCCATGTTCTGTCAGATGCGCCGCCGCCCCAATGCCCGACAGCATCAGCAGTTTCGGCGTGTTGATGGATGACGCGGCAAGAATGACTTCGTGCGCCGCGCGTATCACCTCAGCCTGCCCGTCGCGGTTGATCTGCACGCCAACCGCGCGCCTGCCTTCAAACACCACCTTTTGCGCAAGGCCGCGCACCACATGCACCCGGCCGGTCTTTTGCGCAGGCCGCAGATAGGCGTTCGCCGCAGACCACCGCCGCCCCTTGTAGATCGTGGCCTCCATCGGGCCAAAACCCTCTTGCGCCGCACCGTTGTAATCGGGCGTGACCGGATAGCCCGCCTGTGCCCCTGCCTGAATGAACGCATCAAACAAGGGGTTGCTGCGCGGCCCGCGTGTAATGTGCAAAGGGCCATTGGTGCCACGATAGCTGGTATCGCCATGGCCCTGACCATCGCCGTGCCAATTTTCCATCCGCTTGAAATACGGCAGCACATCCGCATAGGCCCAGCCCTGCGCACCCATATCGGCCCATGTGTCATAGTCGCGTGCGTGGCCCCGCACATAAACCATGCCGTTGATGGATGATGATCCGCCCAGCACCTTGCCCCGCGGGGTGGCAAGCCTGCGCCCGCCCAGATGCGGTTCGGGTTCGGTCTGCAGACCCCAGTCATACATCCCCATGTTCATCGGAAACGACAGCGCCCCCGGCATCTGGATGAACGGCCCCGCGTCGGTGCCACCATGTTCGATGATGGTTACGGTTCGTCCCGCCTCGGCCAGCCGGTACGCCATGGCACAGCCAGCACTGCCCGCGCCCACAATCACATAATCACTGGCCGCCATCATTGCCCCGCAACCGCGCATCCAGATAGGTCAGCGCCGTGGCGACAGCGCGCGCGCCGTCAGCCGGGCCCTCTTTCAGCACCTCACGCAGATACAGCCCGTCAATCAATGCGCCCAGCCCATCGGCAATATCAGCCGCATCTGCGCGCGGGCGCAGACAGGCCCGCAGGTTGCTTTTCAGCCGCCCCTGATAAATTGCCAGCAATCGCCGCGCCTGCGGCACCGATTGCGCCAGCACCCAAAAGTTCAGCCAGGCCCCCACCACATCACGCCGAAAGTTCATCGGGCTGAACGACGCGCGCAAGATCGCCCGCAGCCGCGCATCCTGCCCGTCAGCCGCCGCCAGTGCCCCCCGCACCTCGGCCCCGTACAGCGTCATGACGTGGCGCATGGCCGCCAGAAAAATCTCTTCCTTGGACCCGAAATAATGGTGCGCAAGCGCCGAAGACATGCCCGCACGCTTTGCAATCTGGCTAACCGTCACGTCAAGGCTGCCCACCCGCCCGATTTCAACAATCGTTGCGTTGACCAGTGCCTGTTTTCGGATAGGCTCCATTCCAAGTTTCGGCATTTAGTGACCTTCATGCAATAAAGGGCTTGCCAGAACGACCTAACGTGAAGTTTATTGACTCGTCAATCAACAAAATGCCGCCACAACAGGGAAGACAAAATGACACGCCTGCACACACTGCTGACCACAACCGCCACCACGTTTTTGCTGGCTGTCCCCGCCTTTGCCGAAGGCTGTGATGCGGTGGTCTTTTCCGATGTTGGCTGGACCGACATCACCGCCACCACCGCCGCCGCCACCGTAGTGGTCGAGGCGTTGGGCTATGAAACCGAAACCAAGGTGCTGTCGGTGCCTGTCACCTATGCCGGTCTGGCCGGCGGCGATATCGACGTGTTCCTTGGCAACTGGATGCCCACAATGGAGGCCGACATCGCCGCCTACCGCGAGGCGGGCACTGTTGAAACCGTGCGCACCAACCTGGAGGGCGCGAAATACACCCTTGCCACGAATGAGGCGGGGGCCGCCCTTGGCATTACCGATTTCGCCGCCATTGCGGCCAACAAAGACGCGCTGGAAGGCCAGATTTACGGCATTGAACCCGGCAATGACGGCAACCGCCTGATCATTGACATGATCGCCTCCGGCCCCTTTGGCCTTGACGGGTTCGAAGTGGTGGAATCATCCGAGCAGGGCATGCTGGCCGAGGTGCAGAAGGCCAGCGAAGATGGCAAGCCGATTGTCTTTCTGGGGTGGGAGCCGCACCCGATGAACGCCAACTTCAAGATGACCTATCTGGAAGGCGGCGATGATTACTTTGGCCCCAACCTTGGCGGGGCCACCGTCGCCACCAACACCCGTGCAGGTTATGTGACGGAATGCCCGAACACCGGCAAACTGCTGCAGAACATGGGATTCACGCTGGCCATGGAGAATGAGATCATGGGTGCCATCCTGAATGATGGCGCTGATCCTGCCGATGCCGCCAAGGCCTGGCTGGCCGCCAACCCCACCGCCTGGGAAGGCTGGCTCGACGGTGTCACCACCAAGGATGGCGGCGATGCCAAGGCCGCTGTCACCGCAGCCCTGCAGTAAAGCCAACAGGCCCCGGACCGGTTCCGGGGCCGTCCCTGTGTGTAAGGAGGCTGCATGGATTGGCTGACCGACTACAAGATTCCCGTCGGCAAGACGGCGAAATCCGTCTTTGACTGGATGAACGACAATCTGGGTGGTGTGTTCGACACAATTTCCATCATGCTAGAGTCGATGATCGACGGCATCCTGTGGTTGCTGCAATCCCCGCATCCCTTTGTGATCATTGGCCTGTTCATTGCGCTGACATGGGCCTTGCAAAGGAACTGGAAGGTCTGCCTTGGCGTTTTGCTGGGGTTTTTGTTCATCCTCAATCAGGGCTACTGGGAAGAAACCACCGAAAGCCTGACCCTGATCCTGTCGGCTTGCGTGGTCTGCATGGGTGTGGGCGTGCCTATCGGCATTGCCGCCGCACACCGGCCCCGGCTTTACCGCGCCATGGTGCCCGTGCTGGATCTGATGCAGACCCTGCCCACCTTTGTTTACCTGATCCCCGCCATCGTGTTCTTTGGCCTTGGCATGGTGCCCGGCCTGATTGCCACCGTCATCTTCGTGCTGCCCGCCCCCATCCGCCTGACCCATCTGGGCGTGTCGTCCACCCCGCAATCACTGCTGGAGGCGGCCACGGCCTTTGGGGCCACGCCCAAACAGCGCCTGTGGAAGGTGGAACTGCCCTATGCCTTTCCGCAGATCATGGCAGGCCTGAACCAGACCATCATGCTGTCCCTGTCGATGGTCGTAATCGCGGCTCTTGTCGGGGCCAACGGCCTTGGCGTGCCTGTGGTACGCGCGCTGAATTCGGTGAACACATCGCTGGGGTTTGAAAGCGGCTTTATCATCGTGGTTGTCGCCATTTTGCTAGACCGCATGCTAAGGATATCACGATGACAACCACACCCGCTGTCATCTTTGACCGTGTCTGCATCGTGTTCGGCGATAATCCGGATCGCGCTTTGCCGATGATGGATGCAGGCAAGCACCGCAGTGAAATTCAGACCGCCACGCAACAGGTGCTGGGCGTGCATGATTGTTCGCTGACCGTGGCAGAGGGCGAAATTCTTGTGCTGATGGGGCTGTCGGGGTCTGGCAAATCCACGCTGCTGCGCGCTGTCAACGGGTTGAACCCGGTTTGCCGCGGCGATGTGCAGGTGCTGGACGCCGGCAAGATGACCTCTGTCACCCATGCCGATACCGACACATTGCGCCGCCTGCGCCTGTCAACGATTGCCATGGTGTTTCAGGCCTTTGGGCTGCTGCCATGGCGCAGCGTGCGTGAAAACGTTGGGCTGGGGCTGGAACTGGCCGGGCAAACCCCCGAACAGCGCAAGGCCAAGGTTGATGAACAACTGGCGCTTGTGAACCTGTCACAATGGGCCGACCGCAAGGTGGGCGAATTGTCAGGCGGCATGCAGCAACGCGTGGGCCTTGCCCGCGCCTTTGTGACCGAAGCACCGATTTTGCTGATGGATGAGCCGTTCAGCGCGCTTGATCCGTTGATCCGCAGCAAATTGCAGGATGAACTGCTGGACCTGCAAGCGAAACTCAAACGCACGATCATTTTCGTGTCCCACGATCTGGATGAGGCGTTCAAGATCGGTGACCGCATTGCCCTGATGGAGGGCGGTCGCATCGTGCAATGCGGCACCGCGCGTGAAATCATTGCCAACCCGGTGTCCGATTATGTGGCCGAATTCGTGGCACATATGAACCCGCTGTCGGTGCTGACCGCGCGCGATGTGATGGAACCCGGCAGCAATGCCACAGCACGGATCATTGACGCGGAAACCCCGGTCAAGGATGTGATGGCGATGATGTCAGCGGGAACCACTGAAATGACAGTGCAGGAACAGGGCCGCAATCTGGGCCTGATCCGCACGGCGGGCCTGATGGCCAAACTGCTGAACCCGCGGGGGTAGCACCTGCTTTGCCGCCTTGATAGGCGTCTTCGCTTGATCCAAGCGCAGATGCCCGACACGCGGCAACAGGCGCGCCCTACCCCACCAGATCTTTTGCCGTCGGCTTTTTCTTGGCCGCAGCCTTTTTCGCCGGGGCCTTTTTCGCCTTTGCCGGCGCCTTTTTCACCGCCGCCCCCGCCGCCTTGCGCGCCGGTTTTTTGCCGCCCTTGCCCGCCTTTTCCGCAATCAGAACAAGCGCTTCGTCCAGCGTCACATCCTCGGGCAAAAGGTCCTTGGGCAGCGTTGCATTTACCTTGTCCCACTTCACATAGGGCCCGTATTTGCCCGGCATCACCTGCACTGGCCCGCCGCTTGGATGCTCACCCAGTTCGCGCAACGGTGCCGCCGCCGGTGCCCGCCCGCCGCGTGTGGCCTTCAGTGCCAGCACCTCGACCGCGCGGTTCATGCCAACGGTGAACACCTCTTCCACATCCGGCAGGTTGGCGTAGGTGCTGTTGTGTTTCACATAAGGCCCGAACCGCCCGATCGCCGCCTCAATCGGTGCGCCGTCATCCGGGTGCATCCCCACCAGACGCGGCAAGTTCAACAACTGCAATGCGCGTTCCAGCGTCAGGCTGTCTGCCGCCCAGCCCTTTGGCAGGCTACCGCGCGGTGGCTTCGGATTTTCCTCGGTCACCTCGCCCTTTTGCACATAGGGCCCGAACCGCCCCGCCCGCAGGCTGATGGGCACGCCGTCCGCATCTTCGCCCAAAATCTTGCCATCCGGTGTTGCGCCGCCATCTTCGCCCACCGTGATGGGCCGCGTATACCGGCATTCCGGGTAATTCTTGCAGCCAATAAA
>JAYUZO010000246.1:0-5141 GCA_043751715.1 Rhodobacterales bacterium | reverse complement strand
GGAAACCCGGCTGCCCGCGCATCTGGATGTGCTGGAAGGTGCGGCGCGCGCGGGGGGATCGGTCGATGGCAATGGCCCGGTTGACCGCGCTGTGCTGGCACGCACCAGTGGCATCAGGGCCAAACGCGCCTACCATGCGGCATCCAGCCTGGGGGTGATCGGCAGCCGCCATCAGCATTTCTCGGACCGGGAAATGGCCTTTGGGTTGAACCGGATCATTCGGCTGCGCCTGTCTGATGTGGATGAAACGCACAACATCGTGGAATGCCTGCGTGATCTGGACGCGGTGGAATGGGCCTGCGTGGAGCGCCTTGCATCTACGCCGTTCCGGGCCTTGGGGGGAACATGGCGGGGAACAGCACAGGATGCGTTCGCGGCGGTGGGTGCCGCCGAGGCATGGCAGCTGGAGCCGGGGTCACGCGCGGTGGCGGTGGCGGTGATAGATACAGGCGTGGCACTGGAACATGCGGAATTCGAAGGCAGGCTGCGGTCTGGCTATGACACGGTTGATCTGGGCATGGGGCCGGTATCGCATGACGTGGCGTTGATCGGCGATTCACTGGGGCGCGATTTCTGTGCGCGCGATGAAACCGGGCATGGCACGCATGTGGCCGGCATCATCGGGGCGCGCGGCATTTCCATACCGGGGGGGATTGCGGGGCGGTCACCGTTGTTGCCGATCCGCGCATTGGCTGCGGCGCGCAGTGGGGGTGGGCCGGTGTTCGGCGTGGGTGCGCTTAGCGATATTGACAGTGCCATCAAGGTGGCGGTCGATATGGGCGCGCAGGTCCTGAACATGAGCTTTGGCACGGCACGGTCCGAGGCAGACCCCTTTGCCCCGCCGCCCCATGCCGATTGTCTGGCCTATGCCATAGCCGAAGGGTGCATCCCGGTGGCAGCGATGGGCAATTCGGGGATCGAGGAAGACTATTATCCTGCCGCCCTGCCGGGGTGCATTGCCGTGGGGGCCTGCAATCTGAATGGCACGCGCGCCGAATTTTCCACCACAGGCGGGCATATCGCACTGTGCGCGCCGGGGCAGGACATTCATTCCACCGCGATGCGCGGCGGGTATGCGGCCAGTTCCGGCACCAGCCATGCCGCCCCATTTGTAGCGGGGGCAGCGGCCCTGCTGGCAGCACGGGCCGCGCGCATGGGGCGCACGCTGACGGCTGCGGTTGCCAAGCGCGCACTGTGCCATTCGGCCATCGGCGGGCCGCCAAACCGGGATACGGGCTGGGGCATGCTGAATATTCCCGGTGCCCTGCAGCAACTGGATGCTGAACTGGCCACATCAACGGAGGATGCGCCATGACCGAACCCTTTGATGGCAAGGTTGAACAGGTAGCGCGGGCACTGGCGGGCTATGTGGCGCCGGACGCGGACAGTGACAAATCAACACCCGCACTGATGACGCTTTTGCAGGACCATCAGCCGTTGCTGGAGAAATCCGATCTGGAGCGCATGTGCCACGATCTGCTGCAAGCTCAGGAAATCAGCACACGGTCACGCCTGCACGAGGCGATTACAGCGCTTGTCGCCCGCAGCATCCTGCGCGTGGCTTTGAAAGACCCCGCGCCATCCGATGTGACCGAGGCATGGCTGCGCAAAAACATCACGGCCCTGTCCCGCCAAGCCCCCCGCGTGATCGCCATCTGGCGGGTCGCGGCCGGACTTGGCCGTGATGACGATCACAAAATATTCGACCAGGCCCTGTCATCCGCCCAGCAGGGTTCACCCAACACCCCGGTGCCAGGGGCCGCACCACCCAAGCCCCCAAAACCGGGAACGGAGGATAAAATGCTCGACCCAGCAAAAACCAGAGCGTCCATACTGGACAAGTTTGCCATCAATCCGGCAGGTCTGCCGGCCCGATTGCGCACACCGGAAGGCCAGGAGGTTTTCCTTGAGGCCGTAGCGCAGGGTGTTGCGCTGCAGTTGGACCTGCAGGAAAACGATGCCGACAGGGCGGTGCTTTGGACATCGGCGGTGGCGGGTATCCTGCTGGTGGACGGTTTGTATCAGCACGGCGATCAGCGGTTTTTCAACCAGATTCAAAAAGCGCTGATCGAACTGGGCGGCGGGGCGGATGAAGAAGGGCAGATTGCCATTGGCAGCCGGGCCGATCTGATGTTCGCGCCAAAAGGTGAGGCAAGCCAGCGGATCAAGCTTTTTGCCAAAACGGTAGAGGCGATCAGCAAGGTCAAATCGGGGCCGATCTTTTTGCAATCGGTGGTCGTGGTGGCCCGCAAGCTGGCCGACCGGTTTGAAGATGTGCGCGACAATGACACGGTGCTGAACACCACGGCGGAAACCGCCTACAACGCCGATATTTCCGATACGGCCAGCAATGGCGGCGGTGGCGGGCGCAATGGCGGGATTGCCAATCTGGAACTGCCGCCCCTGAATGACCCGGCCGGTTACAATGATGAAATCGAGCCGGATAATATCCGCGCAGTTTCCACCATTTACGTCACCTATCAGCTGGAATTCGGGCTGAAGGCGGCCGCGCGCATCCTTGATCTGTTCGTGGCGGGTTTGCTGCCCATTTCGGCCAGCGATGGGTCAGCGCGGGAATTGGACAACCTGTATTGGGATCAGGAAGACCTGTTGGATGAAGGGACGCGCCGGTCAATCTATGCCCGCGTTCTGGGGGCGGCGGGGGGTGAAATCGGCTTTGGCATTCAGCCCAATACCGAATTCAACAACCTGCTGCTGCGTGTGGTGTCAGCCGTATCAGAGTATGAGCGTGAACAATCGGCGATGACGCATTTCGACAATGCCTCACGCGGGCGCAGGTTCCAGACCACAAGCGGCGAATTCGTGCGCAAGGCTATTCGTGACTTTGCGGCCAACGCAAGCCTGCGTGGCTGGGCGGGCACAGCGTTCAGCGCCGAGCGCATGGCGCGGCAGGTGCGCCGGGTGATGCGTATCCTGAGCCTGCCATCGGTAAAGAACGCCTTTGGCGTATCAACGCCGTGGCAGGTGATCGAACGGGTGTCGCAGCGCGAATTCGGCATCACGGTCAACACGGTGTTGCAGCGCACGCTGGCGTTGGAAACCCAAAGGATCATGGGGATCATCGCCGATCATCATACGATCTGGTCATCAGGCACCGGCCAACCGCTTTTCCCTGACGGCGTTGGGAAATCGAGCGATCTGTCCGCACAGGAAACCCTTGATCTGATGACAGCCTGCCAGCACTTCCGGGCGGTCACCGGTTTTGGCGACACGATGCTGGATGAATACTCGGATCCGGTTCAATCGGCGGCCATGCCCAGCCTGCCAGACCTTGGCAGCATGGCTGGCGGTGGTGGGGGGGGTGGTGTGGCTTCGGGCATTGATCCCGCGGCCATGAGCCAGCTGAAATCCATGGTCAGCACCGGCCAGACCCCCAGTCTGGAACAACTGCGCGCCATGTTGCCGGGGTTCTGATCCCGGCACGCCAAACGCCCGCACCCCATCGCTTGCAAAGGAGCAGTGCCATGCCCGCCTTTCCCCGCGCCGCAGATGCCGCCAAACGGCTGCTGCGGTCTGCCGCGCACCAGTTGATGACGCCGGACCCGACCACCGACAGGGCCGTGACACAGGCGCTTGACCGGTCACTGGATTGGACAGTGGCAGACCCCGGCCTGCGCAATACCACCGAACGCAGTTTTGAGCCGGCATTTTCCGAAACGGCGGGCCGGTCATTGGCGTTTCAGGTGCAGCCTGCCGGGCGGGGTGTGACCCTGCAGGATCAGTATGACATTTCCAATGGGGCCGCCCGCGCGCTGATCCATGAACATTTCGGGGCAAACCCGCTGCACTGGTTTGATGCCAAATCCGAATCCGCCCGCGCGCAGTATTCGCAAACCAAGGGCCACGGCGCGCGCTATGCGCTTGGGTTGGACAAAAACGGGCTGACCGAAGTGCAGGCGAGTTATGAATGGGGCCCCAGCGTGATCGACATGCTGCCCGACCCGGTGCTGGACCTTGCGCAAACTGCGATGGCAGCGGTGCCCGGACTGCGCCCCTTTGCCACCACAATCCGGTGCGGGCGCATGTCAGGCGGCCAGCAGATCAGCTTTGAAGTGACGCAGGACACAAGGCTGGAGGCATTTTTGCCGCTGATGTCGGCGCTTGGCATGGCTGACCGGCATGGCGGGTTCACCACGCTGCTGGCCTTTGTCATGGGCGCGCAATTCACGCTGCCGGCCAATGTGGCCACGCTGACCCTGCTGCAAACCCTGAAAGGGCCAGAGCTGCGGCTGGATGTGAACATTGATGCGCTGCCAGATGCGCCGGAACAATTGCTGCCGCTGTTGCGCCTGCCGATGACAGAACGCCCGCAGAACCTGGCCGCCCTTGATGCCTGGATGACGGCGATGACGCCGGATGGCTATTACGGGCCCGGATCGGTGACCGTGCTTTCGGTGCGGGTGCGCGCTGATCTGCCCGCCCGCCTGGCCCTGTTTCTGCGCCCCATGGCCATGGATCCGGCGGCAGCCCCTGCGCCGCCCGTTGCCACCCCACAATCCGCCTTTGCGCGGGCCCGTTTCTAGCGCTGCTGCCCAGCCGGAGGTTTTCACCATGCCCACGCCCGCAGATCATACGCCGGACACCCTGCAAATCGTGCGTGAAAACGTGCGCGCGATGCTGACGAAATCAGCCTCGTTCCGGGCATTGCCTGCGGAAAAGCAACGGCAGGTGGCGCATGATACGGTCAAGGTGGCGCGCTATATCTCGGATGCCGGGGGTGACACGGCCGGTGTGCCGATGCTGGCGATGATCAACAATCCCGCGTCCGGCATGGCCGCACCCCGGCGGCTGGCCCGGCCTTTTGCCGGGATCACCGCGCCCACGGCACCGGGGCAGAACCAGCAGAACTTTGACCCTGCATCCGCCAGCTTTGACCCCGCTGCCACCAGTGGCTTTGCCGATCAAGCCGCCGATCTGGTGGAGGCGATTGATTTTCCGGGATTTGTGGCCGGGCTTATTCAGGGTGTGTTTACGGCCATTGTCAAAACATCCATCCAGCAGATGGAGGCCTATGCCACGCTGGTATCGAATGTGGCCAAATCGGTAGACCAGTACATGGCTGATAACGTGTCACCCGAACAGGCCAAGGACCAGTTGGTGACCAGCCAGCCTGATCTGTT
>JAYUZO010000245.1:0-4640 GCA_043751715.1 Rhodobacterales bacterium | reverse complement strand
GCCAACGCCGATTACATCGACCAACTTGCTGCAAAACACGCCGATGACCCGGCTTCGGTTGATGCCGGTTGGGCGGAATTCTTCCGGTCCATGGGTGACAGCGAACTTGACGCCAAGCGCGCAGCCAGTGGCCCGTCATGGGCGCGGCATGACTGGCCGCCCCAACCGGTGGATGATCTGACCGCCGCCCTCACGGGCGAATGGCCGATGGCCCCCAATGCCAAACCCACCGCCGAAAAGATCACCGCCAAGGCCGCAGAGGCAGGCGTGCAGGTCAATGACGAACAGATCAAACGCGCTGTGCTCGACTCCATCCGCGCCCTGATGATCATCCGCGCCTACCGCATCCGTGGCCACCTTGCCGCCGATATCGACCCCCTTGGTCAGCGCGACACCAAGAACCAGCCCGAACTTGACCCCGCCAGCTATGGGTTTGAGGAATCGGACATGGACCGCCCGATCTTTATCGACAACGTGCTGGGCCTGCTGCATGCGTCGATGCGCCAGATCATCGAAATCGTGCGCCGCACCTATTGCGGCACCTTCGCGCTGCAATACATGCATATTTCCGACCCCGAACAGGCCGCCTGGCTAAAGGAACGGATCGAAGGGTACGGCAAGGAAATCGCCTTCACCCGCGAAGGGCGGCGGGCAATTCTGAACAAGCTGGTCGAGGCGGAGGGGTATGAAAAATTCCTCCACGTCAAATACATGGGCACCAAACGTTTCGGCCTTGATGGTGGCGAAAGCCTGATCCCGGCGATGGAGCAGATCATCAAACGCGGCGGCGCGCTTGGCGTGCGCGATATCGTCATTGGCATGCCGCACCGCGGGCGTCTGTCGGTGCTGGCCAATGTCATGGGCAAACCCTACCGCGCGATTTTCCATGAATTTCAGGGCGGCAGTTACAAACCCGAAGATGTGGATGGATCAGGCGATGTGAAATACCATCTGGGTGCCAGCAGCGACCGCACGTTTGACGGCAACACCATCCATTTGTCGCTGACCGCCAACCCCAGCCACCTGGAGGCGGTCAACCCCGTGGTGCTGGGCAAGGTCCGCGCCAAGCAGGACCAGATGAATGACACAGACCGCATCGCCGTTCTGCCCATACTGCTGCACGGTGATGCCGCCTTTGCAGGCCAGGGCGTGGTGGCCGAATGCTTTGGCCTGTCGGGCCTGAAAGGCCATCGCACCGGTGGCACCATCCATATCATCGTGAACAACCAGATCGGCTTTACCACTGCCCCTGCGTTTTCACGCTCCAGCCCTTACCCCACCGATATTGCGCTGATGGTCGAAGCGCCGATTTTCCATGTGAACGGCGATGACCCCGAGGCCGTGGTGCATGCTGCCCGCGTGGCCATCGAATACCGCCAGAAATTCCACAAGGACGTGGTGCTGGATATCTTTTGCTATCGTCGCTTTGGCCATAACGAAGGCGATGAGCCGATGTTCACCAACCCGGCGATGTACACCGCGATCAAGAAACACAAGACCACATTGCAGCTGTATACCGAACGCTTGGTGGCTGATGGCCTGATCCCCGAAGGTGAGATCGAGGATATGAAAGCCGCGTTTCAGGCCCGCCTGAATGAGGAAATGGAAATCGGCAAGAACTTCAAACCCAACAAGGCCGACTGGCTGGATGGCCGCTGGTCCGGGTTCGAACGTGAGAAGGATGATTACACGCCCGGTGCCACCGCGCTGAAGCCCGAAACCTTTGCCGAGGTTGGCGCCGCTTTGACCCGCGTGCCCCAAGGGTTCGATATTCACAAGACGGTGACACGTCAGCTGGATTCAAAGGCGAAAATGTTCGAAAACGGCAAGGGGTTTGATTGGGCCACGGCCGAGGCGGCTGCGTTTGGTGGCCTTGCCGTTGAAGGTTTCCCCGTGCGCCTGTCCGGTCAGGATTGCACGCGCGGCACCTTCAGTCAGCGCCACAGTGCCTTTGTCGATCAGACCACCGAAGAACGCCACTATCCCCTGAACCACATCCGCGCAGGTCAGGCACGGTATGAAGTCATCGACTCCATGCTGTCGGAATATGCCGTGCTGGGCTTTGAATACGGCTATTCGCTGTCGGAACCAAACACGCTGACCCTGTGGGAGGCGCAGTTCGGCGATTTCGCCAATGGCGCGCAGATCATGATTGATCAGTTCATCAATTCGGGTGAACAGAAATGGCTGCGGATGTCCGGCCTCGTGATGCTGCTGCCGCACGGGTACGAAGGGCAGGGGCCGGAGCATTCCTCTGCCCGCCTGGAACGGTTCCTGCAGATGTCGGCCAATGATAACTGGATCGTCGCCAACTGTTCGACCCCTGCCAACTATTTCCACATCCTGCGCCGCCAGATCCACCGCACCTTCCGCAAACCCCTTGTGCTGATGACGCCGAAATCCCTGCTGCGCCACCCGATGTGCATTTCCGATGCCGCCGATTTCACCACCGGGTCCAGCTTCCACCGCGTGCTGTGGGATGATGCGCAAAAGGGCCATTCCGACCTGACCCTGCGCCCCGATGCGCAGATCAAGCGCGTGGTCATCTGTTCGGGCAAGGTCTACTTTGACCTCTTGGCAGAACGTGACAAGCGCGGGGCGGATGATGTCTACCTGCTGCGCCTTGAACAGTTCTACCCCTTCCCGGCCCTGTCACTGGTCAAGGAACTGGAGCGTTTCAAGACCGCACAAGTGGTCTGGTGTCAGGAAGAGCCCAAAAATCAGGGCGGCTGGACGTTCGTTGAGCCCAATATCGAATGGGTGCTGACACGCATCGGGGCCACGCATACCCGCCCGGCCTACGTAGGCCGCGCGGCCAGCGCCTCACCCGCCACGGGGCTGGCCAGCCGTCACAAGTTTGAACAAGAGGCGCTCGTGAATGACGCCCTGACCATCGCCTGAAGGAGAATGACATGACCGACGTAATGGTACCCGCACTGGGCGAAAGCGTATCCGAGGCGACCGTGAGCACCTGGTTCAAAAAGCCTGGCGATGCCGTGGCACTGGACGAAATGCTGTGCGAGTTGGAAACGGATAAGGTCTCGGTCGAGGTGCCCAGCCCCGTGGCAGGCGTTCTGGCCGAAATCCTCGCCCCCGAAGGCAGCACCGTGGCCGCCAATGCGCGGCTGGCGATTGTGACCGAAGGTGCCACCGCCACCACCGCATCCGCCACCCCCACTGTCACCCCCGCGAAGGCGGGGGCCCAACCTGCCACCCCCGCGAAATCCGTGGAAGACGCCCCTTCCGCGAAAAAGGCCATGGCAGAGGCCGGGATCAGCCGTGATCAGGTCACCGCCACCGGCCGCGATGGCCGCGTGATGAAGGAAGACGTGGCCAAGGCAGCCGTTGCGCCCGTGGCCACGGCCCCCGTCGCCGCCGCAGCCCCCATCCCCCGCGCCCCCGTGCCCGCTGATGATGCCGCGCGCGAAGAACACGTCAAGATGACCCGCCTGCGCGCCACCATCGCCCGCCGCCTGAAAGACGCACAGAATACCGCCGCCATGCTGACCACCTATAATGAGGTGGACATGTCAGGCATCATGGGTTTGCGCAATGAATACAAGGACATGTTCGAGAAAAAGCATGGTGTCAAACTCGGCTTCATGTCGTTCTTCGTCAAGGCTTGCACACACGCCCTGAAAGAAATCCCGGAGGTGAATGCCGAAATTGACGGGCAGGATGTGGTCTATAAAAACTACGTCCACATGGGCGTGGCGGTGGGCACACCCAACGGCCTTGTCGTGCCGGTGCTGCGCGATGCCGACCAAATGGGCTTTGCCGCCATCGAGAAAAAGATCAGCGAGCTTGGCCTGCGCGCGCGCGATGGCAAGCTCTCCATGGCCGAAATGCAGGGCGGCAGCTTCACCATCTCCAACGGCGGGGTCTACGGCAGCCTGATGTCCAGCCCCATCCTGAACCCCCCACAATCCGGCATCCTCGGCATGCACAAAATCCAGGACCGCCCGGTCGTGGTGGCAGGCCAGATCGTGATCCGCTCGATGATGTATCTGGCGCTGTCCTACGATCACCGGATCGTGGACGGCAAAGGGGCGGTGACCTTCCTCGTGCGGGTCAAAGAGGCGCTGGAAGACCCGCGGCGGTTGTTGATGGATTTGTGAGGGGGGGGAGTCGGGGTGAACCCCGACCTACGATGATGCGTAGGGCGGGCTTCAGCCCGCCAAGTGAGGATCAAGATATGCTACCAAGCGAATTCGACCAAGAAGTGCGATTGGAGTACTATCGCGCTGGTATTCAAGTAGTCCGTGAGATTGGGATTCTTGCACTTAAAACCTTGATCACCTTAAACAGCGGTGCTTTCGTCGTCCTGCTTACGTTCATCGGCAATACTGCTGCTCAATCCAAATTCGTGGTTCCTTTAGGGAATCTGAAGCTGGCAATGTTTTTTTTCCTAGCTGGCATCGCAACATCGTTCGTAGTGATCGCTTACACTTATGTTGTGTCACAAGCAGCAACTCCGTATCCAGATCCAGACAAGAGAACCGACGGTTGGTATATTCCGATAGCGGTCGTACTTACCGCAATCGGATTTATTTGTTTCCTCATTGGCGTGGTAACCGTGATCTCGGGGGTGTCATCCGCATAGGCCAAAAAGCACCAGAAGAATGCAACATCCTGCAGAG
>JAYUZO010000244.1:0-1722 GCA_043751715.1 Rhodobacterales bacterium | reverse complement strand
GCCGATGTGTTCAAGGGTGATGAAAAATGGCAGGCCGTGCAGATCACCGACAGTGAGACGTATGACTGGCCCGCAGCATCGACCTACATCCAGAACCCGCCCTATTTCCGTGGCATGCCCAAAACGCCGGGCGTGATTTCCGATATCACCGGTGCACGCGTTCTGGCCCTGCTGGGTGATATGATCACCACTGATCACATCAGCCCCGCAGGTTCATTCAAAGCATCAACTCCAGCCGGTAACTATCTGACAGAACGGCAAGTTCCGGTATCTGAATTCAACAGCTATGGCGCGCGGCGTGGCAACCATGAGGTGATGATGCGCGGCACCTTTGCCAATATCCGCATCAAGAATGAAATGCTTGATGCGGTTGAGGGTGGCTATTCCAAAGGCCCCGATGGCACGCAGACCAGCATCTATGATGCATCCATGGCCTATCAGGCACAGGGCACGCCTTTGGTGATCTTTGGTGGCATCGAATACGGTGCAGGCTCCAGCCGTGACTGGGCCGCCAAGGGCACGGCCCTGCTGGGCGTCAAGGCGGTGATTGCAGAAAGCTTTGAACGCATCCACCGGTCAAACCTTGTGGGCATGGGGGTTATCCCGTTCGAATTCACCGGCGGTGACACGCGCAAATCACTGGGCCTGACGGGGGATGAAGTGGTGTCCATCGCGGGGCTGGCGGGTGATCTAAAGCCGCTGTCAGTTGTGCCCTGCACCATCACCGCACCCGATGGCACATCCCGCACGATCCAGATCAAATGCCGGATTGATACCGAGATCGAGGTTGAATACGTGGCCCATGGGGGTGTGCTACACTACGTGCTGCGCGATTTGGCTGCGGCCTGACCCCCTGATGCAGGATGGGCAATATTGCCCATCCTACGCCGGGCAATCTGCATCTGTTGGTGCGGGCCACAGCGTCAGGCATGGTTTGCGCTGCTGCCACCAAGGGCAGGACAAGCGCCATGGCCACAATCCCACCCGGTATCATCGCACCTTTCCAGCAGCCGCAGGGTTGATCTGGCAACAGACTGTTTCCGCAGACAAAGGCATTCCCGCGCCCGCCTTATGTTCTTGTTAAGTTCTGACCGGCACCTTGCAATCACCCCAATTACAGGTGACAGCATGATCCAGATCGCCAAAACCCTGCACACCAGCCTGCCATGGATGGAACTGTGTGTTGCGCTGACCGCATTTGCCCTGCTGACCCGCTGAAAAGGGTGCAAAACCAAAAAGCCCCCGCATTTGCAGAGGCCTTTTCGGGCAGGTGGCGCGGTGGACGGGGCTCGAACCCGCGACCCCCGGCGTGACAGGCCGGTACTCTAACCAACTGAGCTACCACCGCGCATCCCGCCGAACCGGGGCAAGCCCCTGTTCGTGACGCGGTGTTTAAGGGGGTGCAGCGGTGGCGTCAAGCGCGTTTGCGGGAAATCGTGATGCAAATCGCATCGCGGCTGAAACGGGCGCATCGGCCCGAAAACCATCGCCTCCCCTCCCCCACTGTGGGGAGGGGTTGGGGGTGGGGGGGCTGCCTATACCGCAGGCGCCGGGATGAATTCCGCATCGTCGCCGGGCGGCAGCCGGAACCGCCCATGCGCCCAATCGCCCGCGCGCCACGCCTCACGCGCCGCATGAATCCGGTCTTTGCTCGACGCTACGAAATTCCACCAGATATGCCGTGGCCCCTCCATGGTTTGCCCGCCCAGCAGCATCAGCCGC
>JAYUZO010000243.1:0-6949 GCA_043751715.1 Rhodobacterales bacterium | reverse complement strand
GCGCGCAGGGGGCCGGGATCATCGCCTACCACGCGGGGCATGGCGTTGATGGCAGCCTCGGCGGCCTCGAATATCACGGATGGCAGGTTACCGGCCAGCACATCGCTGGCGGTTTCGATGGCCGAATGCGCCTGCCGTGACCACAGCACCTGCCCGGTGCGTGACGATTCAAGCGTGGTGACGAAATGCAGCCGGTCTTTGGATTCGGATGCGCCGACGGTCAGGATCAGGCCACGGTCACGCGGGCCGATCTGGGTGGTGCCTTCGGATTCGGTAAAGATATCGACGCTGATGAAATCGGACACCAGCTTGCTGATGGATTCGCCCATGGCGGCGGAAACAAATGCGCAGCGGTCTGTCGGCATCGGGGCGGTGCGGATGACCAGCGGAATGGCGGGGGCATCGGGCAGCCAGCCGGAAGCGGCAATCGGGGCGGTGCCAGCAAGCCGGGCGCGCTGTTCGGCCAGCCATGCGGTAAAGGCGGTATCGCGCAGATGCACGTCCTGCATCAGGTCATAACCTGCATCAAGCGCGTGGCGAATCGCTTCGGGATTTTGTTCCAGATCGGTTTCAAGCGGGGCCAGGGTGACATGTTGACGGTCAGCCTGCAGGCAATCAGCGGCGGGGCCAAGGGCAGTGCGCAGTTCCATCAGCACCTGACGCAGGCTGTTGGAGGCCTGTTCGGGGCTGCGGTCTGACCAGAGTTTCTGTTCCAGCCAGCGGCGGGGGCGGCTGCGATCTGGCGTCAGGGCCAGCAGGCCGATCAGCCCACGCGCCTTTTGCCCGCCGGGCGTGCGGTCAGCGCCACTGCCATCACGCAGGCAGAGATTGCCGATCAATTGCACATGCAGCGTTGATGACACGCAGCAACCTTTCCTTTGAACCGCCGACCTGACCTAAGGTCAGCTATAACGAAGAAATGCCGTTGCGGCCATATCGTTAATTCTGCGTAAATCACCGGAAAGGGACGGAAATTCGCTTTGTGTTCGGGGCGGTTCCGCGCAGTCTTGCGGGATTGTATTCGGGATGAGGGACGATCATGGCGGTTAGCGGAGCACATGGCGCGCACGGGGCGCACGGAGCGCATGGGGCACTTGGTGCCCACGGGGCACATGGCGCGCATGGTGCACATGGGGCGCATGGCGGGGGCAGTGGCAGCCCGCTGCTGGCGTCAGCGATGACGCTGTCGGCGGAGGGGATTGCAGGGTTCTGGACGGGCATTCCGACACCGCCGTATCCGGCGTGGCCGGTGGGCTGGACAGGGTTTTCGCGGCTGCAGGGTGATGCGCGGCTGGCGGTGTTGCAGCACGATCTGGCGCCGCTGTTGCGCGTAACGGCGGGGGCGGGGCAACTCGTGGTCGAGGTGCCGGGGCCAATGGCGATGCTGACGCTGACGCCGCCAACACCGGCACATCTGGCAAGCCAGCTGGTGCATGTGCGGACTGCGGCGGATTTGCGGGCGGACCGGCTGCCGGAAATCATGACGCAGATGGGGGATATGCTGTCGTTCTATGCGGCGCATTTCCGGCTGCATCCGGACCAGCGGAAATGGACCCTTTTGCTGCTGGCGGCGGCGTATGAGGCGGTCCTGATTCCGGAAATGCGGCTGAAGTTTCATGCAAGCCTGCCGCGGCCGATTGATTTCATGCTGGAGGTGCAGCCGATCATTGGCACACCGGCGCATTCGACCTATCCCAGCGGCCATGCAACCGAGGCGTTTGCGTTTGCGACGGTGCTGTGCGGGTTGCAGCATTTGGCGCGGGGGGCGGCTGATCCGGTGGCGGCGGTGCTGGGTGATCTGATGTCAGCCACGGGGGCCACGCGCAGCGAAACCTTGCCGTTCCGGCTGGCGGCGCGGATTGCGGATAACCGCACGGTGGCGGGGGTGCATTTCCCGGTGGATTCGGCGCATGGCGGGTTGGTGGGGTTGTCTTGCGGGCTGGCGGTGCTGGCGGCCTGCATGCCAGCACCTGCGGCAACGCCACTGCCGGTCTGGGTGGCGGATGGGGCGGCTTGGGTGACAGACTTTACGCTGCAAGGGTTTGTGGACGCGGTGAAGGCACCGGTGGCAGCAGGCGGGTGGGACACGGGCACAACAGTGCCGGTTGCGGCGGTTGGCGGCCCGCTGGCTGACCTGATGGTCAAGGTCAGGGAAGAGTGGCTTTAGAGAAATACGCAACATTCCCAACGGCTTGCTTGTCTTTGACCACCTTCAACCTGATTCAGATTGAAGGTGATCCGCTTGAAGCGCCACCAGACCCCCAACCGGCAGGCATCAGACCAGTGCAACCGTGCCAAAGCCAAGGCGCGGGTCGGCCATGGGGGCAGGCGGGGCGCGCAGCACGAATGCAAGTTCGGCCAGATCATGCGGGGATCCGGGCACGGGCAGCGCGGTCAGGCCGCCGGTCATGGCATATTTCAGCAATTGCCGGGTGATCTGCGGGGTGGCAACGCTGGTGCCTGCCATGCGCGCGGTTGACCCTGACAGCACACCAATGGCGCGTTGACCGGTCAGCGCCGCGCCTTCATCACCCATGCCTGAAACGGTGGGGCTGTCAGGCAGGGGTAGGCTGCCTTCGGCGGTGTAGATGGCTGGACGGACACTGCCCTGCGCAGACAGGCCGGGCCGTGCAGCACCGACAAAATAGACCGATGGATGTTGCACCCCTGCATAGCTGACCTCACTGCCTTGGCGGGTGACAGGCCCGGCTGCACCGGGTTTGGTGTAGGCGCGGGTTTCATCATCCCAGTGCCAGCCATCCGGATGATCCAGCCAGGACTGCCGCCCGTTGCGCCGAAATCCGCCGGGGGTATCATCACGCTGAACCCGCAGGTTCAACCTTGCCGGGGTGGTACCGGTGTTGTGCACGGTCACTATCCACGGGCCAGCACAGGACACCGGGCGCGGATCACTGCGAACAGTGGGGGCGACGATAAGGGTGGTCTTGTCTGTGACCGCAGTACCGCCCAGATCTGATTCGACATCGGCTGACACTTCGGCGGCCACCCCGGACGGGGTGTTGTATTGCAGGATGGCTGCACCGGTTGGCCAGCTTGGCAGGGCCAGGGCGCTGCCTGCATCGGGCGGCACAAGGCCAAAGGTCAGCTGCGCGCCTGTACCTGCATCGGTGCGCATTTCCAGCGTCGAGCGGGTCGCATCATCTGGCAGAACGCGCCAATGCACGGATGTTTCTTCGCCCGGTTGCAACGTTGCCTCGGCCACCAGCCGCGATTTATGCGCGTTACCATAGGCAAAAACCACGCGGACCGGCGCGTGATTTGACCGCAGGTGATACCACTGAATGGCGGCTGTGATGCGCTTTTCAATCAGGCTGGTGCCATCCATCGGCCCGGCCAACGACCCAAGGCTGATATTGATGACCAAGGGCAGACGCCCCTGCATTTGCAGCGCGCGCATCGTGATCCAGTCCAGACCGCGGATGATGTCGGGGTTCAGATCGGCACCCGATGTCTCACCTATGCTGGAGGGTGAAATCTGCACACCCAGGATGGGCACCTCGGATATGGGATCGCCGGGGTCAGCCCCGGCGGCAAGGTCAAGCACATGGGTGCCATGCCCGGCGTGAAACGCGGTGCCATGGCGACTGGCCGCGCCAAACACACCGTTGTTGACCTGCCGGTACAGCGTTTCTTCGCTGCGGTTCCAGCCAAGGCGGGTATTAATATGCGCCCCGGTCAATTCGATGCCGGACAGCAGGGAAGGGATGCAGGGGCCGGGATCACCTGCCAAGGTATCATTGTGCATGATCCACAATGACCGGAACCGTGTGGTGCCATCCGCGCGCTGAAAGCGGTGGTTCAGAAAGCCGATGCTGTCATCAATGATGCCGACAACCGGAGTTTTTGACAAAGGCCCGGTTTTGGCACGCAGTGGCTGCCCGCGCAAAAACCCATCACGGTGAAACGTGCGGGCCTGTGGCGCGCCCACGGCCTGAAGTGTCCAGAACGTGCTTTCGACCGAATCCGGGCGGCTGAGAAAGGTCAGTTGAATGGCCCCGCCATCCGCGCGCGGCACTTCGGCCTCGGTTTGCAGCAGGTCCATGGTGTGTTCGGGGACGCTGTACTGATCGGTCGCCTTTTCCAGAAATTCAACGAACCCGTTCAGGTTGCGGGTGGCGTCTGGCCGCAATTCGACAAAAATCGGAACGACCAGTTCCTTGGTCACGCGCGGGTTGGCGCGGGTATCCAGAAAATCCCACCGGGCGGTGCCTGATATGCCCGCAGGCGGTGTGAATGCGGCCCATTTGCGCTGGTCTTCGGGTTCGCCCTTGGTCGACATTCCACCCTCCATTCCGGTCTGTGCGCAAAGAATGGCATGGACGCCTGCCGGTCTGGCAAGCGATTTGGCGCAGAGCTGCCGGAATTCGCGCAGTATTCACGCAAGCGGGCAGGGACGCCCGGATGCCCATACGGTTATTCGGCGGCCATCGGCAGGATTTGCCGCCCGATGCCGGAAATTTCGGCCACCACGCCGGTGATCAGCCGGTGAAAGGCGGGATAATCTGCGCGCAGTTCAACGCGGGCCTCATCCAGATACAGCGCGCGGTCAATTTCCACCTGCACCACATGGTTGCCGCGTGTTGGCCGCCCGTAGGCCTGCGCGATATAGGCCCCGGCAAAGGGTGAATTGCGCGCCACCCGCAGGCCCGCGCTGGCAAAGGCGGCCTCGACCAGTTCCATCACCTCACGCCCGGCAGCCGCACCGAAACGGTCACCCAGCACCACATCGGGGCGCAGCGTGCCGGGGCGGGAATGGGCATCAATCGCCTCATGCGGCATGGAGTGGCAATCAATCAGCACGGCCTGCCCGAATCGTGCGTGGCTTTCGTCAATCAGGCGGCGCAGGGCGTTATGGTAGGGGTGCCAGACCCGTGCGATGCGGTGTTCAGCC
This sequence comes from Rhodobacterales bacterium, assembly GCA_043751715.1. Lineage (GTDB taxonomy): Bacteria > Pseudomonadota > Alphaproteobacteria > Rhodobacterales > Rhodobacteraceae > JAAFHS01. Next base: position 2,037 of record JAYUZO010000243.1, on the reverse strand, counting down.
TCGGCCAGTGGCAGCTTGCCGCGATAGATGGCGCGGCCGTTGGCCACCACACGGGGAATCACCCCCAGACCAGATGACACACGCGGATTATGGGCAGGGCGGTGAACGCCGTCGATCAATGCCGGGTCCAGCTCATCTGGTGCGCGGTTCAGGTCAAGCCAGGCCCGCGGCAAGGTGGCATGGATCAGGGGGGCACCGTAAAGGGGGGCGGCGCTGAACAGCTGATCAACATAGGCATCTTCGGATGACCGGATCATGCGTGCATCCAGCAAGGACTGTTCAAGAAACGCAGGGCTGTAGCTGCGCCCGGAATGCGGCGATGAAAAGATCACCGGCGTATTGCGGTGGTCGGGCAGGACGATGGCAAAGGCGGCAGGGGCAGGGTGTGGCATGATCGCTCCGGTTGCCACTGACTATAGGCGTATTTCCTGCAATGCCAAAACCCCTTGAACCCCATGCGGCAACCTTTTATACGGCCCCAGTCGGCGCGGTTCCACCCGCGTCTTTTTGTTTGGGTGGGGCAGTGCAGGCATGTGGGCGGTTAGCTCAGCGGTAGAGCACTACCTTGACATGGTAGTGGCCACAGGTTCGATCCCTGTACCGCCCACCATTTCGCCGCTTCCGGGAACGGGGGCACGTTGTTTTCATTCGGCGCAGACGCGCCGGCAAGTGGGAGAAAACCGATGAAGGTTGCGAATTCGCTCCGCTCGCTGAAGACGCGTCATCGCGATTGCCAGGTCGTGCGCCGTAAGGGCCGCGTCTATGTGATCAACAAGACGCAAAAGCGCTACAAGGCCCGTCAGGGTTGATAGCGTTTCAGCTGGCAGACTAAAGGCCGCCCATGGGAAACCGGGGCGGCTTTTTTCATGTGGCGGGGTTGACCTTGCACACAAATCCGGCGTTTCGCGCAGCTGACCGCAAAACCAATCTGGCCTTTGCGCGAAAGCGGGGCTTTGGCGTGCTGGCGGTGAACGGGCTGGAAGGGCCGCTGATCTCGCATGTGCCCTTCGTGCTGCATGCGGCTGGCACGATGGCCGATATCCATCTGACGCGGTCGAACCCGATTGCGCGGGCGGGTGTGCCTGCGGATGCGGTGATCGCGGTGATGGGGCCGGATGCCGATATCTCGCCTGATTGATACGGGGTGCCGGATCAGGTGCCGACGTGGAATTATGTGGCGGTGCATCTGCGGGGGCGCTTGGTGGCGCTGGATGAAGGCGTGATGCAAGGGCATGTGGACGCGCTGTCGGCGGTTCATGAAGGCCGGCTGTTGCCGAAAAAGCCCTGGACCAGTGCCAAGATGGCGGATGGTGTGAAGCCGCGCATGATGCGGATGATTCTGTCGGTCCGGCTGGAAATTGCGGCGGTGGATGGCACATGGAAGGTAAGCCAGAACAAGGAGGCGGTGGTGCAGGCGCGAACGCAGGCGGCGCTGGCGGCGCGGGATGATGCGGGGCCGCAGGGGATTGCGGCGCTGATGCAGGACTTTACCAAAAAACGAGGCCGATGATGGACCGGACAGCATGGGTAGCGTCCTTTGGTGATGTGCTGCCTTTGGGATACGCCTTGGTGCAGGCCCTTGGCACGCGTTGGTTGCGGTTTCATGCGCTGCCGGATGCGAAACGCTATGGCGACACAGTGGCGGAACGGGCCGAAGTAGTGGCGCGCGGCAACAGGCTGGCGTCACGGATATTGGGCGAAGGTCAGGCTTGCACCATGCTGATGCCCCGCTGGTGCCCGCTGGATGGGTCACATGGCCGCAAAAGCGCTGTACAGGGCGATGCGATCAGGCGGTTCGGGATGCGGCGGTTATGGCAGTTGGATGTGGCGAATGGGCAAGAGCATTTTGAGGATGCACATCTGGACGTGATGGGTGCTGGTATCACATGGCGCAGCGGCGCTTTTGATGACCTGTTGCAGCAGATTGCGGATGACCGCTTGGACGCGCTTTTCGTCTCGCAGGACATGACGCGCGTCTTTGCCCCCTACGATGGCGGGTTTGACCTGATCTGTGCGACGGGTGCCGAAAGAGATATG
>JAYUZO010000242.1:0-20248 GCA_043751715.1 Rhodobacterales bacterium | reverse complement strand
CCATCCCGCGTTGGCACCTTCATGCCATTTTCCAGCGCCGCCTCAATCCAGTCTGCAACCCTTTTTCCCATCCGGATGGCGTGATGTTCATCGGTGGTCAGATCAACCGGGCTGAACCCATCGGCGTCGGCCTCGGCCTTTTCCACCGCGATCAGCGGCCACACCTCTACCCGGCCCGGCATCTGATCAAAGAACGCAATGTGCTGCATCACGCCACCCACACTGTCCGTCTTTTCCAGATCAAACGTGGCATCCACCACCTGCAGAATCGCTGGGGAAGACCGGAACGAATGCAACATGTCACGTTCCTGCAGCACCTGCCCCACTTGCGACAGCCGCCCCCCGAACCGCGCCTTCATCGCATCAAATGCCGCAACATCCGCACCTTGGAACGAATAGATCGACTGCTTTTTATCGCCCACCACAAAGATCGTACGCGCACGGTTGCGCGTTGTATCGCCGTCCATAAAGGCATCGGTCAGGCGTTCCAGCACCTCCCACTGATCGGGTGACGTATCTTGTGATTCATCCACCAGAATGTGGTCAATGCCGCCGTCCAACCGGTACAGCACCCACTGCGCCACACTGAAATCCGTCAGCAGCGCCTTGGCCCGCGTGATCTGATCATCAAAATCCAGCATGCCATGCGCCGCCTTGCGCGCCTCATATTCCGGAATGAAATGCCGCGCAAAGCCGTGCAGTGCCGTGGTTTTCTGGGCCGCCAGAAATGCCGTGCGCCGTGGTCGGGCATCCGCGACGCGCAGCATAAAGGCATCCCACGCATCAACCCTGTCCCCAAGCGCTGCACGTGCAGCAGCATTGGGATACTTGCCCACCTTGGCGGCGCTGGGATTCTTTGTATCCGGCCCCGACAAAACAAGCGTTTCCAACACCTTGAGGCTTGCCAGACTGGCGACGTCCCGCGGCAGCTCTCTGAACCGCTTCAGCCATGCCGCCTCATTGCGATGTTCCGGGTCCAGATGGGGTATCACCGTATCAATAAAATCACGCTCATTGCCCAGAAACACATCCGCCAGAATACCTGCCAGCGTTTCGTGCAGGGGCACCCCGAACATCGCGAAGGCATCTGGCTTGTCCAGAAACCGCTCCATCCCGTTGCGCGCCCTGGCAATCTGCGCCAGCAGGTTATCCAGATCATCCGCCGTATAAACCTGCGCCAACGCATCAAACGTGGCCGCATGCGGACCACTGGCAATGGCTTGCGCAATTTCTGACCGCATCAGAATGCCCGACCGGTCATCCAGATCAGTAAAGTTCGGGCTGACCCCCGCCTCCAAAGGAAACCGCCGCAGAAGCGTGGCACAGAACGAATGGATCGTCTGAATCCGCAGGCCCCCCGGCGTTTCGATCGCCCGCGCAAACAACTGCCGCGCACGCGAAATGTCTGGCGCTGTCTGCCCGTCCAGCGGACCCAACGCCGCCAGCGCCGCCACCAGCTTTGCATCCGGCATCATCGCCCACGCCCCAAGCCGCGCGAACAAGCGGTTCTGCATCTCGGCCGCCGCTGCCTTGGTGTAGGTCAGGCACAGCACATGTTGCGGCTCTACCCCTGAAAGCAGCAGGCGCGCCACCCGGTCAATCAGCACCTTGGTCTTGCCCGACCCCGCATTGGCATGCAGCCAGACCGATGATGCCGGATCAGCCGCCGCCATCTGGTTCAGACTTGCCGGATCACGCATCCGGGCCACCCACGGCGGTGGGCACGGCATGATCCGTCATCCCCCATTCGCCAAAGCGCGCCAGATGGTCAAAGTTGCCAATGTCCTTTTCCAGCAAAAGCGCCCGCCGCGAAACATAGCCCTGCGCCGGATCTGCATAGGTGGTCAGCAGGCGTTGCAGGTTTGACCAGATATCATCCAGCAGATCACGCGTGATCGGTGTGTCGGCAACCTCTGGGCTGGTCCCCAGCCCGATATAGGCCACGCTGGCCACCGTAGTGCCCAACCTTTCGCCGAATGCCCCCTGTTCGGCCATATACGCCTCCAACAGCAGCTGAACGTCATAGATTTTTTGCTGTTTGTCCGTTGGCAACGCGCCCGTCTTGTAATCAATCACACACAGGCGGCCATCGGGCAGCACATCAATCCGGTCCGGCCGTGCGGTCAACCGCACGCCAAGGCCCGGCAGATCAAACGCGCTGCGTTCCTCCAGCACAACGGGCCTGCCGCCATGCCGCGCGTCCTGTTCCAGAAAGAAATCTGCCACCCGGTCCAGCCTTGCCCGCCACAACGCCCGCGCCGTGGGCCATGCCACCTCTTCCGCAAGCGCTGCATCCGCCGCAGCCATCAGATGCGCGCGCGGGTCATCATCGGTGTGGCGATTGCGCACGAACCGTTCCAGAATGCTGTGAATGACCTGCCCACGCAGTAGCGGGTCTGGGCCGGGCCGGATGGGCGCCAATGCGCGCAACCGCAAGATATGCCTGGCATAAATCTCATACGGGTCACGCATCAGTGTGCGAATGCCCGTCACCGACAATTGCTTGGGCCGGTGCGCCACCGGTGGGCGCGGCGCGGGCCGGGGGGCAGGCGGCACCACCGCATCCGGCTTGTCCAACGCCGCCACCATGGCCAGCCACACATCACCACGCGCCACCATGCCCCGCAGTGCCGCAGGCCCACCCTGATCAGGCAATCCGTCCAGCAGGTTGGTCAGCCGGTTCAACCAGCGTGATGCCACCGTTTCCGCCTGCGCATCCCGCTTGGCCCGCGTCAACACCACCTCGGGCGCGCACACGGCCTGCTGATAATCATGCGCCGCAAGGCCAATCCGCCGTTCCGGCAGCAAAAGCCCCACCTGCAACCGCATATCCCGGTTCAGCCACGGGTCTGCGGCCGGCGTTGCGGGCCAGATTCCATCATTCAGCCCCCCCAGCACCACCAGATCAGCCCCCTGAATGCGCGCCTCCCGCGTGCCCCAGATCATCACATCCGGGTGCGATTGGCCTTGCCTGCGCACATCGCCCTGTTGCAACACCGCCGTCAGAATATCCGCGAACTGCGCAGCCGATACATCACCCGCCGCATCAGCATCAGCGATCAAGCCGTCAATCACCACCCGCGCAGGCATGCCATCAACCGATGTCCACAACGGCCCGGTATCAGCCCCACCCGGCCCGGCCGCCAATGCCTCGGTCAATGCGATATGGGTCGCCACATGCACTGACAACGCTTGCACCCCGGTATACTCTAACCCTTTCAGCAAATCTGCCAGCCAGACCGCCCACTGCGTCACACACGCGTCCGCATGGCCAAGCGCCCAGTCCCCCAGATAGGCCGCATCGCTGAAGGCCACGCCCTTTTCCCGAATAGACATCTCCAACGTCAGCGTGTGCCGCAGATGTGCGCCCCGGTCACCCCCCTGCGCCGTGGCCGGGTGTTTCAGCAGCGCCAGCAGCGCCTCACCCGTCACGCGCTGACCAAACAGGCCGGCCACCATCCGCAAAAACCGCCCCGTCGGCGCAAGGATCAGCGGCTCACCCGCGCTGTCATCCGGGCGGATGTGCCACGCGTCCAGCATCGCCGTCACCAGCCGCGTCAGGTTACGATCAGGCGTTATCAACGCCGCCGTTTTACCCTGCGCCACAGCACTGCGCAGGATCAGCGCGATTGACACCGCTTCGGCACGCGGTGATGGCGCCACGATCAACGTCATGCCCTGTGTCGCACCCGCCAGATCGTGCAACTGTGGCCCCTCAACCATCCATTGGTCCGTGACCGGCGCAGGCCGCAATGACAGTGATATCAGCCGGTTCCGGCCCGGTACAGGTGCCGGCACATCCACCCATGGGCGCACATGATCCAGCCCCAGATCCGCCATCAGGCGGCAATATCGGTATTGCGGATGATCCTCACCCACCCGCGCATCCGACATGGCCGCCCAAACGGATGCTGGCGTATCAAAATCAAACCCCGGCAGCACCAGCATGCCCTGCGGCAGCCCCGCCACCGCCTGCATCAACAGCCGCGTCGTACCGCGTGATCCCGTCGATCCCGCCACGATCACCGGGTCTTGCGCCGGATTGCCCTGCCACTGCGCAATCACCCGTTCCGTCACAATACGCTGAAATGCCTGCTGATCCGGCGTCGCATCCGCCCCGAAATACTGCGCGATGATCCCGATGAAATCGCGCGTCAGTTGCCAGTGCGCCGAATGGTTTGCCACATCAATGGCGGCCAATGCGCCCGGCAAAACACCCTCACCGTGCATCTCGTCCATCAGCGTAGCCAGACTGTCGGCCAGATCAAAGATCGCCGCCTCGGCCGATATGCCCTTTTCCCGCTGCATCAGCGCCGTGATCAGCGGGGTCAGCTCTAACCTGCGGCGCAAGGGCGACACCGGGTGAGGCAGGCCCGGCAGGACCATATCCTGCGCAAGGTCACTGACCAGCCGCAATCGCGGCAACAGCCGCGCACCCGCGCCCGTCAGTTCATGTTCAACCGCCCGCTGCATCCGCCGCGTGTTCAGATACATCGTTGTGCGGGCCAAGGCGGCAGGGTCATCCGCACCCACCCGCTCCAGCAAGCCCTGCACCAGAAAGCGCGGAAAATTCGCCCCCGGCGGCAGCCCGAACACCCCCCGCATCATGACGGCACGCCGTTCAGCATGGCCTCGGCCAAGGCGACGCCAGCAGGATGCCCCACGTCACACCAGCCCCCCTGATGCACCGCACCATAGGCGCGGCCTGCACCAATCATCTGGTTCCACAAGACATTCAGCGAAAACGCGCGGGCCTCGACCTGCGCCAAGGCTGCGGTCTTTATGATCTGCGCCCCCAGATAAACATGCGTCTCATCCCCCTGCCCGCGCCGCAAACGGCCATCCGCATCTAGCGCAAAATCCGCCCTTGCCCCATGCCCTGTCGCCTGCGCCAGTGGCAACAGCAGCAAAAGGCCATCCATCTGGTCAGGCCGCCACGCCGCGCATAATTGCCGCAGCGGGTTTGCCCCCGTCCAGACCGCATCCGTGTTCAAGGTCAGCACCGTATCAGCCGCCAACAGCGCAAGCGCATGGCGCAAGCCGCCCCCGGTATCCAGAATATCACCCGCTTCTTCCGAAAACCCGATGTCACGCCGCCCAGACAGATGCGCCCGGATCTGATCACCGCGATAGTGCAGATTGATAACAATCGCCCCGGTTTGCGCTGCATCCACCACAGCCAAAGCGTGATCCAGCAGGGCCTTGCCCGCCACTGGGATCAACGGTTTCGGGCGGTCGGCCGTCAAAGCCCCCATCCGGCTGCCAAACCCCGCCGCAAACATCATCACCGGCAACTTTACCAACCTACAGCCCCACCTTGTGCCGGATCATTGCCAGATTGGCCGAAGACGGCGCTGGCAAAAGTACATCGCATGTCTTTTGCAATGATGACAGCGCCGGATGGTGCAGATTGGCCTGCAAATGCTGCCAGACCCTTGGCATCAATGCCAAATATGACATTTTGCCAGATTGCAGCGCCAGCCGCACGAACACGCCCAGAATGCGCAACGCCCGCTGCGCGCCCCACACCGCACAGGCCCGGTCAAATGCCGCTTCTGTCATTCCGTTTGCATCGCAGAACGCGCGCCGGGTCAGGCGGCACGTCTCGGGCTGCACGTCACGCCGGGCATCCTGCAACAGCGATACCACATCGTAAACCGGGTGGCCCATCTGCGCGAGTTGGAAATCAAGCAGTCCCGCCCGCGCAGCCCCTGTCCGGTCAGGCAGCCAGATCAGGTTTTCGGCATGAAAATCCCGCAGGATCATGACATGGTCCGCACCACTTTCGCCCTCAATCAGATCGGACATGCAGGTCAGGAACGCGGTCTGATCAACCGGTGAATCAGTGATGGCCGCCCGGTAATGCGTCAGCGCAAAGGCCGCAGCTGCTGCCCATTCGCGCGATGAAAGCGAAGGTAAATCCGGCATCGGTGCGCTTGTCTGCAACCGGTCCAACGCCCGCACAGCCGCCAGATACAAGACCGGTTCCAGCAATGGGTCAGCCGCCAGCACGCGCGCAAAAACGGCATCACCAAAATCTTCCAGCAGCAAAAAGCCGTGGTCAGCATCCTGAGCAATCAGTTGCGGCGCCGACAGGCCAAGGCCCAGCAAATGCGCGGCCACCGCCAGAAACATTGCCGGGTCATCACCCTTGCCCGGTGGCGCATCCATCAGCACCGCCGTCCGCCCCGGCAGCGAGAGGCGGTCATAGGTGCGGTCAGACGCATCGCCAGCCAGAAACGTCGCCACCCCGTCACCCCACCCGGCATGCAGCAAAAGCGCCCGGCGGGCCTGCATCCGGTCAGGCATTCTGGCCCCGGTGTGCTGAAAAGGCGGCAATCCGGTTGACCAGCCGTGCATTGCCCTGGGCCACCACATGCCGGCCTTCGCCAAGTGGGGCCAGCGTCAGGTCAAGCGCGTCTGCCGGGCGGTATACGCCCAGCCTTTCCGGCCATTCGATCAGGGCAATGCCGCGCACCATGGCGTCTTCCAACCCGAGTTCCATCACCTCATCCGGGTGCTGAATGCGGTACAGATCGGCATGCACAATCGTGATATTCCCATCATCATAGGGCTGGATCAGTGTGAATGTCGGCGATGGCACGTCGGTTGCTGCGCCAAGGCGCGCGCGCAGCATCGCCCGCACCAGATGCGTTTTGCCTGCGCCAATAGGCCCGGACAGCAACACCGCATCGCCCGCACGCAAAACAGGTGCAAGCCAGCGACCGAAATGATCGGTCACGGTTTCATCCGACAAAAAGAAATCAACACGGTTCAGCAGCGCTTGCATGATGGCGCTACTTTGGCGGTGCACGCCCGGTTGCGCAAGTCACACAGGGTGCATTTCAGGGCAGCATCAGGCTGACAATGCGATCGGCGTCTCCACGCCCTGCGACACGTCACTGTCCATACGGACCGAAGCAACCTGCCGGAACATCAGACAAAGCCCACCATCCGGCAGGGGCGCAATGCGCACCCGCAACAGCCTGCTATCCAGCAATGGTACCGTCTGCACCGCAGGCATTATTGCCCCGCCACTCAGGGCCGCCTCAATTTCTGACCAGACCAGACTGGGGACAGTCAGCTTTCGCCATTCCTCCAAAACACCAATCGCACCCGTTTTGACGGCGATCAGCATCGGATCGTGCCCCCAAAGACTGTGGTAGTTTGCGTTTGCCAGAAGTGGCTTTCTAACTGCGGAAAAGGCTATTATCGCATCTTCCATCTGCCCGACAATTGCCAGCGCCATGTCCAGTTCCACCCTGAACAGGCGGTCACGCGTGATCTGATCCGTGATGTCATCAATCATCAGCGCCAGCGCACCGTTGGGGTAGGGCCTGCCAACCACCCGAAAGGCCTTGCCGTTGGGCAGATGCCACGTCTCCTTGTATTCGCCGCGCAAAGAGGTGGCCTCCAGATCAACCATCTGATGCCGCCACGATTTGTAATCCTTGGGCTCTGGCAGCATGTTGCGGTCTCGCATGCCGTCCAGCAATGAAAACAGCGCGGGGCGTTTCAACAGCAGCTCAACCGGCATGTCGATCAGCTTGGCCAAAGCCGGATTGAACAGTTGCAGTTTGCGGTTGTGGTCAAACACGGCCAGCCCGGTTGACAGTTCTGCAAAGGTATTGGCCAGCGTTTGCTTGAAATCTTGCAGCGCGCCTTCTGCCTGCACCGACGCATCTGCCGGCAGCGCATAACACAGCACCCCATCACTGACCGGATGGGTCGTGATATCAAACCAGCCCTTCCCCTGCGGTTCAGGCCGGCGCAATGGCCGCGCCTTCACATCGCCCTTGGCCTGTGAAAGATCAAACAACGGGCGCAGCGGCCAATCAGGGCCATCGCCCCCCCCCCGCGGCACCTTTGCAAGACAAGACATGTAAGCCGTGTTGGCCCATGTGATTTCGCCGTTTGTCAGAATGCGCCAGATCGGAAATGGTGCGGCATTGCTGGCATCCCGCAGTTCGTGCAATTCGCTGTCCAATGCGTGCACGGTCAGCACATCCCCGAAATGCGATGCCGTTTCCCGGCCCGGCTTGACCAGGGTAACCTTCAGCAGCCCCCCCCGCATATCGGCACGCAAGGCCACCGGCTGCGCGCCATCACGCGGTAACCCCGTCAGCGCTACCGACCCTGTAATTGCGGCCTCGGCCAGCTTTTCTTCCAGCCCGTCAAACCGTGGGGCCAAACGCTCCAGCAAGGCAAACCAGGGTTTATCGGTAAATCCGGACCCCGAGATCAGCCGATAGGCCGACGGTGTCGCATCTACCAGATCTTCGCCGTCAAACAGAAAGACAGTCGCATCCGGCCCTTCACGAAAAATGGACGTTTTCTTTGCATCCGGATTTCTGCGCTGCAGGATCGTCAGCAGGATCAAACCGCCAATTGCGGACAAGATCGCAGTTGCACCCAACCCAACAGCCGCTCCAACTTGTTCCCACATGCACGTCAGACCATCAAATGCTTCGTTACCAACAACCTAAGGATGCGATGGTTAAAGGACTGTTAACTGTGGCGATCGTTCCCGAATTGACCTTGCGGCAACGGCACTGACCACCCGCTTTGAAACGGCCCAGCCCGACACGCGTTGCCGGCCCTTACAGGCCATGTCGCAGCACTATGCCGTAAACCGCTGGTTTTCACCGGTTGCCAGATCGGGCGGCGCAAGAATGCGTTTCAGCGGCCAGACCACCTCAACCACCGCCCCACTGCGTTCCGGCCGCTGTTCAGAATCGACAAACGGCTCTGATCCGTTCGCAAACTTCAGCTTTGCACCTGACCGTTCCAGCAGCGTCTTGGCGATAAACAGACCAAGCCCCATCCCCTCATACTCAGGCCGCTCTTCCGCTTCACCATCTGGGCGGCGTGACCGCACGAACGGATCACCAATCCGGCCCAGAACCTGTGGCGCGTAACCCTCCCCATCATCTGCAATCCGGATCGTGATATGGCCCGCCGTCCATTCCGCATCAATCCAGACCTGATCATGGGCGAAATCCACCGCATTCTGAATAAGGTTGCGCAGCCCGTGAATAACCTCGGGCGCGCGCAGCACGTTGGGTTGCCGGTCAGGCCCGCCCGGCCCCGGCTGCAAGCCGAAATGCACCACACGGCCCCGCGCCATATGCGGCTCGGCCGCCTCTTTCAGCACCGCCCCAAGTGGCGCTTGGCGCAGATGCAGATCATCCTTTCCCGCACGCCCCATGTTGCGCAGAATATCACGGCAGCGGTCGGCCTGATCGCGGATCAGTTTGGCGTCCTCCAACAGGTCGGGCTGTGCTTTCAATTCCGACATCAGTTCTGCACTGACCAGTTTGATCGTCGCCAGTGGCGTGCCCAATTCATGCGCCGCAGCCGCCACCACGCCGCCCAGATCCGTAAGCTTTTGTTCACGCGCCAAGGCCATTTGCGTGGCTAGCAATGCATCTGACATCGCCCTGATTTCCAGCGCAATCCGCCGCGAATAGATGCCCAGAAACAAAATCCCCACCACTATGGATGTCCAGAACCCAAAGGCAAACAGCCCCGGCACCTGCAAGATCACCCCGTTGGCCTGCACCAAAGGCACATGAAAAAACGCCGTCAGCGTCACCAGAAAAATCGCAATGGCCCCCAGAATAAGCGTGGACCGCAGTTCCAGCGCTGATGCCGATATGGTGACCGGTGCCAGGATCAGCAGCGCAAAGGGGTTGGTCAACCCGCCGGTCAGAAAGATCAGGAATGACAGCTGCGTCAGATCAAACAGCAGCGTCAGCATCGCCTCATATTCCTGCAAACGCTTGTTTTCCGGAAACAGGATCACCGACAGGATGTTGGCCACCACTGCCGCACCCACCGCCGCATAACACCAGAACAACGGCAGATTGATACCAAGCCCCAGACCCGCCACGTTGATCGCCGTGACCTGCCCGATAATCGCCACCCACCGCAGCAAAATCAGCGTGCGCAGGCGCACCCACTCGCTGCGGGTATCACGGAAGGCCAGGCCAAGGTTTGACGACAGCATGTTGCGTTGCACTTTCCCCGGACCCCGCCCATAGTTACGTTATATGGTGCCAAGCGCAATCATGTCGAATGGAGGGGGCTTTGGCGAAAACGGCTGCAATACTCGGGTTTGCTGCAATGGTAGGGCTGGTTGCAGGCTCTGCTGCCTATGTCTGGCACGGCAGGTCTGACAGTGACTGTCGCGGGGGCGTAGCCGCAGGTGCCATTGGCGGCCCATTCACCCTGGTGGATACAACGGGCGCCGAAATCACTTCTGCAAATGTTATCACTAAGCCAAGTCTGATATACTTTGGCTACACATATTGCCCGGATGTTTGCCCGTTTGATAATGCACGAAATGCCCAAGCCATAGACATTCTGGAAGAACGTGGAATTGACGCTACACCCATTTTCATCACCATTGATCCGGCACGCGATACGCCCGATATCATGGCGGAATACACCCAGAATATTCACCCCGCCATGGTTGGCCTGACCGGCAGTGATACGCAGATTAAGGCGGCCGCAGATGCCTATAAGGTTCTATACCAAAGACGCGAAATGGGTGGGGGTGATTATTTGATGGATCACTCTGTCTTTACCTATCTTATGCTGCCCGAAACCGGCTTTGCCGACTTCTTTCAGCGCAGCGCCACACCAGAGGAAATTGCAGATAAAGTCGCCTGTTTTGCGGGTGTCTGATAGTGCTCGTCACAGGGGTGGGCCATGCAGATTTGAAAGTTCTGTGTCGACCGCTACATACCTGCATAAGATGCTGGGGGAGTATGACGTGACAGAAGAAAATCTGACTGCTGAACTGGGTGCAGATCGATCGCTTTTGCTGGTTGATGATGATGAATCCTTTGTAAAGCGTTTGGCCAAAGCCATGGAAAAACGGGGCTTTATGCCGGAAACGGCTGAAAGCGTGGCAGCGGGGCGTGCTATCGCCCTGACCCGCCCACCCGCTTATGCCGTGGTTGATCTGCGGCTGGAAGACGGCAATGGGCTGGAGGTTGTGGAAACCCTGCGCGAAAAGCGTCCTGATTGCCGGATCGTGGTTTTGACCGGGTATGGCGCCATTGCTACGGCGGTTGCCGCTGTGAAAATCGGTGCGATTGATTATCTGTCAAAGCCGGCCGATGCGGATGACGTGACAAACGCCCTGCTGGCCACGAAAGAAGTGTTGCCCCCACCCCCAGAAAACCCTATGAGCGCGGATCGCGTCCGGTGGGAGCATATTCAAAGGGTCTATGAAATGTGCGAGCGCAATGTATCGGAAACGGCACGGCGTCTGAGCATGCACCGCCGCACATTGCAGCGTATTCTTGCCAAGCGCAGCCCCAAATAAACCTTTGGCTTGATTGAAAATATTCTCGTGTTATAGACGCTCGCTAAATGCAATAGGGGATTAATGCATGACGATTGATCTGAATAACATGAGTTTGCGGGATTTGAAGGATCTTCAGTCCCGTGTGGCCAAAGCCGTTTCTTCGTTTGAGGATCGCCGCCGCAAGGAAGCACTGGCCGAAATCGAAGAAGTTGCACGCGCAAAAGGCTTTACGCTGTCTGAATTGACAGGCGGCAATGCCCCGAAAAAGCGCGCGCCTGCCACGGCAAAATACGCAAATCCGGCTGATGCTTCGGATACATGGTCAGGCCGCGGCCGCAAACCCCGCTGGGTTGAAGCGGCACTGCGGTCGGGAAAATCATTGGCTGACCTGTCAATCTAAGCCAACTTTTGGTCGATCTGCAAAAAACGGCACGCGGCCCGGCATGTTTTGCCGGGCTTTCGTTTGGGGCTATTGCGGTTTCAGGTGCAGGCCATCAGCAGCGCTTCATGGCGGGAAACAAAATCTGCCCGCACGACGGCAGGTGGCCGCAGTTTGATGTGCAACCCCGCTATGAATGCCCGGTCAGGTTTGCCAAACAGCTTGTCCGCCTCGGGTTCTGAAAATCCTGCAATCGCCACAGCCTCCATCCAGGCCGAAACCTTGTCCGCCGCCTTGATCGCCTTTTTCACAGGCAGCGGCAGCACCGCTGGCAATCCGAACCGCAGATGCACCGCCGCCGTCAGCCGCAGGTCCAATTCACCATAACCGGGGCCGACCGCCGCCTTGACCGGGCTGATCATGTCACCGATCACATATTCAGGCGCATCATGCAGCAAGGCCGCCAGTTGCCACTTTGGTGCAAACGCACCCATGCGCAGAAAAATCTGCTCGACCAGTAGTGAATGTTCGGCCACCGAATAGGGCCAATCGCCCCGCGTCTGCCCGTTCCACCGCGCCACAAACGCAAGGCCGTGGGCGATGTCAATAATTTCAATATCCATCGGCGTCGGATCCAGCAGATCAAGCCTGCGGCCGGACAGCATGCGTTGCCATGCACGGGGTTGTTTCATGGTCCACCTCTTTGCCTGCAATTCTATGCGGCACCACGTTCGGTTGTCGACTGTGTGCCACCGTGCTATCTGCGCGCCAACATCAGATGCAAGGAGCATGGCATATGGCCAAGGATTACGTCGTCAAGGACATCGCACTGGCTGAATTCGGCCGCAAGGAACTGACCATCGCGGAAACCGAAATGCCGGGCCTGATGGCCTGCCGTGAGGAATTTGGCACCACCAAGCCGCTGAAAGGCGCGCGGATTGTGGGCAGCCTGCACATGACCATTCAGACCGCCGTCCTGATTGAAACGCTCACCGCCCTTGGGGCCGATGTGCGTTGGGCATCTTGCAACATCTTTTCAACCCAGGATCACGCGGCGGCGGCGATTGCCGCAGGTGGCACACCGGTGTTCGCCATCAAGGGCCAGACTCTGACCGAACATTGGGATTATCTGGATAAATCCTTCATGTTTCCAGAAGGTGCGAACATGATCCTTGATGACGGCGGCGATGCCACGCTTTACGTCCTTCTTGGTGCCCGCGCCGAGGCAGGGGAAGAGATCATTCCCGTTCCTCAATCCGAGGAAGAAGAAGTCATCAAGTTGCAGATCCACAAGCGGATGAAGGAAACCCCCGGTTTCTTTACCAAGACCAAGGCCGCCATCAAGGGCGTGTCCGAAGAAACTACCACGGGCGTGCATCGTCTGTATGATCTGCACAGACAAGGCCAACTGCCCTTTCCCGCAATCAACGTCAATGACAGCGTGACCAAGTCGAAATTCGACAACAAATACGGCTGCAAGGAAAGTCTGGTGGATGGTATCCGCCGCGCCACCGACACGATGATGGCTGGCAAGGTAGCCGTTGTTTGCGGTTACGGCGATGTGGGCAAAGGCTCGGCTGCGTCATTGCAGGGTGCTGGCGCGCGGGTAAAGGTGACAGAGGTTGATCCGATCTGCGCATTGCAGGCCGCGATGGACGGGTTCGAAGTGGTGCTGCTGGAAGACGTGGTTGACGCCGCCGATATCTTTATCACCACCACCGGCAACAAAGACGTGATCCGGATTGAACATATCCGCGCGATGAAGGACATGGCGATCGTCGGCAACATCGGCCACTTTGACAATGAAATTCAGGTCGCCGCGCTGAAGAACCACAAATGGACCAACATCAAAGAACAGGTGGACATGATCGAAATGCCGAACGGCAATCGCATCATCCTGTTGTCCGAAGGCCGCCTGCTGAACCTTGGCAATGCCACGGGCCACCCGTCATTCGTGATGTCAGCGTCGTTCACCAATCAGGTGCTGGCGCAGATTGAGCTGTGGACCAAGGGTGAAGACTACAAACCCGGCGTCTATATCCTGCCCAAGGAACTGGATGAAAAGGTCGCACGCCTGCACCTGAAGAAAATCGGGGTGAAGCTGACAGAACTGCGCCGCGATCAGGCCGACTATATCGGCGTCAACGTGACAGGGCCGTTCAAATCTGAACACTACCGCTACTAGTTTGGCACTTTTGCCGTGACCTGAACCCGGTTCCTGTAAAAGGTGCCGGGTTTTTCTGTTGTAAAGCTGCGCCGCCTGCGTATTTTGCACAAAACGGAAACAATGCCGGGCAGCAAGGGAACTGAATATGGAAACCTCCAGACGCGAGCTGATGCGGGACCGCCTGCTGAACAGCCTGCCCAAAGACAGCATCATCGCCGAAATCGGCGTGTGGGAAGGAAACTTTTCCACGAAAATTTTGGAACTGTGCGCGCCCAAAGAACTGCACCTGATTGACCCGTGGCAATACATGCCAGAATTTTCGAACACCGGCTTTGGCCGCAAGAAAAACGAACACCTGATGGAAGTGAAATATCAAGAGGTGGTCGCGAAATTTGCCAACGATACGCGGGTGAAAATCCACCGTGCCACCAGCAAGGACGCACTAGAGGCGATGCCGGATGGCAGCCTTGATTGGGTCTACATCGACGGCAATCACAACGCGCCCTACATCGACAATGATCTGGAGGTGTGCCTGCGCAAGGTCAAACCGAACGGCATCATCTCGGGCGATGATTTCAACTGGCAGGCCGAAGCCAGCGGCGCACCGGTGAAGGGGGCTGTTGAACATGTGGTGGCCGCACTTGGCACACAGGCGACGCTGACCCTGATGGCAAACCAGTACATCATTGCACTGAACCGCGCCTGATTGCTGACCGGCGGCTGCGTTTTGCGCGGCCTGCTGCCACCGGGAAAACTGGCCGATAATTCCCTTTGCGTCGGTGCAACCATCCCCTATCGTGCCTGCGTTGGGGTGGCCGCCTTGCTTGCGGCACCGCTGCTGCATGTAAAAACAGGGATGAGGGAAAAGTATGAGTAAGCGAGAAGAATTGATCGCGCAGTATGCCGACGATCTGAAGAACAAATGCAAGGTGACGCCGGATATGGGGCTGTTGACCAAGGTCACCATTGGCTGCGGCCCGGCCATCTATAACGCTGACAGCGCCACTGTAGCAGGCACTGATGCGTCAGAGCTGGAAACCGTCAAGAACAACTTCCTGATCAAGAAACTGGGTCTGGCCGACAGCCCGAAACTGATGGAAGCCATCAATGCGGTGATTGATACCTATGGCCGGTCCGAGCGGAACAAATACCGCGCCGTCGTGTATTATATGCTGACCAAGCATTTCGGCAAGGAAGCCGTCTACAAGTAACCTTTGCCAGCGTTTCTACCTTGCGCCCGCGCCCCAGTCGCGGGCGTCATGCTTTGCGCGGGGTTAACAACATCGCGCGGTTCTGTCTTGAATTTTCACTGCTTGGTATTTGCCCAAGGCCTGCGATTCCCGCTATACATATCCCACGCGGCAGGACGCCACGGACCCTTTCTTCGATACATGTGCCAAGCCAGGGGGTGCACATGGGGTGGATGGGGGGTTCTGATGGGGTCGGAACCCCCCATTTTTTTGGCGTCAGAACAGGGTCAGCACTGCGCCCATGATGGCGCAGCCAACCACGGCATTCACCGTATCAATCACCCACAGCGCCAGGGGCCGCATCGCAAATGCGTAGTTCATGCCCACCCAGGCGCTGATGAAAAACGCGCCGATCCCGGCCCCGGTTGAAATGCCCTCGCCCAGCGTATCAATCGCGGCAAAGGCAAACAGGTGCCGCATGGTGCCCGCAACCACGAGCATCGCCACAAACCCAATCAGAAATGGCATGGCACTGCCATTGCCCCGCGGTTTTCCTGCCGCATCCACCAGAATGCCCGCCGCCCTGATCCATGGCTTTGATATGACAATGTACCACACGGCGCCAAAGGCAAAGGCCCCCATCGCTGCCGCAATCACATTCAGATATTCCATCGGTCCCTCCCTGTAATGGTCAGATGGGCAACGTTGACCATCCTACGTAGCAATCCCACCCAGACCGCAGATGATGCGCCATTCATCCGCGGTCACAGGCTGCACCGAAAGGCGCGAATTGTTGATCAGCACCATCTGTTCCAGCCCCGGATGCACCTTGCAATCCTCCAGCGTCACCGGCCGCGCCAGCCCACGCAACGCCCGGATCATCACACAATCCCACCGGGCATCATTTGTGGTGCTGTCTGGCGCAGATGTGCGGCACACCTCCACGATCCCCACAATCTCCTTGCCAATATTGGAATGGTAGAAAAACCCAAGGTCGCCCACCACCATCGCCCGCATGTTGTTGCGCGCCTGATAGTTGCGCACGCCGTGCCATTCTTCGCCCACAGCGCCGCGCTCCACCTGATGCGGCCAGCCCCAGACATCGGGTTCGGATTTGAACAGCCAATAGGCCATCAGCCCACCACCCGTTTCCATTCCTGCAAGGTAACCGATGCAAACAGACCCGCCACCGCATAGGGGTCTGATGCCGCCCAAGCCTGCGCCTGCGCCATGTCAGTGACATTCAGCACCACCAAAGACCCCGTCATCTGCCCATCAGCATTCAGAAACGGCCCGGCCAGATCAACAATCCCCGTGTCATTGATATAGGCCAGATGGGCCGCCCGGTTATCAATGCGGGTCTGCAACGCCCCCGGTTTATCCTGACAGATCAAGGCAACGCGCATCGGCTACTCCGGTTTCAAGGGGCGGGCGAACAGGTGTTTCAGCGCATCTGAAACTGGCATCGCCTGCAGGGTAATCGCAGCCAACATCGCGGTAATCGGCATGTCAACGCCCAGCTTGTGGGCCAGTTGCGCCGCAGCCTGTGCCGTTGCCACGCCTTCCACGGTAATTGCCGCATCAAACGCAGCCCCACGCCCAAGCGCCAGCCCATACTGATAATTGCGTGATTGGTCTGACGTGCAGGTCAGAACCATATCGCCCAGCCCCGACAGCCCCATCAGTGTTTCGGGTCTTGCACCCAGCACCACGGCCAGCCGCTGCATTTCCGCAAACCCGCGCGTCATCAGCGCCGCGCGCGCGCTTTCGCCCATGCCCTGCCCGATGGCCGCACCGCAGGCAATCGCCACCACATTCTTGATCGCTCCGCCCAGCTCGGCCCCCAGCACATCCGTATTGCGGTACAGCCGCAGGTTTGGTGACAGCAGCATCGCCTGCAAACGCGCACCCATAGCGTTCGAACCGCACGCCAGCGTCAGCGCTGTAGGCAGGTCTTTGATGATATCGGCCGCAAAACTCGGGCCAGTCAGAACTGCTGGCGTCGCAGCCGGGCATTGGGTGGCAATCTGCGCGGTTGGCCCCTGCAATGTGGCCAGATCAATGCCCTTGCAGCAGGCAATGATGGGCCGCCCGTCCAGTACCGCGCCGTGCATTTGCAAAAACCCACGCACCTGCTGCATGGGAATGCACAGCAGAAAGGCGTC
Organism: Rhodobacterales bacterium; assembly: GCA_043751715.1. Taxonomy (GTDB): domain Bacteria; phylum Pseudomonadota; class Alphaproteobacteria; order Rhodobacterales; family Rhodobacteraceae; genus JAAFHS01. The sequence goes on along the minus strand of JAYUZO010000242.1, from coordinate 3,030 downwards.
AGCTTCGCGCAGCATGGCCATTTCCGCAGTCACAGTCACTGTTTCAGGCAGTGCGGGATGTGCAACATGCGCCGGATCACGCGCCCACAACCGCACGTCCACCCCACCACGCCCAAAGGCCACGGCCAAAGCCGTGCCAAAGGCCCCGGCCCCGATGATGCCGATCATGCCTTGGCCCCCTTCTTGCCGCTGCCCAGCATACTGTCCTGCCTTTGGTCCAGCGGCCAGCGTGGGCGAGGCACCAGATCAGCCGGGTCAATCAGCCCCAAACGCGCCCGCTCAATGCCCGCCCATGCAATCATCGCCGCATTGTCGGTGCAGAACCGCAAGGGTGGTGCCACAAAACGCAAGCCGGACATGGCACAAACAGTCTCTAACCTCGCCCGAATGGCATGATTTGCCGCCACCCCACCTGCTACGGCAAAGGCAGGCTCCTGCGGCGCATCATCCAGATACACGCCAATCGCCCGCCGCGTCTTTTCCGCCAGCACATCACACACCACCTGCTGAAACGCGGCACACAGATCAGCCCGTTCCTGTTGCGTGATGCCGCCCTTGTCTGCCACCAACGCATCACGCGCGCGCAACACCGCCGTTTTCAGCCCCGAGAATGAAAGATCGCACCCCGGCCTGTCCAGCAGCGGCCTTGGCAGGGCAAATCGTTTCGGATTCCCCGTTTTTGCCGCCTGTTCCACCGATGGCCCGCCCGGTTGCAGCAGGCCCAAAAGCTTGGCCACCTTGTCAAACGCCTCACCCGGTGCATCGTCAATCGTGCCGCCAAGCCGGTGAAAATCCGCCACGCCGCGCACGATCAGAAACTGACAATGCCCGCCTGATACCAGCAGCATCAGATAAGGAAATGCCAGTCCATCAGTCAGGCGCGGCGTCAGCGCATGCCCCGCCAGATGGTTCACCCCGATCACCGGCAGGCCCGTGGCCACCCCCAGCCCGCGCGCCAGCATTACGCCAGACATCACCCCGCCAATCAGCCCCGGCCCCGCCGTCACTGCAATGCCATCCAGTGCATCAAAGCCCAACCCTGCCTGCGCCATCGCCTTTTCCACGCAATGGTCCAACCGTTCCGCATGCGCCCGCGCCGCAATTTCCGGCACCACACCGCCAAAATCCGCATGCAGCGCCGTCTGCCCCTCTACCACGGATGACAGCACCATGGGCTGGCCATCCGCCGTCAGGCGCACCACAGCGGCAGCCGTGTCATCACAACTGCTTTCAATGCCAAGAAAGGTCAGCGGTTGGGTCATAGCCACCAGATTGCCAGACAGTGCCATCGCAGGTAACACCATGGGCATGGTCCCACAATCCCACACGCCGCATATCCTGCTGACGCGCCCCTTAGCGCAAAGCCGGCGCTTTGCCCGCAGCCTGCGCGCGGCCTTTGGCGCCCCGTTGCACATCACGATCTCGCCGCTGATGCAGGTGGCATTTCTGCAGCCAACCCTGCCGGACATCACCCCAGCAGGCCTGATCTTTTCATCAGAAACCGCCGTGCAGGCCTATGTGCAATTGCCTCAGCGCCCGGTCTGCCCCACATGGAGTATTGGCGCACGCACCACAAAAGCGGCACAAAAGGCGGGCTTAGAGACTGTTTATAGTGCGCTGAACGCCGCAGAGCTTCTTGCACACATCACGCAACACCGCCCCCCCGGCCCATTGCTTCACCTGCGGGGCGAAGACAGTTTTGGCAACATTTGTACGACGCTATCCGCAGCTGGCATCGTGGCACATGAAGCAATTCTTTATGACCAGCGTGCAACGCCGTTGACCATGCGCGCCACACGCCTGCTGTCTGGCGCAATCCGCATTACCGTTCCGCTGTTTTCTGCCCGGTCAGCCGCCCTTTTTGCCGCCGCAGTGCAGCCAACCGCGCCCCTGAACATCATTGCTTTCAGCCCTGCCGTCGCCGCTGCCCTGCCCCCTAGCCTGCACGCCCGCACCATCACATCACCCAACCCCGAGGCGCGCGCGATGATGCAAACCATCCTGACTTCGCTCAGGGAACCGTCATACGCTTGAACCTGTTTGCCAAGGGCGGCTAATGTGGGTCAGACAGACTCGTGTCGTACAGTGAAGGATTGCGCTTATGGCCGACACAGATACCGCAGCTGAATTGGCAGATGCAGACGCGATTCCCGAAATCACCGCAAATGCGCCGCCACCACCCCCGCCGCCACGCCGGTCTGGTGTTGTGCCTGCGGTTTTCGGTGGTGCAATTGCAGCCGCACTGGGGTTTGGCGCGGCACAATTCGTGCCCGGCGGATGGCCCGTGCAATCAACCGCCACGTTGGAGGCAACGCTGGACACCCAGAAAAGCGCGCTGGACGATGCCGATGCCAGAATCGCAATCCTGTCATCCGCCTTGGCCGAACTGGAAGCACGCCCTGCGGCAGACACCACTTTGGCAGGCCGGGTCGCAGCGCTTGAATCGCGCCCCGCATATGATGACACAGCGCTGACTGCCCGCATTGACGCCGTCGAACAATCGCTGTCCGCCATCGCCGCCTTGCCTGCCGATGGGTCTGCCGCATCACCAGCCGCGATTGCCGCGCAGGCCGCCGCATTGGCGGCACTGCAGGCCGAAGTGGCAGCCCTGCAAGGCGGTGCCGGAAACGCCGCTGATATCACAGCCGCAGCTGATGCCGCCGCAGCCCAACTGGCCGAGGCTGCGGCCCGCGCCGCTGAACTGCGCGCAAGCGCCGAGGCGGATGCCGCCCAATCGCTGGCCCGCACCAGTCTGCGCCAGATTGCTGTGGCACTGGAAACCGGCGGTCCGTTTGAAACAGCCCTGTCCGCCTTTGACCCCGCCACTGTACCAGACGCACTTACCGCCAATGCAGCCACCGGTTTGCCCACTTTGACTGATCTGCAGTCAACTTTCCCAGATGCCGCACGCACCGCACTTGATACCGCCCTGCGCGCCGATATGGGTGAAGGCTGGGGTGACCGCGTGACCAGCTTTTTGCGCAGTCAGACGGGGGCGCGGTCCCTGTCACCCCGCGCAGGTGATGATCC
>JAYUZO010000241.1:0-6286 GCA_043751715.1 Rhodobacterales bacterium | reverse complement strand
TGCGAAAGCGGCCTTTTTTGAAATTGGTGCCCAGAAGAGGACTCGAACCTCCACGCCTTGCAGCGCTGGTACCTGAAACCAGTGCGTCTACCAATTCCGCCATCTGGGCGACGTGGGCTAATTAGCCGGGGTGGCGCGCAGTGTCAACGCCATTGCGCGCTGAATTGGCAACTTGTTTGAGGGCGCTGTCAGGGGTAATCAGGCGGCATCACACACCCACAAAGGCGCATCGGCCCATGACCCAACTTGTCACCATCTTCGGCGGATCAGGCTTTGTGGGCCGCTACATTGCGCGCCGCATGGCCAAAGAGGGTTGGCGCGTGCGGGTGGCCGTGCGCCGCCCGAATGAAGCAATTTTTGTGCGCCCCTACGGATCACCGGGGCAGGTGGAACCTGTGCTGTGCAACATCCGCAATGATGCATCGGTGCGCAGCGCCATGGCGGGGGCGGATGCGGTGGTCAACTGCGTGGGCACGTTTGATGCGGGCGGCAAGAACAGCTTTCAGGCGGTGCAGGCCGAAGGGGCGGCACGCATTGCGCGCATTGCGGCCGAGATGGGCGTAGGGCGGATGGTGCATATCAGTGCCATCGGGGCCGGCGCGGATGCGGCGAGCGCCTATGCGCGCAGCAAGGCAGCGGGTGAGGCGGGGGTGCTGGCGGCTATGCCGGGCGCGCTGATCCTGCGGCCGTCGATTGTGTTTGGCACGGAGGACGGGTTCTTTAACCGCTTTGCCGGTATGGCGCGGCTGGGTCCGGTGTTGCCAGTGGTGGGGGCGGCGACGCGGTTTCAGCCGGTGCATGTGGATGATGTGGCCCAAGCCGCGGTCAAGGGTGTGCTGGGGCAGGCGCAGGGCGTGTATGAACTGGGCGGGCCGGATGTGGATACATTCAAGGGCCTGATGCAACGGATGCTGGGGGTTATTCAGCGGCGCAGGCTGATTTTGAACGTGCCGTTCTTTGTGGCCACCATGATGGGTGCGGGGTTTGACCTGCTGCAATACATGACGGGCGGGCTGATCAGGAACGGCATGATCACGCGCGATCAGGTGCGCAGCCTGCGCAGCGACAACGTTGTGCAGGCGGGGGCCATGGGCCTGCGCGATCTGGGGATTGAGCCTGCGTCGATGGAGGCGGTTCTGCCGGAATATCTGTGGCGCTATCGGCCATCAGGGCAGTATGCGGCAATCAAGGATTCCGCGAAAAACCTGAAGAAAGGCTAGGGCTTGGGCGATCAGACCCTTGTTGCGGCCGTTCTGGGGGTGCTGGAGGGGTTGACCGAATTCATCCCGGTGTCATCCACGGGGCACCTGCTGCTGGCCGGGCATTTTCTGGGGTTTGAAAGTGCGGGCAAGACGTTTGAGGTGGTTATTCAGCTGGGTGCGGTCCTTGCGATCCTGACCGTTTACGCGGCCAAGCTGTGGCAGGTGGCCAGCACGGCGCACAAGGACCCGGTGCAATTGCGGCTGCTGGTGGCGGTGCTGCTGGCGTTTCTGCCGGCGGTGTTGGCGGGGGTTCTGATGCATGATTTCATCAAGACGGTGCTGTTTGAATCACCCCGGCTGATTGCCTGGATGCTGGTGCTGGGTGGGATCGTGCTGCTGGTGGTGGACCGGATCGCGCCGCCGGTGGAGCATGAAGCGGTGGATGACGTGCCCTTGCGCAAGGCGTTGGTGATTGGCCTGTGCCAATGCGTGGCGATGATCCCCGGTGTCAGCCGTTCGGGCGCGACGATTGTGGGCGCTTTGATGCTGGGCTTGGGCAAGCGGGCGGCGGCCGAATTTTCGTTCTTTCTGTCGATGCCCACGATGGGCGCGGCCTTTGCCTATGATCTGTTCAAGAACCGTGATGTGCTTGATTTTTCCGCGCTTTCCGACATTGCCATTGGGTTTGCTGCGGCCTTTGTCACGGCAGTTCTGGTGGTGCGGTGGGTGCTGAATTACGTCAGCCGCTACGGGTTTGCGCTGTTTGGCTGGTGGCGAATCGTAGTGGGATCGGTGGCCTTGGTGGGGCTTTGGAGCGGGTTTTGAAGGGATAGGTAATTTTTGCTGACCTTATTTCGGGATGATGAGGTGGAATATTTCACCTATTGCCCAAAAAACTGTTAAATAGGTAACCTATACTGACTTTTATTCAGTAAACATCTGGTTTATCGATCGCACGTGCCCGGATTCATCTAAGGAACGCGTGATGGCCCAGCAAAAGATGCTTCAGTTTGTTTCCAAGGCCAAGGAGATGCCTGAGAAACGCCCGCCATCTTTGCGCGCGCAAGATTTCCATGAGATTTACCGGGAGTACGCGGTCGAAAAGGCCGCCGAACAGGCGGGCCGGTGCAGCCAGTGCGGCGTGCCCTATTGCCAGACGCATTGCCCGCTGCACAACAACATTCCCGATTGGTTGCGCATGACTGCCGAAGGGCGGCTGGAAGAGGCCTATCTGCTGTCACAGGCCACCAATACTTTCCCCGAAATCTGCGGCCGTATCTGCCCGCAGGACCGGCTGTGCGAAGGCAATTGCGTGATCGAACAATCGGGGCACGGGACGGTGACGATTGGGTCAGTCGAGAAATACCTGACCGATCTGGCCTGGGAAAACGGCTGGGTGAAACCGATCAAACCGCGCCACGAACGCACCGAAAGCGTGGGGATTATTGGTGCCGGTCCGGGGGGCCTGGCGGCGGCAGATGTGCTGCGCAGGGCGGGTGTGCAGGTGACGGTGTATGACCGGTATGACCGCGCGGGGGGCCTGCTGACCTATGGCATTCCGGGGTTCAAGCTGGAAAAGCCGGTGGTGATGCAGCGCACCCTGCAGCTGGAGGCGGGCGGGGTGCAATTCGTGCTGAACTGCCGCGTGGGTGAGGATCTGACATTTGATGCGATCAGGGGCCAGCATGATGCCGTGCTGATTGCGACGGGGGTTTACAAGGCAAGGGATATGCAGGCCCCCGGTGTAGGGGCACAAGGGGTGGTGGCGGCACTGGATTTCCTGACGGCAAGCAACCGCAAAAGCTTTGGCGATGATGTGCCAGAATTTGACAGTGGAGAGCTGAACGCAGCGGGCAAGCGCGTGGTGGTGATTGGCGGCGGCGATACAGCGATGGACTGTGTGCGCACGGCCATTCGCCAAGGCGCGCTTTCGGTGAAATGCCTGTACCGGCGCGACCGGGCGAACATGCCGGGGTCACAGCGCGAGGTGGCCAATGCCGAGGAAGAGGGCGTGGAGTTTGTGTGGCTCGCGGCACCCAAAGGCTTTACCGGCGGCGCAGTGGTAGAGGGCGTGATGGTGCAGAAAATGCGCCTTGGTGCTGCGGATGCGACGGGGCGGCAAGTGCCGGAAATCATTGACGGGGCCGATTATGTGGAGCCCGCCGATCTGGTGCTGACCGCACTGGGGTTTGAACCCGAAGCGCTGCCCGCGCTGTGGGGCGTGCCGGAGCTGGGCGTTACCCGTTGGGGCACGATCAAGGCGGATTTCCGCACGCATGCCACGAACCTGCCCGGCGTCTATGCAGCGGGTGATATCGTGCGGGGGGCGTCATTGGTGGTGTGGGCGATACGTGATGGGCGTGAGGCGGCGGATGCGATTTTGGGGTATCTGTCGCAGCCTGCGTTGGTAGCAGCGGAGTGAGGTCTTAACGAGATGTGAATGGTATGGCTTGCATACAGCTTTGATACAGGAATGGGGCCGATGCCGAAGGGGCGTTCCAGCCCGATAGGTCAGGTGGTGTGACATGATTGCAAAAGGACTGCGCATGATGAAAAAGACCCGGATTGCGGCCCTGACGCTGGCCGCGATGCAGCTTGCCCTGCCCGCCCATGCCGGCACATTCACTCCGCCCGAGGGCTGCAGCCTGTACATGACCGTGCAATCGCGCGCCTGCCGGGTGTCGAACCATTTCACCTGTGCGGCGGATAATCCGGGTGACAAATGGCGCGCGGATTTTGATCAGGAGGGGATATTCTTTCGGTCAAAGATCGACTTTGAATCCCAGTGGATTGAATGTTTTGATATCGAGCCGCCTGAGGTGCAGACGCTGGATGCGGGGCCTGCGGACCCTGCGAGTTTTTCGGAACTGCTGGCCGACGGGCGCGATAATTTTGCCTTTGACCTGAGCAGAACGACGGGGCTTGATACAAGTGTTTCGGGCTATGACCGGCTGACGGGCAAGACGTTTGTGATTGATGGCATCGCGCTGCAAGAAACTGAATTTGATTTCACCGAAACTGACCGGCAGGGGAACGTGACGCGCAAGGCCAGCGGGAATGAATATATTCACCCGGAATGGCGGCTGTTCTTTGCGGGGCCGGGGCAGACGGTGCTGGATGGCCAGTCGGTGCCGATTGATGGCAGCCCGTTGCAGTTTATCTTTCCGGGTGAGCCGGGGTTTGCGGCAACACAGCCGCTGTTTGAATGTGATGATGTGCTGTCGGGGCTGCCTGACGGGGTGATCCGGGTGCGGGGGGAATGATGCAGGGGCATTGCCTGTGCGGTGGGGTGCAGATCAGCGTGGCCGCGCATCGCGGGTTCAAGGCGGTGTGCCATTGCCGCATGTGCCAGCGCTGGACCGGTGGTCTGTTCGTGTGCTTTCCGGCCGAGACGAGCGATGTTGAGGTGACGGGGCCGGTGGTGCGCTATGCATCATCTGACATGGCCGAACGGGCGTTCTGTGGCACCTGTGGATCACATCTGTGGTTCCGGGGCACGAACAGTGACGGGCACTATGCGCTGATGCCGGGGCTGTTTGACGGGGCCCATGACCTGCCGTTGACAAGCGAGATTTACGTGGACCGGGCGTTGGCGGGGCTTGCCCTGCCGGGCGACCACCGGCGTGCCACGCGAGAGGCCTATGAGGCCAAGAATGACCATCTGACAGGAGATATGCCATGACCGTTTATGATGACGCCTGGGTGCGCGCGGAAGAAGCCAAGCGGGCGTATATGAACGATCATTCGCTTTTCCGCGAAGAGGATGAACATTCATCTTGTGGCGTGGGGCTGGTGGTGGCGATCAACGGCCGGGCCAGCCGACGGGTGGTGGAAAACGGTATCAACGCGCTCAAGGCGATATGGCACCGGGGGGCGGTGGACGCTGATGGCAAGACGGGCGATGGTGCGGGCATTCATGTGCAGATTCCGGTGCGGTTCTTTGCAGATCAGGTCAAGCGCACGGGGCACGAGCATGACGCGGCCAAGATGATTGCGGTGGGGCAGATTTTCCTGCCGCGCACGGATTTCGGGGCGCAGGAACGGTGCCGGACGATTGTTGAGTCGGAAGTTTTGCGGATGGGGCACTACATCTATGGCTGGCGGCATGTGCCGGTGGATGTAAGCGTGCTGGGCGACAAGGCGAATGCGACGCGGCCGGAGATTGAGCAAATCCTGATCCGCTGTGACAAGGACATGGACGCCGAGGCGTTTGAGCGGGAGCTGTATATCATCCGGCGGCGGATTGAAAAGGCGGCACTGGCGGCGCAGATCCAAGGTGTGTACGTCTGTTCACTTTCTTGCCGGTCGATCATCTACAAGGGCATGATGCTGGCGGAACAGGTGGCGGTTTTCTACCCGGACCTGATGGATGACCGGTTTGAATCTGCCTTTGCGATCTATCACCAGCGGTATTCGACGAACACCTTCCCGCAGTGGTGGCTGGCGCAACCGTTCCGGATGCTGGCGCATAACGGGGAAATCAACACGCTGAAGGGCAACGTCAACTGGATGAAAAGCCATGAGATTCGCATGGCCAGCAATAATTTTGGCGATGCGGCTGAGGATATCAAACCGATCATTCCGTCGGGCACGAGCGACTCTGGTGCCTTGGACGCGGTATTTGAGGTGATGGTGCGGTCGGGGCGTTCGGCGCCGATGGCCAAGACGATGCTGGTGCCCGAAGCGTGGTCAAAGGCCACCACGGACATGCCGCAGGCCTGGGCGGATATGTACGCCTATTGCAATGCGGTGATGGAACCGTGGGATGGGCCGGCGGCACTGGCGATGACGGATGGGCGCTGGGTGTGCGGCGGGCTTGATCGCAATGGTTTGCGCCCGATGCGCTATGTGGTGACGGGCGATGGGCTGCTGATTGCGGGGTCGGAGGCGGGCATGGTGCCGGTGGATGAAACGACCGTTCGGGAAAAGGGCGCGCTGGGGCCGGGGCAGATGATTGCTGTCGATATGGCCGAGGGCAAGCTGTATCACGACGCGGCGATGAAGGATAAACTGGCAGCGAGCCAGCCTTATAGTGAATGGATTGAACGGGTTATCGATCTGAACAGCCTGTTGAAAGAGGTGCC
>JAYUZO010000240.1:0-4149 GCA_043751715.1 Rhodobacterales bacterium | reverse complement strand
CGGTGATTACGGGGGGTGAGCTTTCGCTGGAAATGCTGGATCTGACCTATAATCCGACGGCGCGCACCTATCAGGCACCCTTGCAGCTGAAATCCACTGGCGGCATCTTCATCATCGATGACCTTGGCCGTCAGCAGGAACCGCCACAGAAAATCGTCAACCGCTGGATCGTGCCACTGGAAGAGGGCCGCGATATTCTGGCGCTGCAATCGGGTGAGAAATTCACGACGCCGTTTGACACGCTGGTGATCTTTTCCACCAACTTCCACCCGAATGAAATTTTCGACGGCGCGGCCCTGCGGCGTATTTTCTTCAAGATCAAGATTGATGGGCCGACGCAGGAAATGTTCCTGAAGATCTTTGCGATGGTGGCCAAGAAAAAGAAGATGCCGCTGGATGAACGCAGCCTGATGCACCTGCTGAAGGTCAAGTATCCAACGATCAACATGAACTTTGCCAACTATCAGCCCGTGTATCTGATCGACCAGATGATCGCGATGTGTGATTTCGAAGGCATCCCGTATCAGATGACGCCAGAGTTGATCGACCGCGCCTGGGGCAACATGTTCGTGCGGCAGGAAGATATCGCCCATTGATGTTAAATGCCGGAATTTTCCAAAATTCCGGTCCGATGTCTTTGCAGAAATCGTTTACGGAAAGCGGCGCACACTGCTTTCCGTCACCACCATGTCCAGCCGCTGATCGTTTTCATCAATCGGCACGGCCGCCACCTCTTGCGCGGCAAATGCGAACCCGATGGCCACCACCGGCCCCGCCGCCCGCAACCCCTGCAACGTCCGGTCATAAAACCCGCCGCCATAGCCCAGCCGGTAGCCCCGCGCATCAAAGGCCAGCATCGGCACGATCAGCACACGTGGCGTGACCCATGTCCCATCCACCGGCACCCATGCCTTGAACGCCCCCTCCACCATCACGCAGCCCGGCGTCCATTCGCGAAAGCGTAACGCCTGCCCCGCTGCCATGATCACCGGCACCCCCACCGGCCCCAGATGCGCGGCCATGGCAGGCAGCGGGTCAATCTCGGTGCGCATCGGCATATAGCCTGACAGCGCGCGCCCTGCATGGCCCGCCAGCACATCGGCCAGAATTTCCGCCGCCTGCCCCTGCCCTGCCGCAAAAGCCGCCTTGCGCACGCCGAAGGCCGCTGTGCGCGCCGCGGCCTTCAGTTGATCGGGCTTTAGATCAGCAACCATGTCGCCAGCCCCAGAAATACGAAAAACCCGGTGATATCTGTCAATGTGGTCACAAAGGTGCCCGATGCCAGCGCCGGATCAAGGTGCAATCGCGTCAGCGTCAGCGGCACGGCCACCCCCGCCAGCGCCGCGATGAACAGGTTCGCCACCATCGCCATGCCGATCACCACCCCCAGCATCGCCGACCCATAGCCCAGCCACCCCACCAGCCCCATCAGCCCCGCAAACGTCAGCCCGTTGACCAGCCCCACCGCCACCTCGCGCCGCACCACGCGGCCAGCATTGCTGCGTGTCAGATCCCGCGTCGCCAGCGCCCGCACCGCCACGGTCAGCGATTGTGTGCCCGCATTGCCACCCATGGAGGCAACAATCGGCATCAGCGCCGCCAACGCCACCAGTGCCGTGATCGTGCTGGCAAACTGCCCGATCACCAATGCCGACAGGTTTACCGCGATCAGGTTCACAAACAGCCACGGGAACCGCTGCCGGACTGTTTCAAACACCCCGTCCGAGATATGGCTTTCCTCACCCACCCCCGCCAGCAACAGCATGTCTTCCTCGTGTTCCTCATCCAGCACGTTCATCGCATCATCGATTGTGATCACCCCCACCAACCGCCCGCCCGCATCCACCACAGGGCAGGAGATCAGGTGATACTGGTTGAAAATATAGGCCACATCCGCCTCGGCATCGGTGGCCTTGATCGTGCGGAAACTGTCTTCGGCCAAAGCCTGCAAGACCATGTCACGCCGTGCAGACAGGATGCGCCCAAGGGTGACATAGCCCACGGGCCGTGCGCGCGGATCAATCAGGATAACGTGGTAAAACTGATCAGGCAGAACATCCGTGCTGCGCAGATGATCAATCGCCTGCCCCACCGTCCAATCCTGCGGGGCCATCACCACCTCGCGCTGCATCAGCCGCCCGGCAGAATCCTCGGGGTAGGCCAGCGCCTGCGCCACCGCCACCCGGTCAACCTCGGGCAGGGTTTCAAGGATGGCGTCCTGTTGCGGGCGATCCAACTCTTCAAGGATATCAACCACATCATCGGTATCCAGTTCGCGCATCGCATCCGCGAGCACGTCTGGCGACAGGCTGTCAATCACCTCTTCGCGGATCGCGTCATCAATTTCCGACAGAATATCGCCGTCTATTTCACCCGACCACAGCGCCAGCAGCGCGCCCCGGTCGCCCGCGCCCATCTGTTCCAGCAGGTCGGCCACATCGGCCGCATGCAGCGGTTCCATCAGCGCCGTGATGCGCGCCGTATCCGCCGTCTGCACGGCGTCACGCACAGCCTCAACCAGCCCCGCATTCAGGACGGCATCCATGGTGAACGTTTCGGTATCCGGCATGATAACCCCTTTGGGCGAACCCTAGTCAGTATTACCGCATGCGAACAGGGGCGAATGGGAAATTTACCTGCCTGCCAAATGGTTATAGAATGATGCTTATGGAATTGATTTGTGGCCAACTCATCTGGTTTGAAGGCGATCCCCTGCGCGACGGCGTACAGGTGGCGCGCCATTTGACCCATGGCGCGGTGCTGGTGGACAAGGGCCGCATCACGGCGCGCGGCGATGCGGCCACGTTGCGCGCAGCACATCCGCAGGCCCGTGTGACCGACCATGGTGCTGCACTGATTTCGGCAGGGTTCGTCGATGCGCATGTGCATTACCCGCAAACCGCCATCATCGCATCCTGGGGCAAACGGCTGATTGACTGGCTGAACAGCTATACCTTTCCCGAAGAGGCGCGGTTTGCTGATCCGGCATATGCCGCCATGATTGCCAACCGCTATCTTGATCTGGTGCTCGCGCGCGGCACCACCACGGTTTGCACCTATGCCACCATTCATCCGGCATCGGTGGACGCGATCTTTTCCGCCGCCCAGACGCGTGGCATGCGGGTTTTTGCCGGCAAAACCTGCATGGACCGCAACGCACCAGCCAATCTGCGCGATACCGCGCAAAGCGCCTACGATGACAGCAAGGCCTTGCTGGAAAAATGGCACGGGCAGGACCGGCTTTCCTATGTCATCACGCCGCGCTTTTCGCCCACATCAACGCCCGAACAACTCGCCGCCCTGGGCGCGCTCTGGCGCGAACACCCTGCGTGCCTGATGCAGACGCATCTGAGCGAACAGGTTGATGAAATCGCCTGGGTGCGTGAACTGTTCCCGCAATCACGCGATTATCTGGATACCTATGAAGCGCAGAGTCTGCTGCAGGAAGGTGCCCTGTTCGGCCATGCCATCCACCTGACAGTGCGCGAAAAGGCAAGACTGGCCGAGGCGGGGGCAGCCCTGGTGCATTGCCCCACATCGAACACCTTTATCGGGTCGGGCCTGTTTGACATGACGCTGGCGCAAACCCTGCCCGTGGGCCTTGCCACCGATACCGGGGGTGGATCATCGTTTTCCATGCTGCGCACCATGGCTGCGGCCTATGAGGTGGCACAGCTGCGCGGCCAGTCGCTGCATCCGGCGCAGCTGTGGTGGCTGGCCACCCAAGGATCGGCGCGCGCGCTGAAGGCGGACCACCTGATCGGCAATATCGCCGTGGGGCTGGAGGCTGATCTGGTAGTGATTGATCTGGCATCCACACCCGCCATCGCACAGGCCACCGCGCGCGCGGGCGACCTGTGGCAGGCGCTGTTCCCTACGATCATGATGGGCGATGACCGGGCGGTTCGGTGCGTTTATGTGGCCGGGGTGCGCCAGATCGGCTGAGGCCAGCCATGCCCCCCACCCCCATCCCCTTGCCACGAAAGGGGGAGGGGAGGCGCTTTTGCCTGCAGGGTCAGACCGGCCCCGCGACCACCATGGCAGGCATGATCACTCCCCTCCCCCCTGCGTGGGGGAGGGAGAGGGTGCGGGGGGGCACCTCATTCGCCAAGCAAAGCATCGGAAAGGCGATTATTCCGCCAGCATCCA
>JAYUZO010000239.1:0-12655 GCA_043751715.1 Rhodobacterales bacterium | reverse complement strand
AAATCCGCTGGCTGCGCCCCGATTACCAAAACCCCGCAGGCCGCACCGCCACCAAGGGCGAGCAAACCGAATTCGCCATCGGCAGCATTGCGACAGCCGCCAAAACCCCCTGGCCCACCCGCCTGCCCGACCAGATCGCCGCCGTCCGCGCCACGCTGCAAGAGATGGGGCAGGCCACCCCCGCCGAAATCGCCCGCCACTTCGCCCGCGCCCGCACCACCTCGGTCCAACCCCTGCTGGAAAGCCTGACCGCGTTGGGGCAGGCCCGCATGATCGAAGGCGGAAGGTTCGCGGCGTGAGGTTCATGCAGCTAGATTGCCATACGGGAGGGCGTAAGCGGCGCCCATTGGCCGAAACCTGCGGCTAGCCCGCCTTGTCGAGAGCTGAATCGCCCACCTAAAACGTATGCCCTGCCGCGCGATCGAGCACCTCTTCTGCCCATTGATTCAAGCTCTTACCCGACAACTCAGCCGCCAGCGCTGCCTTGCGGTGAATCTCGGGGCTGACCCGAAACATCACCTGTCCGGAGTAGGCCTTCTGCGGCTCTTTGCCGAGCTTTCCGCAAGTCTCGATGTAGTCTTCGACCGCTTCGTGAAAGGCTTTACGAAGCCCTTCCACCGTGTCGGCATGAAATCCTACCCCATCGCGAATACCGGCAATGCGGCCAGTGAAAATCGCGTCATCGTCGTCGTACCCGATCCGGGCGGAATAGCCCTTGTAGTTCATGGTGTTGGTCATGGTTTCACCCCGATCCGCTCCAAGAAGTCGCGGGCATCGCGTACCTGGTAACGCTTGGCTTCCTTCGCTGGGTGCGGACGATGAAACGTCCCTACCTCGCCATCCTACGCGCAATGCACCCGCGATCCGTTGCCTGCGATCAGCCGCGCCCCTGCGGCCAACAGCAAGCTTTCAACCGCCGACCACTCGATTGTGCCAGACACCGGGTCGGTGAAGACTATGGCAAGGGTCTTGCGGTGCTTGCTGTTCATTTGGCCTAGATAAGACGTGCTATCAATATTTGCAAGCATTTTGGCTTGGTTTGTGATGACCAAGACGTAGAGCAGCTGTCAACCGGGCCGGAATGGTTGGAACAAACTCGCCATTTCAACCGTCCGTCCGGCAGTATACCCACGATATCACACTGATATTGCTAGCCATTAACCTGATCACACCTGCTGACCTGCCCCCGGTCGTCCCTAGTTCATAACGCGAATCCTTGGGTTTGGAACCCTCCTTCGAACCAGGCATCCTAGCCTTTGTCCCAGCTCAAAACCGGGATTCAGGCAACCCAAGGGTGACCTGGCGGGACGCGCAGAAACCCAAACGCCCGCAATTCCCGGAAATCATTGAATAAAATAACTCAACGCGGGACTGTGCGGGACGGCCAGAAACAGGGAATTGGCGGAAGCGGTGGGATTCGAACCCACGGTAGGGTTCCCCCTACGCTCAGTTAGCAACCGAGTGCTTTCGGCCTCTCAGCCACGCTTCCGACAGTGTGTATTTAACCGGGCCACGCAGGCGGAGCAAGGGGGAAAGCGGCGGGTCCGGCGGACACCACCGGTGCCGGTCGCCGATCCTGATAGCAGCAGAAACCACCATTGTTTCCCAAAGCGCGACAAGGGTTTTCCTTATTTCCGCCACGCTGCGCCGCGATAACCCGGCAAAAGCGCACAAACCACAGGGCAAACCGTTGGATTACACCGCCATTTTCATCCTCGCCTGCATCTTTATTCCGCTTGAGCGGCTGTTGCCCTTGCATGCCGATCAGCCCACCCTGCGGCGCGACTGGGCCAATGACGTGCTTTACGTTTTGCTGAACGGCTTTTTGATCCGTGCAGGCTTTACCATCGTGGCCGCGGGTTTCATGGCTGGCTTCACCTTTCTGTTCGGCCCAAACCCCACGCCGTGGATTGGCACCATGCCGATCTGGGCGCAGGTCATTGGGGCCATGGTCATTGCCGACATCGGCTATTACACCGCCCACCGCATTTGCCACGCCGTACCGTTTTTGTGGAAATTCCACGCCGTGCACCATTCGATCGAGGAAATGGATTGGCTTGCCAGCCACCGGATTCACCCGATGGACATGATCTTTACCAATACCTTCGCCCTGCTGCCGATCTGGTGCCTTGGCTTTTCGCTTGAGGCGTTGATCATCCATCAGGCGATTTATCAGGCCCATACCCTGCTGCTGCATGCCAATATCAAGCTGAATTTCGGCCCGCTGAAATGGCTTATCGCATCGCCCGAATACCATCACTGGCACCATGCCAATGAACGCGATGCCTATGATCGCAACTTTGCCGGGCAGTTTTCGCTGATCGACGTGATCGCCGGTACTGTTTTCCTGCCGTTCAAGCGCCAACCGCAGGCCTACGGCCTGACCAAACCCATGCCCCGCAATTACCCCATGCAACTGATCCAGCCCTTTCAGGCCATTGTCCGGATGACACGCCGCACCATCACAAAAATGAGGACCCCCATGTCAAACATCCCCATGTCAACCGTCGAAACCACCTCCCCCCTTGAAGACCGGCTGGGCAAACTTGCCATGCTGATGATCTTTGGCTTTCTGGCGTGGAAACAGGTTGGCGCGATTCAGGCGCTGATCACCTACCGTGACGCCATTCCGCTGTGGGGCCTTGCGTTGGCCTCGCAACTCGTCAGTGCCGCCTTTCTGGCCGTGATCCTGTATTTCACCATCACCCGCCTGCCCCCCCGGTCGTCCGCTGCCGGGATCACCCCCCGCATTGTCGCCGTCACCGGCACCTTTATCATGTCACTGCTGATCGTGATGCCCGCCGATGCCATTTCCGCCCCGATGCGCGCGTTTTCCACCGTGATCATCATCGCCGGATCGATCCTGTCGATCCGTTGCCTGATCCAGCTGGGCCGTTCATTTTCCATCATGGCAACATCGCGCGCGCTGAAAACCCAAGGTGCTTACGGCATTGTCCGCCATCCGCTGTATGCCGCCGAAGTGCTGATGATTGTTGGCGTCGTTCTGGCCCATGGCACGGCCTTTGCCTTTGCCGTGGGTGGCCTGTGGCTGGTCTTGCAAGTACGCCGCGCCCAGTATGAGGAATCGGTTCTGCGCGACAGCTTTCCAGAATACACCGATTATGCCCGCCGCGTGCCCATGCTGATCCCCGGCCTGCGTCTGGCCTGGCTGGAAGCAACGGTCGAGCCAAAGGTGCGTCAGGCGTGATCCGCCTCCGAGTGGCGATTGCCGCAAGAATATCACCCGCAGCCGCCCGTCACACGACGGCTGCATTTTACCAAACGGACGCTAGCCGCTGAACAGAAAGTGCAGCACATCCCCGTCCTTGACCTCATAGGTCTTGCCTTCCACCCGGAACTTGCCCGCTTCCTTGGCCCCCGCCTCACCGTTGCCGGCGATGTAATCCGCATAGGCCACGGTTTCTGACCGGATGAAGCCTTTCTCGAAATCACCGTGAATTACGCCTGCCGCCTGTGGCGCCAGCGTGCCCGCAGGAATCGTCCAGGCCCGCGCCTCCTTGGGGCCAACGGTGAAATAGGTCGCCAGACCCAGCAGCGTGTAGCCCGCCTTGATCAACCGGTCCAACCCCGCCTCATGCAGGCCCATTTCCTCCAGAAACATCGCCGCCTCATCATCGGCCAGTTGGCTGATCTCTTCCTCGATCCGCGCCGAAATCACCACTGACGCTGCCCCTTGGGCCTTTGCCATTGCCGCCACGCGCGCGGATTGCGCATTGCCATTGGCCGCACAGGCCTCTTCGACGTTGCACACAAACAGCACGGGCTTGGCCGTCAGCAGTTGCAACAGCCGCCATGTGCGCTGATCATCACCGTCCACCTTGACCGTCCGTGCCGGGTGGCCTGCGTTCAGCGCAACCTGCGCTGCCAGCAGCAGGCGGTGTTGATCCTGCACCTCCTGGTCACCGCCCCGCAGCTTTTTGGCCAGGTTCGCCACCCGCCGCTCAATGCTCTCCAGATCGGCCAGCATCAGCTCTGTTTCAATGGTTTCCGCATCGGCAACCGGGTCAATCTTGCCTTCCACATGCGTGATATCGCCGTCTTCAAAGCAGCGCAGCACATGGGCAATCGCATCGCATTCGCGGATGTTGGCCAGAAACTGGTTGCCCAACCCCTCACCCTTACTGGCCCCGCGCACCAGCCCTGCGATATCGACAAACGTCATCCGCGTGGGAATGATCTGCTTGCTGCCCGCAATCACTGCCAGCTTGTCCAGCCGCGCATCGGGCACGGCCACCTCACCCACGTTCGGTTCAATCGTGCAAAACGGAAAGTTTGCCGCCTGCGCCGCCGCCGTGCGGGTCAGCGCGTTGAAAAGCGTCGACTTTCCGACATTCGGAAGGCCCACGATGCCCATCTTGAAACCCATGCCACGCCCCTGCTGCAGAATTGGCAATGCCATACCGAAGCGCGCCGCGCGCCGCAAGCACGCTTAGGCTGGCCGCAGGCGCGCAACGCTACTGTTCAATGCCCCAGATGGCCTTTGAAAGGGGCACATCACTTGTCACCATCCGGTCCAGCGTTGCCATGCCATGAACCTCAACAACCGTTGGCTGTTGCCCAAGCAGGGATTGGCCCAGACCAGCCGACACCGGGGCCGCGGCAAAGCCAAGCCATTCCAGCATCGTGGGATAGATGTCGATCATTGCACCCGGTTTGTGAACCTGTTGACCGCCGCGCAATGGCCCCCCTACAAAAATCGCCGTGTTCGCCCCGGCATAGGCAGGGGCAACCATGGGCAACATGCCCGTGCTGTGCGACAGATGATCTGACAGGGTCACAAAGCGCAAATCGCGATCTGGCCGCGTCGCCGCATGCAGCCTTTGGGTTTCCCGCACAAATGACAGCGTGCCATCCAGCAGACACTGCACTACTTTTGCCACGTCCGGCGACAGCGCTGCGGTTTTCCCGTCATTGCAGCGCCGCGACAGGACTCCTTTCATGTCATGCGGGCCGATGGTTTCGACCACCAGCAGAAAGGGGGCCGTTTGCGACACCATGCGATCCAGTTCCTGCCGGGCCGTGTCAAAGACAATCTGGTCATCCAGGACCCAACCCCCAAATGCACTTGCAACCGTATCAGCCGGATAACGCGCCCGGATCTCGACAGCGCCGATCATGTTTCGGAAACCATGCGTCGCATAAAAGCTGCCAATCCCGCCAAAGGCCAATTCGCCGCCAACCACATAGGTTGTGTCATAGCCTTTCTGCAGCGCGACATCACCCAGACAGGTCAGGCCCGGCATGAATGCGTCAAGCCTGATGTAGTTGAATTTATAAAACAGCCCGAACGGCATCACCGGCACGCCGCACTGCGTGGCGACCATGCCGGCAAGGCTCCAGTTTGTTCCGGTCATCTGACCGACGCGCGTAAATGCAGCCCCCTCGGCGGCAAGCGTTTTCAGGGGTGCATACAGGTCACCCCACACCTCTGGATCGGCATACTGGCGATCTGTGCCCTCAAGATAGATCACGACAACATCGGGTCTATCCGGCGCAACCGTTACAAGGACGGGGGCCGCAAACCGTTCGAAAAGATCTGATGTGATGCCCGGTGTCAGCGTATCCAAAGCCACGGCCCGCACAAACGGGTTCAGGCCAATCAACCCGAGTGTCAGCAGGATCATGCCACGTTGGCGCCACCTCCACAGGCCTGCGAGCAGCGCAAAACATCCCACAAGCATAACTGTGGTCGAAACGGCCCACAGGATCTGTGACCGCAGCCCCTCCAGCGTTGCACCCGCCATCCCGAAATCTGCGTGAAACCAGATTGCAAGCATGTCGATTCGACCAAACGATCTTGCAATGACCACAGCCGGGATCAGGGCAATTGCAGCAGGAACGACAATCCAAAAAGTCCGATGCGGCCTTTGAAACACCGGCATGCCGAATGCCAGCATCACCAGAATGACAAGTAAAACATAAGGTCTTACCCGAAGGCCTGAAAAATTCGGAAGCGCAACCACAGTGGCGGCATACGCAATTGGGATCAGCAGCACAAATGACCAAACGATAATGCGCGCCAAGCAGTGAGTCCGATCAATGATGACTGACTGTTAAACCTAACCTTTACGGCACTTTTATGTGACATGGCTAGACAGGATGTGAATGACCGCTGCCTGGCCAACCAACTTACGCTTCCCCCGGCTGCATTTATCACAGTTTATAACTGAAGGTATTGCGTTGGGTCCGTCCGCATGCGACGTCACCGTGAACGCATTTTTGGTCCAGCCGTAAGGCTGGCAATCAAAAAGACAGGTATAGTAATGACCCGCATCGACACCACCTTTGCCCGCCTGCGCGCTGCGCAAAAAAAGGCGTTTGTGGCCTATATCATGGGCGGTGATCCCGATGTGGCCACGGCACTGGCCGTGATGAAGGGCATGCCCGGCGCGGGCGTCGATATCATCGAACTTGGCATGCCCTTTACCGATCCGATGGCCGATGGCCCGACCATTCAGTTGGCAGGCCAACGCGCGCTGGAGGGTGGGATGACGTTGGAGGCGACGTTGCAGATGGTGCGCGATTTCCGCGTCGGTGATGACACAACGCCGATCGTGATGATGGGCTATTACAACCCGATCTACAGCCGCGGCGTTGACCGTTTTCTGACCGAGGCCAAGGCCGCAGGGATTGACGGGCTGATCGTGGTCGATCTGCCGCCCGAAGAAGACAGCGAATTGTGCATCCCCGCACAGGCCATGGGTTTGAACTTTATCCGGCTGGCCACACCCACCACCGATGCCAGGCGTTTGCCCAAGGTGTTGGAAAACACCTCTGGTTTTGTCTATTACGTTTCGGTCACCGGCATTACCGGGGCGGCAGCAGCCGTGGCCACGGATGTGGCCCCCGAGGTGGCGCGGATCAAGGCGGCCACCGATCTGCCGGTCATCGTGGGCTTTGGGATCAGCACACCCGATCAGGCGGCAGCGATTGCATCCATTGCCGATGGCTGTGTGGTGGGGTCGGCCATTGTAAAGGAAATTGGCGCGGGCAAACCGGTGGCTGATGTGCTGGCGGGGATTGCGGCACTGGCTGCGGGCGCGCACCGGGTGTAACCGCGCCCAACGGGCCTTTCTTTTGATCAAAAGTTTTGGCATACACCGCCCCGAACACAGGGGATCTGACCATGCCACGCATTGCAGGACTTGATACAGCGCGGCTGACCGCGATCCGCGACCGCGAGGCGCGGCGCTATGGTGCTCTGCGGCCCGTGTCCAAGGCGGCGCAGTCGGACCACTGGCTGTCAGGCGTGCCGATGCATTGGATGACGGATTGGCCAATGCCGTTTCCCATGGTGGTCGCCCGTGCCAAGGGCGCGCGGCTGACCTGCGTTGACGGGTT
Source organism: Rhodobacterales bacterium (assembly GCA_043751715.1). Classification (GTDB taxonomy): domain Bacteria; phylum Pseudomonadota; class Alphaproteobacteria; order Rhodobacterales; family Rhodobacteraceae; genus JAAFHS01. The sequence continues at coordinate 5,293 of JAYUZO010000239.1, read as the reverse complement.
CGAGATGGATGATTTCTGCCTTGGCGATACCGGGTCGATGTTCGGCCATTCGCCAGCACCCGTGGCAAAGGCAATAGCCGCACAGGCCAAGGCCGGGCTGACCTATATGCTGCCATCATCTGATGCCGCAGATGCAGGGCGGCTGCTGACCGAGGTGTTCGGCGATTTCCGCTGGCAGATCGCGACCACCGCCACCGATGCCAACCGCTTTGCCCTGCGCGTGGCGCGGGCTGTGACCGGGCGGCCAAAGGTGCTGGTGTTCAACGGCTGTTACCACGGCACGATTGATGATGCGATGGTGACGCTGGAGGGCGGGCGCACTGTCAACCGCGCGGGCCTTTTGGGGCAGGTGGCCGACTTGACGCTGGGTGCCGTCTGTGTGGAGTTCAACGATCTGGCGGCGGTTGAGGCAGCACTGGCCAAGGGCGATGTCGCCTGCGTGCTGACCGAACCGGTGATGACGAATTCCTGCATGGTACTGCCTGCGCCCGGCTTTCTGGCCGGCCTGCGCGATCTGTGCACGCAATACGGCACGCTGCTGACGATGGATGAGACACATACCATTTCGACCGGGCTTGGCGGCTATACCGGTGTGCATGGCCTGAACCCTGATATCTTTGTGGCTGGCAAATGCGTGGCTGGCGGCATGCCCACCGCCATCTGGGGCCTGCGCCCAGACCTTGCCGCGCGCTATGCCACAGTCAACGCCGCGCGTGCGCCGGGGCATTCCGGCATGGGCACCACCCTGTCGGCCAACCCGATGCAGTTCGCCTGCCTGAAGGCCACGCTGGCGCAGGTGATGACGCCCGCCAACTATGGCCATATGGATGCCCTTGCCAACCGCCTGCAGGCGGGGCTGGCGGCAGTGGTGACGCGGCATGCGCTGCCGTGGCATGTGGTGCGGGTGGGCGCGCGGGTGGAGTTCATCTGCGCCGCCGGTCGCTTGCAGAATGGCGCTGACGCAGCCCTTGCGCATCAGCCCTTGGTTGAGGGCGTGCTGCATACGGCGCTGTTGAACCGGGGCTGCCTGATCGCACCCTTTCACAACATGATGCTGATCAGCCCTGCCACCAAACGCCGTCAAGTTGACCGCCTGATCGCCGCCTTTGACGAAATCCTGACGGACCTTTGCACATGACACATTCCCCTTCCGGCTCCACCGTAGCTGAAGCCGAAGCCTTCCTTGCCGCCCATCCGCAGATTGAGGCGTTCGATATCGTCTTGCACGATTCGAACGGAATCGGCCGGGGCAAGATCATCCGCCGGCACGAGCTTTTGTCGATTTACAACAACGGCCGCCATCTGCCGATTTCCATCCTCGGTCTGGATATCTGCGGCGAGGATGTGCATGAAACCGGCCTGATTTGGGACGAAGGCGATGGTGACCGCCGGGCATGGCCCATTCCGGGGTCATTGGTCGCCTTGCACAACACCACCCCGCCGCGCGGTGAGGTGCTGCTGATGTGCTATAACCTCGATGATACGCCCATGACATCAGACCCCCGCCATGCGCTTGCCCGTCAGGTGGCGGCGATGGCCACCGAAGGGCTGCACCCGGCGGGGGCGTTCGAGCTGGAGTTCTTTTTGCTGGCCAACACGCGCGGCCCCGATGGCCGGGTGCGCCCGGCGGCAGATGTGCTGGATGGGCGGCAATCACACAAGACCGAAGTCTATTCGGTGGATGCGCTGCACGGCATGCTGCCCCTGTTCAATGATATTTATGCGGGCGCGGCCTTGGCGGGGATCAAGGCGGAAACGATGATTTCCGAATTTGCGCCGGGGCAGTACGAATTGACCCTGCACTACCGGACGGACGTGCTGGCCGTGGCAGATGATCTGATCCGGCTGAAACGCATCGTGCGGGCGCAGGCGCGCGCACACGGGGTGACGGCGTGTTTCATGGCCAAGCCGATTGCGGATTATGCGGGGTCGGGGATGCATTTCCATGTGTCCTTGCAGGACGCTGCGGGCAAGAATGTTTTCGTTGAAGACACCGAAGGGCAATGGGCGCCTTCCATCCTGCACGCCCTTGGGGGCCTGCGCGAAACCATGGGGGAATCGATGCTGGTGTTCGCGCCCCATGCCAATTCGTGGCGGCGGTTTGTCGGGCAATCCTATGCGCCGGTCGCACCCACATGGGGGGTCAACAACCGCTCGGTTGCCCTGCGCATTCCGGCAGGCGATATCGGCGCGCGCAGGATCGAACACCGGCCTGCGGGCGTGGATGCGAACCCCTATCTGGTGGCGGCAACCGTGCTGGCCGGTATCCGGCACGGGCTGGCGAACCGGATTGATCCGGGGCCAGAGGTGACGGGCAATGGCTATGCCAGCGAAGGCCCGCCGATGCCGGTGGACTGGCGCGGGGCGATCATGGTGGCCAAGGACAGTGCGTTTTTGAAGGGTGCCTTGGGGACGGATATGCACCGCACGTTCGTAGCGGTGAAAGAGGCGGAATATGCCCGTGTGGCGCGCACCGTGTCAGAGGTGGATTACGATCTGTATCTTCATACGGTGTAGGCCGGGGCAACACGTGCCCCGGACCTGATCCGGGGCCTCTGGCCATGGCAGCGCGCCCCGGAATACGACGAGATCCCGGGTCAGGCCCGGAATGGGGTCAGACCAACCCTTCGTTGCGTGCAATCATTGTGGCATGCGTGCGATTCTTGGCGTTCAGCTTGCGGCTGAGGGTTTTGACATGCAGCTTGACCGTCACCTCTTGCAGTTCCAGATCACGCCCGATTTCCTTGTTTGATTTGCCCGCAAACAGCCCGCGCAGCACGTCCAGTTCCCGCCGCGTCAGCGCGTAAGGCGTGCCGTGCGCGCCCGTGCCTGCTGCCGCCGGAATGGCCACTGGCACAACCTGCCGCCCCGCCAGCAATTCACGCACAGCAACCACGAAATCCTCACCCGTCATCGTTTTGCTGATCACCCCAAGGGCACCGGCACGCAAAGCCGTTTCCACCTGCTCGCGCCCGACAAAGCCCGTCAGCATCGCGATTTTTGTCTGGGGTGCTGCCGCGGTGATGGCCGCAAGATCCTCCAGCCCCACAACCGATCCATCCAGCAGCGCCAGATCAAATTTCGCAGCGGCCAACTGGCCCGTCACATCTGACAGGCTCGCTGACTGGGTCACCGCAGGCAAACCCGCCGCCGCCATATAAGATGATAGCGCAGTGCGGACCAAAACTTGTCGGTCGGCCAAAAGTATCCGCATGCTTGTCCCGTTCATTGCTTGCCGTGGTCTGTCAGACGCGTGGCTTTTCATTTACTCGCGGTTAACCCCGCGTTGCGCATCGTATGCAAAACCGGCTTGCTGGCCCGTCCCGTTACCCTGCGCAGCATAGCAGTAAGGCAAGGGCTGGAAACATGTCCGTTCGGACAGTCTTTTTGGCTGGTTTTCGGCCAGAAATGGCCGATCTTACCGCGCAATTTCGGGGAACTGCTGCGCAACATACTGCGTGTGCAGCGTTTGTGCGATCATCGCCGGTACGCGGTCATCAGACCCAAGCGGGGGCAATAGCCGCCCGGCAAAGCCTGCAGCAGCCAACGCCTGCGGGATATCCTGCTGCACATGCCCACCGTCTGCCGCGAAATACGGCAGGCAGATGGCGTTCTGGTCAAAGCCCGAAAGGTCAGCCAGACGCGGGCTTTGGTCGATAAAGGCCGCCACAGACCGCCGCAACCCAAGGCTGCGCCCGATGGTGCGTGCCAACGCATGCGCAATAACAGACGGCGCATCACTGCGGCCAGACCCGTGGGCGGCCAGGATCAGATCGGTGTCACCGGCGGGCGCAATCAGCGCGGCATGCACAAGCGCCGCCGCCAGCCCCTGAATGGCCGGATTGCATCCCATCGGCATGGTCAGCTGCCAGCCCGCCCCGCCCGCCTCGGCCAGACGTTTGGGCAGATGCGTGCCGGTGAACCATCCACACGCCATGAACATCGGGAACACAAGGCCCGCTGGCCCCAGATCGCCCACCACCGCCGCCAGCCGCCCCTCCGCCGCAAGGGTGGCCGACCCCACGCGCCAAGCAGGCAGAATGGCCGCAACCTGCGCCGCAACGCGTGCCAGTGCCGCCTCTGCCACCTCAGGCTCGGACGGCTGGCCGTGGGTGATGATCAGCGCCGCCTGCGTCATGCGGGAATGCGGCTGGCAAGATACTGCGCGAATTCGAAAATCGGCCGCTCCAGATGTGACAGCGGGCCGGGGGATGACATCCCCGCCGAAATGCCCGCAAACACCCGCTCCACACAGCCCTTGTCTTCGGTGTTCACCGCGTCCAGCAGCGCTTTGACCGCCGCCAGATGCGCCCCCGCCTGCGGATCGGCGCACCAGTCGGCCGACATGCCGCCACCAAACAGCACGTTCACATGGCCCGGCCCATCAGGGGACAGGCACAGATACCAGAAATACCCCGGCGTCAGCGTGATCAGCAATGCAGGGTATATCGAAAGCAGCCATGTGATGCGACGCTGATCGCCCTGCAGCGTCGTATTGCCCGGATGCGCAAGCGACAGTGGCACCGTGTCGTTTTTCATGATGAAGTGATAGTTGAAGGCAGGCGTCCCCTCCGGGCAGGTCATTTTCAGCAGGTCAACCGACCCGCCAATCGTGCCCGCATGGCACACCGGCAAATGGTAACTTTCCATGAAATTCTCGGCCAGCACCTTCCAGTTGGTGGCCCAGTGAAATTCCTCGCGGAAGGTTTCGCGGTAACTGGCCATATCCAGATAGCCGACAAGGTTTTCCACACCCCGCAACGCCACATGCGGATCAGGCGCATCGGGGTTCAGCGTGACCATGATCCAACCCAGCCAATCCACCGCGCGCAGGGCTGGCAGCGCGACCTTGTCCTTGCAGAACGCCGTGTTCAGCCCCATGGCAGGCGCCCCGCGCAGGCTGCCATCCAGATTATAGGTCCAGGCATGATAGGGGCACACAATGCTGCGCGTATTGCCCCGGCCTGTCAGCAGCGTGCTCATCCGGTGGCGGCACACATTGGACATGGCGCGCAACTGCCCCGCGCCATCGCGCAGCACGATCACCGGCTCACCCGCGATTGTCATGGTCAGGTAATCACCGGCATTAGGCAGCGCATCCGCCCGGCCCGCACATTGCCAGTCATGCGCGAACACATGGCGTTCTTCCTGTGCCAGAAATGCCGCCGAGGTATAGACAGATTTCGGCATGGCATGGGCCTGCGCAAACGGCACCGCCACATTCGCATGCAGTTCGGCAGCAGGGGACAGCGGTTTGGCCATGGTCATCGGGCAAAGCCCCACAAGGTGAACG
>JAYUZO010000238.1:0-3113 GCA_043751715.1 Rhodobacterales bacterium | reverse complement strand
GCGCCCTTTCCTCCCATCGGGTGCGGGATATGACGGCGGTGCCATCCGCCCATGGCGCCGCCGTTTTCATTTCCGGGTTGCCGTTCGGCACAAGGGCGGGCAGGAATGCCGGAAATGGTGGGGGTCACATGCGCGCATCCATAATGTCTGCGGCACTGGTGGCGGCATTGGTTGGATACGGGGCATCCGTCGCCATTGTGCTGGCTGCGGCAAGCGCACTTGGCGCAACCCCGGCGCAGGCGGCATCGTGGTTGCTGGCTGTGTCTTTGGCCAAGGCAATTGGGTCGGCGTGGCTGTCTGTATGGCACCGGGTGCCCGTGGTGCTGGCATGGTCCACACCTGGGGCTGCATTGATTGCCACGACCAGCGGCTATTCCATGGCCGAAGGTGTGGGGGCGTTTATCATGGCAAGTGCGCTGATTGCGCTGACCGGATGTGTTCAACCGCTTGGGCGGCTGGTGGCGCGCATTCCGGATGCGATTGCCGGGGCCATGCTGGCAGGCGTGCTGCTGCCGTTCTGCCTGAAAGGGGCCACGGCCGTGCAGGATTTGCCCCTTGTGGTGATGGCCATGGCCGGGATCTTTGCGCTTGTGCGGCTGTGGAACCCTGCACTTGCGGTGATCGCAGCGCTTGTGGCGGGGGTTGCGCTTGCGCTGTTGACCGGGGTGGCGGGCTGGCCTGATGTGGCCGTTACCCTGCCGGTGCCGATCATCACCGCACCCCGCTTTGATCCGGGCACGCTGCTGGGGCTGGCCTTGCCGCTGTATCTGGTGACCATGGCGGGGCAGAACCTGCCCGGCTTTGCCACCATGCGCGCAGCGGGATACGCGCCCCCGGTACGGTCAGCCCTGATGGTCACGGGCGGACTTTCGGGCGTGGCGGCGCTGTTTGGGGCGCATCCGGTGAACATGGCGGCCATCACGGCGGCCATTTGTCTGGGTGATGATGTGCACCCGGACCGCGATCAGCGCTGGAAGGTCGGGGTGGTGTACGGTGTGATCTGGGCCGGGCTTGCACTGGCCGGGCCGATGGTGATTGCCATTCTGGCCGCCTTGCCCGCACCGCTGATTGCGGCAATCGTGGCGCTTGCCCTGCTGGGGCCGCTGATGGGGGCCTTGGCAACAGCCTTCAGCGTGCAGGATACACGCTTTGTCGCAACGATGACCTTTGTGGTGGCCGGGTCAGGTGTGGCGGCCTTTGGTATTGGCGGGGCCTTCTGGGGGTTGCTCGCTGGGCTGGCGCTCTGGGGGTTGGATCGCGCAAGGCTGGCCCTTTTGCCCAAGGCGGGATAAGGCTGCAGCATGCTGAAAACCCGGATCATCCCCTGTCTTGATGTTGCCAATGGCCGTGTGGTCAAGGGTGTGAATTTCACAGACCTTGTCGATGCGGGTGATCCGGTGGCGGCGGCACGCGCCTATGATGCGGCGGGCGCAGATGAGCTGTGTTTTCTGGATATCATGGCGACCGAGGAAAACCGCGCAACGATGTTTGATCTGGTCACGCGCACGGCCGAGGCGTGCTTCATGCCGCTGACGGTGGGTGGGGGCGTGCGCACGCATCATGATGTGCGGGCGTTACTTTTGGCGGGGGCGGACAAGGTAAGTTTCAATTCGGCGGCGGTGGCGGACCCCGATGTGGTGGCAGCGGCGGCAGACCGCTTTGGCAGCCAGTGCATTGTGGTGGCGATTGATGCCAAGACGGTTGCGCCGGGAAAGTGGGAGATTTTCACCCATGGCGGGCGGCGGGCGACGGGGATTGATGCGGTGGCCTTTGCGCGCACCGTCGTGGCCAAGGGTGCGGGCGAGATTTTGCTGACCAGCATGGACCGTGACGGCACGCGCGCGGGGTTCAACCTGCCGCTGACGCGGGCGATCTCGGATGCGGTGCCGGTGCCGGTGATTGCATCAGGGGGCGTGGGGACGCTGGACCATCTGGTCGAAGGGGTGACACTGGGGGGGGCAAGTGCGGTGCTGGCGGCGTCGATCTTTCACTTTGGCGAATTCACCATCGGGCAGGCCAAGGCGCATATGCAGGCGGCAGGTATTGCGATGAGGATGACATGAACGCACTGGAACGGCTGGCGGCCACGATAGCGGCGCGCAAGGGGGGCGATGCGGGGGCCAGCTGGACGGCGAGGCTGCTGGCAGCAGGGCCGGAAAAATGTGCTGCGAAGTTTGGCGAAGAAGCGGTCGAGGCGATCATCGAGGCGGTCAAGGGTGACCGCGCGCGCCTGACGGCCGAGGCGGCGGATGTGCTGTATCATCTGTTGGTGATGCTGGCGGCACGCGATGTGACGCTGGATGAGGTGCTGGCAGAACTGGCACAGCGCGAAGGACAATCAGGCTTGGCGGAAAAGCAATCTCGCTAGGGGCCGCCGTCCCTGCGGGGGGTTGACCCCCTCGGGACGGCATTGCCATGGCACGGATTTGCAAGGGTCATCCAGGCGTCTGCGAAGCGTCCCGAGGATTCAGCCAAACCGAAACCAACAAGGCGCGAGGCTTTTCCATCATCCTCTCTGCGCAAATATCTCCGCCGGAGGCTCTTTTTACTCTTACGAAAAATAGCGGCGGATCACGTCGACCGTGCGGTCAATATCGGCATCGGTCACATCGTGGTGGGTGACGAAGCGGAGTTTGTAGATGCCGAGGGCAAGTATACCATGATCCTTCAGGTAGGGCAGCAAGCCATCGGCCTTTGCGGCGGCTGGCCCTTCCAGCCCGACAAAGACGATGTTGGAATGCACAGGGTCCAGCACGGCCCCCGCAATGCCATCAAAACCGGCGGCAAGGCGGCGGGCGCGGGCGTGGTCCTCTGACAGGCGGTCAATATGGTGATCCAGCGCGTGGATCGCGGCCCCGGCCAGAAAGCCCACCTGCCGCATTCCGCCACCGGCCATCTTGCGCACCCTGTGGGCACGGTACAGGAAATCCCTTGATCCGCACAGGGCGGAACCAGAAGGAGTGCCCAGCCCCTTGGAAAAGCAGACCGACACGCTGTCAAAGGCGCCCGCAATGCGCCGCGCCTCGGCCAGTGGCGTGGTGCCCAACGCCTCGGCCTGTGCCACGGCCGCATTGAACAGCCGCGCGCCATCAAGATGCGCGTTCAGCCCGTGC
>JAYUZO010000237.1:0-7076 GCA_043751715.1 Rhodobacterales bacterium | reverse complement strand
TCAGCCTTGTAGGGCGGCTGTAACAGGGCCTTCAAGGCAGGCTTAAGGGGCCGTCAGGAAGTGATCGGATTGAAGCATTCTTCGCAATCTTCGATCACTTCCGGATCACAGGTTCGCCCCCATCTACAGATCAGGAAAAGGAGATGGATGATGGACAACACACTGAAAGCCGAGGCGATGGCGGGCCTTTACCGGGCGGCACACGCGATGCTGGTTGAGGCGGCAAAGGATGTGCAGGCGGCCAGCGAGGCGGCAATCAATGGCGAGCTGAACCTTGGACGCGGTTCGGCCATGGGCGCGGAAACGCTGCTGGATTCGATCAATAGGCTGATGACGGCCGCCGCTGCGATCCACGGCCTCAACACGCCCACCCGATGAAACCAGATGACCGGCCCCCGTCGCCGGTCACCTGCCTATCTGACCATTTATGAAAAAGTGATTTGCTGCGGATATGGATGACAATCTTGCGGATACTGCTGTCACGCCACACTGATTCGAAAAAATGATTCGTCCACAGGGAATTTGCGCAGAAAGTGCTTTACAGGCTTTCGTTCTGGCCACACCATATCTAGTAAGGGTGGCGGCAGGCAAACGCTGATCCTTGCCATATAAGCTGCTGCTTGTGGGGGTATCCATAAGACAGCGCAACATTGGGGCCGGGCATGTCAGTTACAGAAAACTACCTCTCGACGACCGATATCCACCCGATCGACATCGTTGAAACGCTGGCAGAATCCCATGCGTGGGAATTTGACCGTGTGACAGATGACCAGATCGCCATGGCGGTGGAAGGGCAGTGGCGCACTTATTCGCTGACCCTTGCATGGAATGCGCAGGATGAAACGCTGCGCCTGATCTGCACGTTCGAAATGGAACCCCCCGAAGGCCGAATGGGTGAACTTTACGATGTGCTGAACCGCTGCAACGATATGGTCTGGACCGGTGCCTTTACCTATTGGACCGAACAAAAACTGATGGTCTGGCGTTACGGCCTGCTGCTGTCGGGCGGGCAGATAGCAGGGCCGGAACAGATTGACCGGCTGATTGCCAGTGCGGTGATGGCGGCGGAACGGTTCTATCCGGCGTTCCAACTGGTGGCGTGGAGCGATCATACCCCTGCGGCGGCGATGAATGTCGCCATTGCAGAGGCTTACGGGCGGGCCTAACCTGCACCCCAAACGGGGGGCGGGATGGACGCGATTAACCAACACGGAATGGTGCTGCTGGGCTGCGGCAAGATGGGCGGCGCCATGCTGGAAGGCTGGCTGCGGCAGGGGCTTTTGCCTGCGTCGGCTTGGGTGGTTGATCCTTATCCGTCGGCCTGGCTGCAGGGGTTGGTGGCCCAGGGGCTGCGCCTGAACGAAGCCTTGCCCGCAGCACCCGCCGTGGTGCTGATTGCCGTGAAACCGCAAATGATGGCAGATGCGCTGCCGACAATGGCGGAATATGGGGCCACATCGCTGTTTGTGACCATCGCGGCAGGAACGAAAATTTCCACGTATGAACATGTGTTAGGAAACGACGCACGTGTGGTGCGGGCGATGCCGAATATCCCGGCGGCAGTCGGGCGCGGTGTGACGGCGATTGTGGGCAATCAGGCTGCGACGGCGGCGGATATGGATCTGGCCGAAGGCCTGCTGCGGGCCGTGGGGCAGGTGGTGCGGCTGGAGGGTGAGCATCAGATGGATGCGGTGACAGCGGTGTCAGGCTCTGGCCCCGGCTATGTATTTCATCTGGTTGAGGCGTTGGCGGCGGCAGGCGTGGCTGAAGGTCTGCCTGCGGACCTGTCGATGGTGCTGGCACGTGCGACGGTGGCAGGGGCGGGTGAGATGTTGGAGAAAAGCACGGCCACGGCGGCGGAATTGCGTGAAAGTGTAACATCGCATAAGGGCACCACTGCGGCGGGGCTGACCGTTTTGATGCATGAAACCAATGGCTTTCCAGCCCTGATGCGGGCGGCGGTCAAGGCTGCAGCCGACCGCGGGCGGGAGTTGGGCGCGTGATTTCATATGATGATTTTGCAGCCGTGGATATCCGCGTGGGCACGATAACCCGCGCCGAACCCTTTCCCGAAGCGCGCAAACCGGCGATCAGGCTGTGGGTGGATTTTGGCGGGGATCTTGGCGAAAAACGCTCATCGGCGCAGATCACGCGGCACTATACCGTTGATGGGCTGGTGGGGCGGCAGGTGCTGGCGGTGGTGAACTTTCCCCCGCGCCAGATTGGCAAGGTTCTAAGTGAGGTTCTGGTGCTGGGTGTGCCGGATGCGGATGGTGAAGTGGTGCTGATCGGGCCGGGGCATGCGGTGCCTGATGGAGGGAAATTGTTTTGAAACAAAGGCTTCTGATCACCCGCCGTTTGCCCTTTCGTGTGATCGAGGCGGCACAGGCGCGGTTTGACGTGATGCTGCGCGATGACCATCAGCCATTGACGCCGGATGAATTACGCAGCGCGTTGCGCGATTATGACGTGGTATTGCCCACGTTGGGCGACCGGTTTCTGGCCGATGTGTTTGCCGATGTGCCCGCCCCCCGCACGCGACTGTTGGCGAATTTTGGTGTCGGTTTCAATCACATAGACGCCGTGGCTGCGCGTGCGGCGGGGGTGGCTGTGACCAATACGCCGGGCGCTGTGACCGATGCGACAGCCGATATCGCAATGACGCTGATCCTGATGACAGCGCGGCGTGCGGGCGAGGGGGAACGGCTGTTGCGGGCGGGCCAGTGGGATGGTTGGGGGCCGACGCAGCTGTTGGGCACGCATGTGACCGGGCGGTCGGTTGGGATTATCGGCATGGGCCGGATCGGCCGCGCGATTGCGCGGCGCTGTCATTTTGGCTTTGGCATGCAGGTGCGGTTCTTCAACCGGTCTGTTGTGACGACGGATTTTCCGTCCCAGCAGGTGGATTTTAGCGCGGCGATGGCGGCTGATTTTGTAGTTGTGGCGGTGCCGGGCGGGCCTGCGACCAAGCACCTGATCAATGCCAAGGCATTGGCGTATATGCAGAAAACCGGGTTCTTCATCAACATTTCGCGTGGGGATGTGGTGGATGAAGGCGCGCTGATTGCGGCCTTGCAAGCGGGCCAGATCGCAGGGACGGGGCTTGATGTTTACGAATATGAACCATCAGTTCCAGAGGCGCTGATGGCGATGGAAAACGTCACGCTGTTGCCGCATCTGGGCACGGCGGCGCTAGAGGTGCGCGAGGCGATGGGGATGATGGCGGTGGATAACCTGATTGCCCATATTGAGGGGCGTCCGCTGCCGAATGCGGTGTGATGGATGATCATTTCGCTGGGGCGCAGGTTCATATTCGTGCATATCCCGAAAACCGGGGGCACAGCGCTGAGCCTTGCGTTGGAAGCCCGCGCGATGAAGGACGACATTCTGATCGGTGACACGCCCAAAGCGCGGGCGCGCAAGGGGCGGCTAAAGGGTGTGCAGACGGCTGGGCGGTTATGGAAACATTCCACTTTGGCCGATATTGCGGGGCTGGTGACGCCCGCAGAAGTGGAAACCTTCTTTACGTTCACTTTGGTGCGAAACCCGTGGGACCGGATGGTCAGCTATTACCACTGGCTGCGCATGCAGGGCTTTGCCCACCCGGCTGTCGGGCTGGCAAAATCACATGATTTCAGTGGGTTCCTGCATCATCCACAAACACAAACAAGCATTCGGTTATGGCCCTATGCCGCCTATATGCGCACAGCCACCGGCACCGAACGCGCCAGCCTGTATGCCCGGCTGGAGCATCTGGAGGCAGACCTTGCCCCGTTTGAGGCGCATCTGGGGTTTCGCATCACCCCCTTGCCGCAGGTGAACGAAAGTGCGCGGTTGCGCGACTGGCGGGGGTATTACACCGACGCCGATGCGGCCCTTGTGGGCGATTTATGCAGCGCGGATGTGGCCCGGTTTGAGTATGGGTTCGACCCGGCCTGACGCATTCGTTAACGAAAGATGAAAGGTATGGAAAAGGGCCAGATATGAGCCGGAAACCACCCCGACGGGGGTGGAGTGCGTGTTTGCTTGCACCTTCGTTGGGAAGGGGGGGTGCGTGCGAGCACGCACCCTTGGTGACAAAGAGTGGTGCGCTGTAGCGCACCCTACGTTACGCGGCTTTCGCCACACCAAAGCGGCCATAGAATTTCTGCCCCTTGGTGGCCATGTCGCGCAGCAGGGCGGGCGTGGTGAACCGCGCGCCGTGGCTGGCGGTCAGGCCATCGCAAATCTCCACCGCCTTGGCTGCGCCGATCATGTCAAGCCAGCTGAATGGCCCGCCCGACCATGGCGCAAAGCCCCATCCCAGAATCGCGCCCACATCGCCTTCGCGGATGTCGGTCAGCACGCCCTCTTCCAGTGCGCGCACGGCCTCGAGCACCTGCGCAAACAGCAGGCGGTGCTGGACCTGGCCAAGGTCAGGCTGCACGTCGGCCACCGGGTAGGCCGTATCCAGACCATCCCACAGCCCTTCCCGCTTGCCGCCCGCATCATAGCTGTAAAACCCCGCATTGGCCTTTTTGCCCATGCGGCCCTGATCGGCCATGGCAAACAGCACGGTATCGACGGCCGCGTCGGGGTAGGCATCGCCCATGGCGGCCTTGGTGGCCCTGGCGATTTTCACGCCCAGATCGACAGAGGTTTCATCCACCAGCTGCAAGGGGCCCAGCGGCATGCCTACCAATTTGGCGGCATTTTCGATCAGCACGGGTTCAACCCCTTCGGCCACCATGCGGATGCCTTCGTTGATGTAGGGAATGATGCAGCGGTTGGCGTAAAAGAACCGCGCGTCGTTCACCACGATCGGGGTTTTCTTCAGTTGGCGCACAAAATCGAGGGCCTTGGCAACGGCGGTATCACCGGTGGCGGCACCGCGAATGATTTCGACAAGGTTCATCTTGTCGACCGGGCTGAAGAAGTGAATGCCGATGAACTGGTCAGGGCGGCTGCTGGCCTGTGCAAGGCCAGAGATCGGCAGGGTAGAGGTGTTGGAGGCAAAAATGGCTGTGGCGGGGATGACGGCTTCGGTTTTCGCGGTCACCTCGGCCTTGACCTTTGGGTCTTCGAACACGGCCTCCACAATCAGATCACAGGCGGCAAGGGCGGCGTAATCGGTGGTGGCGGTGATGCGGGCCAGCACCTCGGCCTTTTTTTCCGGCGTGACCTTGCGGCGTTGCACGCCTTTTTCCAGCAGGCTTTCGGCATGGGCGCGGCCCCGGTCGGCGCTGTCTTGTGCGGCGTCGATCAGGATGACGGTGATGCCTGCGTTGGCGGCGACATAGGCAATGCCTGCGCCCATCATCCCGGCACCCAGCACACCTACGGTTTTCACAGTCTGATCAGGGGCGGCGGGGCGGTTGGCACCTTTATCTAGCGCCTCTTTGTTAATGAACAGGGACCGGATCATGGCGGCGGAAGAAGGGTTCATCAGGACCGAGGTAAACCAGCGGGCTTCGATCTTGAGTGCGGTATCAAACGGGACCATGGCCCCCTCATAGACGGCCGACAGCAGGGCCTTGGCGGCGGGGTAAACGCCCATTGTTTTGGCATGCACCATAGCGGATGCGCCGACGAACACGGGAAAGCCGGGGGCGGAATAGGGCGTGCCGCCGGGCATTTTATACCCCTTGGCATCCCATGGTTTGACAAGATCTGCATCGGTGGCAGACAGCACCCATTCACGGGCGCGCGCCAGCAGCGCATCAGCGGGCACCACTTCATCAATGATACCGGCGGATTTGGCGGCGGCGGGATCGGACAGTTTGCCTTCCAGCAGGAAGGGTGCGGCCATCATCGCCCCCAGTTTGCGCGACAGCCGCGTGGTGCCACCTGCGCCAGGGAAAATGCCTACCATAATCTCGGGCAGGCCGATTTTGGCGCGCGGGTTATCGGCGGCGATGATGCGGTGGCAGGACAAGGGCAGTTCCAGCCCAATGCCAAGGGCGGTGCCGGGCAGGGCGGCGACAATGGGCTTGCCGCCCTTCAGCGTCTTTGGGTCCATCCCGGCGCGTTCGATCTTGCGCAGGATGTGGTGAATTTGCATGACGCCGGCGAACACGGTGGAGGCACCGCCTTCTTTCATGCGGGCGATCACGTTCAGATCCATGCCGCCGGCGAAATCCTTTTTGCCGGAGGTGATGATGGCACCCTTGATGGCCGGGTCTGACAGCACGGTGTCTATCAGGGCATTGAGTTCGGCAAAGCCTGCCTCGCTCATCACGTTCATGGATTTGCCGGGGACATCCCAGGTGATGGTGGCAACGCCGCCTGCATCAGTGGCAAGGGTGAAATCGGTCATGGCTGGGGTCCTTTGAACATGGCAAGGCACCGCGCGCGCAGTTCAGCGCGGCGGAGCGATGGGTGGGAATGGGCAGATTGGGTCAGGCCAGCGCGTAGGTTTTTTTGCGGGCGGGCTGTTGGGGATTGGACGGTGGCTGGCACTGAATCATCTCGACGGCGGCATGGCCACGCAACGTGCTGCAAAAGTAAATTGACCGGTCGCCAGTTGCGGGGTTGCCGTCCTGATCGGTGTAAAGCCAATCGATCCAGACGCGAAAGCGGTTGTTGCGGGGCAGTTCGATGGCCACGATCCGGGAATGAAACAGGGTCAGGCCCTTTTGCGCCTTGGCTTGGGCCAGTTGGGCGTATCCGTCGGCCAATTCCTGCGCTGTGGTGTAGATGTGCAAATGCTGCCCGATCTGCGTGGGCATCGGAAAGATAAAGCAACGTGCAATTTCGGAGGGTGAGCGTGCGGCCAGAATATGCTTGATCGCGCGCTGCCCAACATGTCTGTCTGAAGGCATTGCGGGTTGTCCTTATCCCATTTGCTTCATGATTGTCATATATGGGAAGGCACACGTAAAACGTTAGTAGCGGCGGTGCATTGCCGACCTGCAGTTGTTGCATGGCGGGGGTCCGGGTCATGCCGCCCCCACAAGGTAAGGTGTGCCATCGCGGCGGGCGTGATGGCGGGCGGTGCCTGACTTGGTGGTGATCAGGTCATGGTCGGCATAGTGGATCACATCGCGGTCAAGGCGGGTGCCGACGACGATGTATCGCAGGGGCTGGGCGCTGCGGTT
>JAYUZO010000236.1:0-9968 GCA_043751715.1 Rhodobacterales bacterium | reverse complement strand
AAAGGCATCCGTGCCCATCCAGGCGGTCACCACCACGCCGGCCAGCGGACGGGGCGCACCGGCGGTGTCCAGCCACCGCGCAGCCAGATTGAACGTCGATCCTTTGTAAACCGTCACGCGCGGGGTCATGGTTCGCCCTTTCTGCCCTCGAAACTGGTTGTCAGCCCCCCACTGTCAAACCGGTGGGTGACCCGCCAGATCTGCCATTCACCTGACAATTCGGCGCGCAAGCCTGCCACCTGCACCGTTGCCCCGGCGAGAAGCCCAGGCGCAAAGTTGGCCAGTTATGCCGATAGGCTCATCGCAGACATTGCCGCACGTTGCAGTGCCGCCTCAGCTGCGCGGGTGGCCTCGTCCTCGGTTGCATGCATATGGCGGATCGCGCGCATCGGCGTGCCCGATCCTGCTGTCACTTTGTCGCGCGTCCCGACAGCCGGGTCGGTCCATTCGGCCTCAACCGATTTCACGACCTCGCGCCCTTCCAGCCGCCAGCGCCAGTCGATCAGATCGCGCGGGCCCAGCACAGGTGCCGTGATCCGATCACCCGCAGCCGACTTGCCCTCAGCGCGCCGTTGCACGATCAGCGCACCACCCGCAGGCTTGGCCGTGGCATCAAGGGTGGCCGCGATCCGCGTCAGGAAATGCAGGTTCGATTCCGCAGTCTGTGCGAGATACTCCCATACCTTGCTGCCCACACTTTCCCCGACAACAGAGCGCAAGCCTGCTTCACCGGCGATCTTTCTCACGATGTCAGACAGGCTCTTGTTCTCCCATTCCCGCGTCCGGGGCGCGCGGATATCGGATTTCAGATCGGCGGCGGTGGCCGTGATCGCCATGGTCTGCCCTGCGCTGCCATGCCCGCCCGAAACGCCATCCACCGCGAACTGACCGACCATCTGCAGGCCGGTTTCGCGGAACCCGAGGTAAACGAGCAGCGTGGTGTCCAGTTCAGGAAAGGCCACGCGACCGTCGCGGTCATCGACTTCGATCTCGACCCGGTCGGCCTTTTCACCATCCTCATCAGTCACGGTGATCGACAGCAACCGGTCTGACAGGCTGACTGTCGCGTCAGCGCCATTGGCAATAATCTGGAATGCAGGCGTCATGTGCGCCCCCACAGTCTGATCTGGCCCTCAACGACCGGTGCTGTGACGACGGGTATCATTGCGTGACGCAGAAAGGTAATCTTGATCGCGATGTTTAGGTCCAGAAAAAGCAAGATATTTGGCGGGGTGATGTTCGCCTTTTTCATTGCGTCTCTGTTCGCCAATGACGCCGCAGACAAGCCATCGACAGCGCCGGCTGTCACCGAATCCGCGCGGGCCGATATGCCCGAACCCGCCTCTGCCGGGCAGCCGGAACCTGCCGAGGTTGCACCCATCGAGGTTCCAACCGACGACGCAGAGCAACTGGCCGCGGCTGCGGAACGTGCCAACAATGAACGCTATAGTGTTTACTGCCTCAGCCTCTGGGACGGATCGCACGACCGCTTTGTCGAATCCGTGAAGGAAGCCATCAATGATCCCGACAGCTTCGAACACGATGAGACGCGAACATGGCCGGTCAACGCCGAAGGCCGCAACACGATCGTTATGAACTTCCGCGCGCGGAATGCCTTGGGCGGCATGGTGCGTGTGAAAGCAGCAGGCAGCTTTAACAACGATCCCTGTTCCGATGTCCGCATCGACTTGATCGAGTAAACTTCGTTTCGCGCAAAAAATTACTTCCAAGTTCCGTCAGGTTTTTCAGGGGTCGTTTGCGCCCTTGAATTGCGCAGAATCAACGCCTTACAGCTAACTTGGAAGTACCCGAACGAACTTGGAACTCCTCTTCCAGGTTCGACACGAGCACCCATTCCGGCTGCACGCCTATAAACCTTTGTTTTTCGGTCATTTAAGGGCTGTTTGCAGCGCCCGTGCCGCTGCCTCGACTGGCCCGCCTGACTGCCCTTTAATACCCACACTGCAGAAAGAACCCACCCTCTGCCCCAACGCGCCCCCCGCCTCACAAATCCCATATTTCATTGGCCCATCCGCCCAAGTCCGCCGTCCTCCGCCCCCTTCCGTCCACTGCAGATATGAATGTCATTACACAACCTGCGCGTTTGGCCGGTGGTGCAAGATGCGTATTGTCACAAAGTGAAAACGGCCGTGGGATCAGAGCCCAAGTTTGTCGCGCATGGAATACCATGTCATCGCCAGCACCAAAAGCGGCCAGCGCAGGGCGACACCGCCGGGAAAGCGGGCCTGGGGCAGGGTGGACAGCAGATCAAAGCTGGCAGATTGGCTGTGGATGGCCTCAGCAAGGATACGCCCCGTCAGCGTGGCCATTGCAACGCCGTGCCCGGAACAAGCTGATGCTGCCAGCACATTTGGGGCCGCGCGCAAAAGGGCGGGCAAGCGGTTCATGGTGATGGCAAGGGTGCCGCCCCAGGCGTAGTCGACTTTGGTATCCCGCAGCTGCGGATAAATCTCCAGCATGGGTTTTGTGACGGACTTGATGATATCGGGGAATGTGTAGCCGTAGGATTCAGCCCCGCCAAACAGCAGGCGGTTGTCATCAGACAGGCGCCAATAGTTGACGACGAATTTCGTATCGGCCACGGCGATGGGTTGGGACAGAATATCGTTTGCGGCATCACCCAAAGGGGCGGTGGCAATGATGAAATTGTTGATCGGCATCACGCGCGCGGCATAGGCGGGGGCAAGGCCGCCGATATAGCCGTTGCCAGCCATGAGGACGTGGTTGCAGGTGATCGCACCCGAGGTGGTTTGCACCACAGGTTTAGCGCCGTGGCGGATGCTTAACGCCTCGGTCTTCTCGTGGATGCGCGCGCCTGCTGTGGCGGCGGCTTTTGCAAGGCCGATGGCAAAGTTCAGGGGGTGAAGGTGGCCTGCGCCACGGTCTATTGCACCGCCCTTGAAGGCCGCAGATCCGATCAGGGCGCGGATAGCGGGCTGATCCAGCTTTTCCACCGGGGTGTAGTTGTAGTGTTGCGCCAGATGGTCCGCCTCTTTATGCGTTTCGCGCACCTCTGCATCCGTCCAGCAGGCATGGGCGACGCCGGGGCGGAAGGTGACGGGCATGGCGTGCCGGGTGATCAGGCTTTGCACCAGTGCCTTGGCATCTTCGGCCAGATCCCACAGGCGGTGGGCATTTTCGACCCCAGCCACGCGTTCCAGCGATTGCTGATCGACGCGCTGCCCACTGCCCACCTGCCCGCCATTGCGGCCCGATGCGCCAAAGCCCACGCGATGCGCGTCAATCAGCACCACGTCATGACCTGCTTCGGCCAAATGCAGGGCGGCCGACAGGCCCATGTAACCGCCACCGATGATGCAGACATCGGCGGTGGTCTGGCCCTGATGCACCGGGAACGGATCAAGCGGCGTGGCGGTGGCAGCATAGTATGAGGGCGGATAGCTGCCCTTGGCGTCATTGGCGTATAGCAGGTTCATACGTTGGTCAGCAGATGTTCGCGTTCCCATGGGCTGATGACCTGCAGAAACTCCTTGTATTCATTGCGTTTGACGCTGTCATACACCTTGCAGAACTCCACGCCGAACACCTGTTGCAGGGCCGCGTCCTCTTCAAACAGATCAAGCGCATCACCCAGATTGACCGGGATATCTTCGTTATCCACATAGGCCGACCCCACAAATTCCGGCCGGGGTGGCGTTTTTTCCATCAGGCCCAGATAACCGCAGGCCAGCGTCGCCGCGATGCCAAGGTAGGGGTTGCAATCCATGCCGGGCAGGCGGTTTTCCACGCGCCGGCCAGCGGGGCTGCTGATGGGAATGCGCAGGCCTGTGGTGCGGTTATCGCGGCCCCATTCCAGATTGATGGGGGCCGCAAAATCCGGCACATAGCGGCGGTAGCTGTTCACATAGGGGGCGATCACGGCAATGGCGCCTGACAGGTGGTTCTGCATACCGGCGATGAAATGCAGGAAATGTTCGGTTTCCACGCCCTTGGGCCCGGCAAAGATGTTCTTGCCGGTTTTGTTGTCCACCACCGATGTGTGGATGTGCATGGCACTGCCCGGCTCACCGGCAATGGGTTTGGCCATGAAGGTGGCAAAGCAATCATGCCGCAGGGCCGCCTCACGGATCAAGCGTTTGAAAAAGAACACCTCATCGGCCAATTGGATCGGGTCACCATGCGCAAGGTTCAGCTCGATCTGGCCAGCGCCGCCTTCCTGCAGGATGCCGTCAATTTCCAGCCCCTGTGCCTCGGCAAAATCATAGATATCGTCGATGACCTTGCCATATTCATCAATTGCCGACAGGCTGTAGGCCTGCTTGCCCGCCGCCCTGCGGCCTGATCGGCCCATCGGCGGGATGACAGGCATATTGGGGTCAATGTTGCGCGCAGTCAGGAAGAACTCCATTTCCGGGGCCACCACCGGCACCCAACCCTGATCGGCATAAAGCTGCACAATCCGGCGCAGCACGTTGCGCGGGCTGTAGGGGATAAGGTTGCCTTGCTGATCCTTGGCATCATGAATCACCTGCAGGGTCACATCTGCCGTCCACGCGGCGGCGGTGGCGGTGGACCAGTCGGGTTCAAGGATCATGTCTGGTTCGGTAAAGGCATCAAACGGGTTGTCCGCCCATTCCCCGGTGATGGTTTGCAGAAAGATCGAATTGGGCAGGAAGTAATTGGTTTGCGTGGCAAACTTGGCCGCTGGCATGGCCTTGCCGCGTGCAACACCGGCGATATCGCCGATGACGCATTCCACCTCGTCCACCCGGCGGCCCCCGATATAGGCGCGGGCGGCGTCTGGCAGTTTATCGGTCCATTTCGACATCGGGGTTCTCGGGCTTGGCGCTCAGGCGCGGGGTTGTTTGAAAAAGGCAGCGATTTGCGCAGCCATGGAACGATCAGCGAGCGGTTCATTCAGCCGCGCACGGGCGGCGGCCATCAGCGCGTCAGGCACAAGGCCGGGGCCGCGCGTGCGCATCAGACCATCCACGAATTCGGGGCGGAATTCCGGGTGGGCCTGCACGGTAAAGGCGCGGTCATCGTATAGCAGGGCAGCGTTGGTGCAAAAGGCATGGCTGGCCACGACCTGTGCTGCATCCGGTTTGGCCACCACCTGATCGCGGTGCCACGCGTTCAGCGTGACCGTTTCCCCTGCAAAATCATAATCCTGCGCGCCCACGGCCCAACCGCCGGCATAGCGTTCGACCCGCCCACCCATGGCCTGTGCAATGATCTGATGGCCAAAGCAAATGCCCACCATGGGCACATGTGCGCCGTAGGCATCTCGGATGAACGCCATCAGAGGCGGGATAAACGGGTGATCCTCATAAGCGCCATGGCGACTGCCGGTGATCAACCAGCCATCACAATCATGCACGGATGCCGGAAAATCCATGACCTCAACATGCCAGGTACGGAAGGTGAAACCATGGCCCGCCAGCAGGCGTTGGAACATGCCGGGGTAATCACCCAGATCGGCTTTCAGCGCGTCTGGGGCCTGTCCGGTTTGCAGGATGCCGATCTGCATGGGGATTTTCCTGTTGTTTGGCAAACGGTAGTCCCGCGCCCCCCTGCACGGCAAGGGGGCACTTGGATCAGACGGTATCGAGGTACAGCTCAACGCGTTCGCTGTCAGACAGCTCTTCGATGTAGTGCAGTTCCTGCCGTTTGGTCTGCACCAGATTGCGGATCAGTTCGGGGTGCAGAAAACGTGGCACGATATTGCTGGATTCAAACGCCGTGATCGCCGCATCCCAGCTGACCGGAATTTGCGGCAGACCCGCTTCGGCATAGGCGTTGCCGACCACGGGGGCCACAGGCTCCATCTGGTTTTCAATGCCATCAAGTGCTGCACCAAGGATGCAGGCGAGCATCAGATAGGGGTTCACGTCGCCCCCCGCCACCCGGTGTTCAATACGCCGTGCCGTGGGGTTACCCGCCGGAATACGAATGGCCGCCGTGCGGTTTTCATAGCCCCAGCAAATGGCTGTCGGCGCGTGTTTGCCGGGCACAAGGCGTTCATAGCTGTTCTGGTGCGGCGCAAAAATCAGGGCAGAGTCGTGCATGGCGTTCAGGCAGCCTGCGACGGCCTGCTTCATCATGGCCGTGCCCTTTGGCCCGCCGCTGTCAAACACGTTGTCACCGTGCTGATCCACCACGGAAAAGTGGGTATGCAGGCCAGATCCCGAATATTCCGCATATGGCTTGGCCATAAAGCTGGCGGCAAAGCCGTGGCGCCGCGCCAACCCCTTGACCAGCATCTTGAACAGCCATGCGTCATCAGCGGCGCGCAGGGCATCATCGCAGTGCATCAGGTTCACCTCGAACTGGCCAAGGCCGGTTTCCGAGGTGCTGGTATCCGCCGGGATATCCATCGCTTCACAGGCATCATACAGATCAGTGAAGAAGGTATCAAAGGCATCAAGCGCGCGGATCGACAGGGTTTCGGCGGCCTTGCGGCGCTTGCCAGACCGGGGGGACGGCGGCACCTGAAGCGTCTTGCCGGAATCGTCGATCAGAAAAAATTCCAGCTCCATCGCACAAACCGGCGTCAGGCCGCGTGCCTTGTAACGGTCAACCACCGCGCGCAGGGCATGGCGCGGATCGCCTTCATAGGGCGTGCCGTTTTCGCGGAACATCCAGATCGGCAGCAGGGCGGTCGGTGCCTCCAGCCATGGCATTGGCATAAAGCCCCGTTCTGTGGGGCGCAGAATGCCATCAACATCGCCCTGTTCAAACACCAAGGGGCTGTCATCAATATCTTCGCCCCAGATATCAAGGTTCAGCACGGAATAGGGAAAGCGGGTGCCGTTCTTGACCACGTTATCGGCAAAACGGGCGGGAACGCGCTTGCCACGGGCCTGACCGTTCAGATCGGCGGCGGCGACGCGGATGGTGCGCACATCGGGGTGCTTACGCAGGTAATCTTTCATCATGATGCGACTTTCCGGGCTGCCGGTGCACCATGGGGGTGACAGCGGACCATGCCCTTGGTCCTTCCTTTAGTGTTGCGATCCCTTTCACATCGACTGATGCCCGCGGTGCGCGGCTCCGGACATGTATCCGGCGAATTTGATCAAAACGTGAATAGCCTGCGGGCAGGGGTGCAGGCAAGCAAAATCTGCCAGTCTTGTGCAGGCTTAATCCCAACGGGCGGAAAAAGCGTCAATCGTGCCGTCGGCGAGCATATCATTCAGCGCTGTGTTCAGCCGCGCGAGAAGGTCGGCGTTGCCCTTGCACACGGCAATGGCCGGACCGTCGGCCCCGGCGGGTTCGGCGTAAAGATAGGCAAAGCCGGACTTAAGCAGCTGCTGGCTGGTCAGGGTGGCGCTGAATGATCCGAATATCAGGTCAACGCGGCCATCGGCCAATGCGGCAATCGTGGCGGTTTGCGATGGAAAGGATTGATAATTGCGCCCGGTCCTGGCCAGATGACGTTCCTGAATGGTGCCGGACTGAACCCCGATCACGGCGGCATCAGGGGGTGGTGCGCCGGGCAGGCCGACGAAATCATCATTGCCTTCGCTGGTCTGGTAATCGGTGGTGAAATCCACAAGCTGCCCGCGTTCATCTGAACTTGCCATGCCTGCAATGACAAAATCATATTCACCCGCCATCAGGCCGGGGATCAGCTGATCAAAATCTGTCACCTGCCATGTGCAGGTCAGCGCCAGCCTGCGGCACAATTCATTGCCGATATCAGGGTCCAGCCCGGTGACCTGACCCTGCGCAGCCAGATGGGTAAAGGGCGGAAAATCACCGGTGGTGCCGATAACGGTCGGTTCACCGGAAATCAGGGTCAGCGCGCCAAAGATTGCAGCAATACCGCCTGTGCAGGTCATGGCGCGGCCTTTGGATGGGTGGCGGTGTGGTTCATGCCGTTGAGTAAGCCATAACTTGTGGCGTATTGCCAATCACATGGCTGGTCAGACCTGCGGCGTGGGCACCGCCAGATAGGTTTCCGCCGGAATGGCCACGATGCCGCGCAGCCGGGTAGTGGCGCGGTCCTGCGGGGTCAGCCCGGCAATCGCGCGCGCGATCACGGCAAACATCATCGGCTGATCGGCCCCGGTGGCACTGATATAGGGCAAAACCGGCGTTGGGTCCGTATAACCAACCACCTTGACCACTGCCGCCTCTGGCGTCGAACCCCGCAACAAATCCCACGTCAGCGCATCCAGCGCCGCAATCGGCGCGCGCCCCCCTGCCACCGCCAGCAGAGAAAGGCGATGCCCCCCGGTTTGTAGCGCAGGGTGCAGGCGGATGCCCAGCTTTGCCGCGTGGTGCAGCGGGGCAGCCCAGCCCGATTGCGACACCGCTTCGTTATAGGCCATAAGGCTTTCGTCAAATTCGGCGATATCACTGCGCGGATCATCCCGGTGTGCCACAAAGACCGACCGGTAATACCCCGGTGGGCAGCCCGGCAATCCGTAATCAGGCGTGCCAATCAGCGTGACATGGCCATGCAGGCGCGTGCGGTAAGGCATGCCGCAAGTCTGGCTCAACACCAGATCCGGTGCCTGCCACTGCGGCCAAAGTGTCTCCGCCCCGCGTGTCAACGCATCCGGCGCCGCAATCCCATGGGCGCGCAGGCCATCACGGATCAGCGCCCAGAACCGGTCATTCGCGCCCCTGATCGGGGGCATGTCATACATCGGCAGGCTGGCGATCATTTGTTGGCTTTCTGTCGCGCCAAGGCGCTTTGCACGTCTGACAGGCCCAGAAGGTTTGCCACAAGGCGCAGCAGGCGTTCTTCCTCGGCATCGCGGCTGCCGTCGGCCAGTGCCGTGGCCCACAGCGCCTGCATCAGGCCCATCCGGTCATCAATACTGACCGCCGCTTTCAGCGCGCGGGTAAAACGGACTGTGTCCGGGGCCTCGGTCTCCAACGCCTCACCCTGCGCACGCAAGGCTGTGGTGGCGGCGGGGGAAAGGCCAAATTGTGCGCCAAGCGCCTGATCTATCGTGGTTTTCTCCAGCATCGCATAATCCCCGTCCGCCCGCGCCACCCGCACCAGCAGGGCGGCAAGCGCGCATTGCATGTCGGGGTCGGGCAGGCGATCGGGCGTGGGGGCCAGCAAGCGACGGAGCAGGTTTTCGAACATCAATGCAGGTCCTTGAAGCGGGCGGTCAGGAATTGTATTTCGGATTCAATACCATAGGGCGGGTTGATGATGAACATTCCGGATCCGGTCATGCGGCGGCCATCCCGCGCGAGGGGGAAGCGCACCTCGTGGCGCAGTGCATCGGGGTGATCGGCCTGAAGACGCGTAAGCATGCCTATATGTGGTGCGCCGGTCAGGATAGGATACCACAGCATGATGATGCCGACGTTCCATTTGCGGTTCAGATGCCCGATGGATTTGGGGATCGTGTCGTAATCGGCTTTGATTTCATAGGACGGGTCAATCAGCATCAGGCCCCGGCGCGGGGTGGGTGGGCACAGGGCAAGCGCCTTGGAAAACCCTTCGGATGCGTAGACATGCGCACCCCATGGGGCGGCGTTACGCGCCAGATGCTGCACCTCGGTGGGGTGAAGCTCGCACAGGTGCAGCGTGTCAATGTCGCGCAGGGACAATGCGGCAATCAGCGGGCTGCCGGGATAGGTGTGGGGGCCGTGCATGGCGCGGGCCTCGGACAGGCGCTGATGGTAGGGGTGAGTGGCGTCAAACCATTGATCTGCAATGGAAATTCCGCTGGAAGCCTCGGCGGTTTTGAGGGATTCGGCGGACGTGAGGTCATAAAGGCCGCGCCCGGCATGGGTTTCAATATAGGACAGCGGTTTGTCCTTTTGTGTCAGATAGTTAAGCGCAACAGCCAGCAGGCTGTGCTTGTGCACATCGGCCAGATTCCCGGCGTGAAAGGCGTGTTGGTAGGACAGCATTTTGCAGGGGTAACAGGGGGTGATGGGGGCCGCAAGGCGGGCAGAGGTTAACAAGATGTGAAAGGTATGGGATTGGGCCATATCCGGTATGGAAAGGGGCC
>JAYUZO010000235.1:0-15003 GCA_043751715.1 Rhodobacterales bacterium | reverse complement strand
GCGGCATAATCCAGTGTGGGGGTCTTGATGATGCGCACGGTGCGTGTGGGCGTACCCGTACCAGTGCCCGTACCGGTGCCCGTACCGGTGGGCGTGGTCACCTTCGGCGCGCCGCCGATATCTGCGCCGGTGGTGGGCGGCGGCGGCGTAGCCACAGCATCACCGGGTGCTGTGTCTTGGGCCAGCCCCGGCCCGCTCAGGCACAGCCCCAGCGCAAGGATGCGCCAGAACCCCCTCATGCGTCTTCAAACACCGTGGGGATCATGCGCGGTGCCGTATCCAGCCACGCTGGCACCGGCAACCCCTTTTCCTTCAGGAACTGCGGGTTATACAGCTTGCTTTGATACCGGCTGCCGTAATCGCACAGGATTGTCACAATCGTTTTGCCCGGCCCCATATCCCGCGCCATCCGTATCGCGCCTGCGATGTTCACCCCCGTGCTGCCCCCCATGCAGATGCCTTCATCGGCCAGCAGATCAAACACGATCGGCAGCGCCTCGGCATCCGGTATGCGATAGCTGAAATCGGGTGTGAAGCCTTCAAGGTTCGCCGTGATGCGGCCCTGCCCGATGCCTTCGGTGATTGATGTGCCCGGACTTTCCAGCTTGCCCGTGGTGTAGAACGCATGCAGCGCCGCCCCTTCCGGGTCTGCAAGGCCGATCTTCACGCCCTTGCCCTGCAAGGCGATGCCCACGCCCGCAAGCGTGCCCCCACTGCCCACCGCACAGATGAACCCGTCAACGCGGCCCTGCGTCTGGTCCCAAATCTCTGGCCCAGTGGTTTCGACATGCGCCTGCCGGTTGGCCACATTGTCAAACTGGTTCGCCCAGATCGCGCCATTGGGTTCGGTCCGCGCCAAAGCCTCGGCCAGCCGGCCCGAATAGCGCACATAGTTGTTGGGGTTCTTGTAGGGTGCTGCAGGCACCTGCACCAGC
Organism: Rhodobacterales bacterium; assembly: GCA_043751715.1. Classification (GTDB taxonomy): domain Bacteria; phylum Pseudomonadota; class Alphaproteobacteria; order Rhodobacterales; family Rhodobacteraceae; genus JAAFHS01. The sequence goes on along the minus strand of JAYUZO010000235.1, from coordinate 14,068 downwards.
TCCGCCCCCGCAAGGCGCAGCATGTCTTTCTTTTCCTGGCTTTGGGTTTCCGGGATCACGATCACCGTCTTGAACCCCAGGGACGCCCCCACCAGTGCCAGGCCAATGCCGGTGTTGCCCGCCGTGCCCTCAACAATCGTGCCACCGGGTTTGAGAAGCCCGCGCGCCATCGCATCGCGGATGATATACAGCGCCGCCCGGTCCTTGACCGACTGACCGGGGTTCAGAAACTCCGCCTTGCCCAGAATTTCGCAGCCGGTAAGCTCCGACGCCTTGCGCAACCGGATCAGCGGCGTGTGACCGATAGAGGCAGCAAGATCAGCAAAAGCAGGCATGGGGGCGTCCTCTGGGGGGTTTGAGGACATGTGTAGGCAATGGGGGATGGCAGTGCAAGGTGATGTCCGTAGGGCGGGGTTCACCCCGCCTTATCGATGCGTTGTTTCACGCACGCCCCGACCGAAGAAAAAGCACCTATCTGTTTACAAGTCGTGGCGTCCTTGGCGATGCGCTAGCATAGCGCGAATAAACATAGTCGCAACAAAGACGTAGTTTCGCCCCGTCTGCACTGACACGTCCCAAGGCGCACCGATTTCAGAATCAGCACCGTGGTCAGCCGCGTTGCGGACATGCCCGAGATACTTGCAAACGTTGTGCAGCTTGCCGGGGTAAAGGCTCGCATTCACTAGCCTGTCCATCTTCGCGTTGACCCCATTTGCGCCGACGATGTTCGTTCCGTGGTGAGCCGCCTCCGCAACCAGGAAGTTCTCGATTGCGATACCAGCCTGAAAGACGGCTTCGCGCCCAGCGCCTGCAACAGCATGGCGCAAGCCTGCGACCAGTGGCTGAATGACTTGGACAGGATCGACGAGGCCAATATCAGCGCCGATCTCCTTTCGGATGGTCTGGGTCGCATCCGCGATCTCGCGGCTGCCTGCGACCAGTTCGTCTAGGAGAGCGGTCAACCCCTTCGCATCGCGCGAGTAGTTGTTCCCTTGTCCCGGCGTGAGAGCGCCGCTGTAGGTCGCAAGGCTAAGCAAAGTCGCCTTGACCTCCTCGCGATGGCAAGTCAGGTCCAGTTTGACTTTCGTTCTTTGGGCTGCGTCCGAGACGTTGCCCGTCGCGTCGTGTTCCTCGCGAAACACCTGGAACGGTTCATAGGACTCAAGTGCGACGCGCAGGATTGCCGCCTTCTCTTGGTCCTGAGGCGTGCGCAGCAACTTGCAGAGCGGGCTTCCGATTGAGAACAAACCTGCATCCTCAATCAGAAGATTCATGTCGGCAGCCAGTTTCAGCGCGCCATCTGCTGTTGCCGTTGGCAGGTCAGTGAAATCAGCAATAGCCGCCACGTCGCTATTCCCGAGCGAAACGACCGCTTCAGAAACTACAACAACCTGCTCAGCCGTCGCTTGATAAAATGGACGCGGCACAGATCACTCCTCGCCATCGTCGGCAATCCCGTCCTGCCTTGAGAAGTCATCGACGACCTTCCGCAGCTTCAAGCCGAGGTCGTCGAGGTCTTGGGGGCTGCATTGAACTTCGATCTTGATCGAGATCGAAAAAGGGGAGGTCGCTTCGATATTGCGAACAACGCTCTGGATCGCGACTGGCTCAGCCCTTTCCTGGGAAACAGGAGTTTCGACGCTCGTAGGTCGTGCAATTGGTGAACTGACGACGAGTTTACCGTCTTCCACCTTTAGGTGACCAGATCGCTTCAACAGTTCAACAACTGCGCCTGTGCCAGTTGTCGTCGATCCGGTCTTTGACAGACCCGCGCTATAAGCAATGTGTGAACGCAAAGATGACTCATCCATTCCCTTGCGGATTCGAACAGCTGCTAGGACGTTTTTCAGAAACTCGTCCTCAGCAACAATATCGGACAATATCGCTTCAATCTCGTCCGGCACGTTGTGCATGAGAGCGAGGCCGAGTTTCTTGCCAAGTTCAGTAACTGATTTGTCTCGGCCGCCCTGCAAAACACCAACTGAAAGCAGAAAACCGACATTCTTGCTTATGCCCGTTTCGTGCATGCCAGTGCTTTTCGAAATATCGGAAAGCGATGCAAGCTTTCCAAAGCTAGTGTAGCCCTGAACGACTTTAAAAACTTCCTCGAGTGATGACGCAGGGAGTTTGAACCTGTCGTTACTATTCGCTTTCTGCTCAACTGCCATCACTTTACCCCATATCTCGATAGGTTAGTGTTTACTCTATACAATCGATCCCGCAACAAGAAGTTGTGGTTGCCCGGCGGTAACAACTCATAAGTGGGAAGGCTAACTCATGAACCTCGTGCTTTCATGTGCTAAGTAGCCGTAGCAACACATCACCCATCGAAACTTACCCACTACCCCGCCACAAACAACCCATCCGCCTTCACCGCCGCATAGCTCTCATCCAGCGACACCTTCGCCCGTGCGATCAGCACGTCAATCTCATCGGTCGTGATCACCAAGGGCGGGCTGATGATCATCCGGTCGCCCACATGGCGCATCACCAGGTTGTTGGCAAAGCACCGCTCGCGCGTGCGCAGGCCAACCGTGCCCTCTTTCACCGCGAACTTGGCGCGGGTGGCCTTGTTGGGCGTCATGGCGAGCGATCCCATCAGGCCCACCAGTTTCGTCTCACCCACCATCGGGTGGTCGGCCAGCGCGTGCCAGCGTTCGGCCAAATACGGGTGCGCCACATCGCGGACATGCTCGACAATCCCTTCCTCCTGAATGATGCGCAGGTTTTCAAGGGCGACGGCGGCGGCAACGGGGTGGCCGGAATAGGTGTAGCCGTGGTTGAAATCATCGGCTGCCACCACGGCCGCCACCTCATCACAAACCACCGACGCGCCGATGGGCTGATAGCCCGATGACAAGCCCTTGGCGATGGTCATGATATGCGGCTTGATGCCATAGGTCTGCGATCCGAACCAGTTGCCGGTGCGGCCGAACCCGGTGATCACCTCATCCGCGATCAGAAGGATGCCGTAGTGATCGACGATGCGCTGAATTTCGGGCCAGTAGGTGGCAGGCGGCACAATCACGCCGCCCGCGCCCTGAATGGGTTCGGCGATGAAGGCGGCCACATTCTCTGACCCCAGTTCCAGAATCTTCGCCTCCAGTTCCTGCGCGCGCAGCAGGCCAAACGCATCGGGCGTGTGGTCACCGCCTTCGGCCCACCAATGCGGCTGGCCGATATGTTCGATGCCATCAATCTTGCCACCATGGGCGTGGATATAGGTCATGCCGCCCAGCGACCCGCCGCCCATGGTCGAGCCGTGGTAGCCGTTCTTGCGCCCGATGATAATGCGCTTGGACGGGTGGCCCTTGGCATCCCAATAGCGGCGCACAAGGCGGATGTTGGTATCGTTCGCCTCAGACCCGGAACCGGCAAAGAACACATGGTTCAGATCACCGGGTGCGAGTTCGGCAATCTTGGCTGCAAGAGCGATAGCGGGCACATGGGTGGTCTGGAAGAAGGTGTTGTAATAGCTTAACTCGCGGATTTGCCGCGCGGCGACATCGGCCAACTCATCCCTTCCGTAACCGATGTTCACGCACCACAGCCCGGCCATGCCATCAATGATGCGGTTGCCCTCACTATCGGTCAGCCACACGCCCTTGGCCGCCGTCATCACGCGCGCGCCCTTGGCTGCCAAGGCATTTCCATCGGTGAAAGGGTGCATGTGGTGGGCGGCGTCCAGCGCCTGCAGTTCAGCCGTGGGCAAATGGTTGGTGATCATGTTCATGGTACTGGCCTTTCCGCACAGAGTCGCCGTTGTCCTCGTCATACGGGGTTTGCGGACGCGGGGCAATGAATTTGATCAAATTATTGGATGGCGCAACTGGCCCGGCGCACAGAGCAAATCCTTAGCCCCCCAGAGTGGCCCGCACCCCGCCTACGCCGTCTTCGATATCTGCCTGCATCGCGGCCACCAGCCCCGCCGCATCGCCTGCCCGCATCGCCGCCAAAGCGTCCTTGTGCCGGTCTATCAGCGTGCCCGCCCCATAGCGCGCGCACACCACCCGCAAGGATGGCCCGAACCGCAGCCACAGCGCGCGCGCCATATCCACCAGCACAGGGGCATCAGATGCGTCATACAGCGCAAAATGAAAGGTGTAGTTGGTTTCCAGATAATCGCTGATCCGGCCCGCAGCAATTGCTGCATCAATCTGGGCATCAATCGCTGTCAGCCGCGCAATCAGCGCGGGCGTGGCGCGCGCGGCGGCAAGGCCCACCAGATGCGGTTCAATTGCCAGCCGCGCAAAGGCCAGCTGATCCACGTCCCGCACGCTAAGCACCGGCACCGACACACGCCTGTTGCCCTGCGGCGTCAGTGCGGCCTCGGCTGTCAGCCGGCGAATCGCCTCACGCACGGGGGTCATGCCGACATCAAGTGCGGCACACAGGCCCTGAATGGTGACAGGCTGCCCCGGCTCCAGCCGCCCGAACAGCACCATATCGCGCAGGCGGGTGTAGGTCAGCTCGTGGCTGGGGATCTTGCGGGCGGTGGCGTCCATCATGTTCTGTCCGAAAGGTTGCGCCCCTTTATGCCGCCACGGCCCTGCCGATCAAGGTGTAATCTGACCGCCCGGAAAATAGTCAAACGTCGTGAAATCGGCCTGCCAGCCTTGCCCGGTCAGATCATAGGCCAGCATACCGACAAAGGCGCCGGTGAATGACGCATGCTCGCCGCGCCCGCCTTCATCGGAAATCAGGCTGGCATCCAGCACGGGGCCAACGGGCACGCCGTTCAGGGTGAACTGCTGTTGTGCGCCATCTACATGCACACCAAGTGTCAGCGGGCCTTCGGGTGCGGCAATGGTGGCGTGAAACGTCAGCCCCTCGCCCGGCCAATCGCCCATGCAAGACACAATCTGCACCACGCGCAGCCCACCCTGACGCGTCACAAGGGCCGCGTGAAATTTGGTGCGGTTGTAATAGGTGGTCAGGCCTGCGGCGCGCTGCCAGTTGGGCGGATCAGCCAGCAGGGTGGTTTGCGCGTGGTAGGCATGGTGTTGCTGCCTGCGCGCCACAAGCGCCTGTTCAAACCATGACCCGATGCTTTCGCGCCCGGTCATGCGCAGGCTGTGGCCGGTCATCTTGAACAAACGGTCTGGATGCGGCGTGCGCAGCCATTGAAATTCATCCGGCAGGGTATCGCCAAAGACATGGCACTGCGGCGTATCAGGCAGGCGCGCTGCATCCAAAGGCAGATCAATGGGCGGTACCAGCCCGCCACCGGCCAGATACAGCCAGTCATCGCGCCAGACGCAGGCCGCCAGCCCGGTTTCACGCCCAAGCGCGCAGAACGGGCCGGGCTGCATGGGGCGACCACACAGAAAGGTATGAAAGGCCCGGCCATCGGGCGTTTCCACATATTGCCCATGGCCCACACGCTGCAACGGCGCATCGGGGGCCAAGCGGGCGGTCATCAGGTGTTGGTTGGGGTGCGTTTCATAGGGGCCGGCGATATGACGCGCGCGCGCCATGGTGACGGCGTGATCATAGCCTGTGCCGCCTTCGGCGGTGGTCAGGTAATACCAACCGTTGCGCTTGAACAGGTGCGGTGCCTCGGTCAGGCCCAGATCGGTGCCTGTGTAGATGGTCTGCACATCGCCCAGCAGCCCATGTTCTGGGTGCCATTCCTGCAACTCGATCCCGTCAAAGGCATCATGGGCGGGGTTCAGACCCGTGCCGGGGCCCCGATGGTTCCAACGCATGTTCACAAACCACTTGCGCCCGTCATCATCATGAAACAGCGAAGGGTCAAACCCGGATGAGGTAACATAGGTGGGATCAGTCCAGTCACCGTCGATCGTGGCACAGGTCACGATGTAATTATGCGCATCCTTGAACGCGCCATCCAGCCGTTTGACATCGGTATACACCAGCCAGAACCGCCCATCGGCATAAGACAGGCAGGGTGCCCAGACCCCGCAGCTGTCAGGGTTGCCGCGCATGTCCAGCTGACTGGCGCGCCGCAGCGGGCGGCACACCAGACGCCAGTTCACCAGATCGGTGGAATGGTGAATTTGCACGCCTGGATACCATTCAAAGGTGGATACGGCGATGTAGTAATCAGCCCCCACCCGGCAGATCGAAGGGTCGGCGTTGAAACCGCGCAGGATGGGGTTGTGGGGCATGGTCCTGTCCTATCAAAAGCGCGCCCGTTCAACAGCGCACCCGTTCAAAAATACGGGGGCACCCTTGGGCACCCCCGCTTTTTCCACCTCCGCATGGGAGTCCGCAGTGGCAGAAAACCTAGATCAGCAGCGCCGCCGCGTCTTGGGCAGACAGGGCATCAGGCCGCGTGCAGGTGGTGGTCAGCGTCACGAATTGCCCGGTTTCCCCCGATGTCAGCGCCGCCGTCATCACATCAACCGCGTGCAGCGACCGGTCCAGCGAACAGCGGTGATCACGCCCCGCTGCAATGGCCGCCACCATATCAGCCACGCCTGCCATGCGGTAATTGGCCAATGGCCCCCGCCCGTGATTCTGATTGGTCTTGCCAAACGGGTGGTCCCAAGCCGCCACCGGTTCAGCTTTGCCACCCTTGCCCGCCATCTCGATCGTCCCGCCAAAGAAGTTCGGGTCTGGCACAAAGATGCTGCCTTCGGTGCCATACAGCTCCATGTTCACCCGCTTGTGCGCCTGCACATCCCAGCTGACCGACAGGTTTATGGTGGCACCGCCCGCAAATTCCAGCAGCGCATGAATGTTCGTGGGCGTGTTCACCGGAATGACCTGCCCCGCGTTGGGCTGGCTTGTTACCGTGCGGCTGGCATGTGCCGAACTGGTCAGTGCACCCACGCGGCGCACCGGGCCAAGGAAGTTGATCAGGTTGCCAATATAATATGGCCCCATGTCCAGCATCGGCCCGGCACCCGGTTGGAAAAAGAAACGCGGTGTCGGGTGCCACATTTCCATCCCCGGCCCCATGAAGGCGCAACCGCCCGCTGTCACCCGCCCGATCGCGCCGTCATCAATCATCTCGCGCACCTGCTGGTGCGACCCGCCAAGGAACGTATCCGGCGCAGACCCCACGCGCAGGCCCTTTGCCGCCGCCAGATCGCGCAACATGGTGCCCTCGGCCAGTGTCAGCACGACGGGCTTTTCGGAATACACATGCTTGCCCGCCTCAAGCGCGCGGCGACTGATGGCGTAATGCGCGTCCGGAATGGTCAGGTTGATGATCAGCCCCACATCAGGGTTGGCCAGCAGCGCGTCCACGGTCTGCGCCTGCACGCCATATTCCGCAGCCCGCGCGCGGGCCGTGTCAATGTTCATATCGGCCACGGCCACCACGGCCAGCCCTTTGAACAGCGGGGCAAGCCCCAGATATGTGGTCGAAATGTTACCGCATCCGATGATGCCGATGCCCATGGTCAGGCCCGTCTTGCTCATGCCAGCCACCGCCGCACTGTTGCAATTGACGTGCGGGCAAAGCGCGCATGATCGGATGGGTTGTCATGCTCCATGATGAACCGCGAACACCCTGCAGCCTTCAGCGCCGCATAGGCCGCTGGCCAATCAACCACCCCGGTGCCCACATCGGCCCAGCCATCTTCATCTGCCTTTTCACCCGCCGGGGCGATATCCTTGACATGTGCGGTCAGAATGCGCGGGCCGTAGCGGTGGATATAGCGCACCGGGTCTTTGCCGCCCTTTACCACCCAGGCCACGTCAATTTCCCAGCCCAGGGAAGGGGCGGCCGCAAACATCAGGTCATGCGGTATCTGCCCATCCGGCAGGGACACGAATTCAAAGTCATGGTTGTGCCAGCCGAATTTCAGCCCTGCCGCCCGGATCGGCGCACCCGCCGCCTCCAGCCGCGCGCCAAACGCTGTCCAGCCCGCCGCATCTGATGGCCGCGCATCGGGCAACAGATAGGGGCAGATCACCGTATCAATCCCCAACACCCGCGCCATGCGGATCACCTTGTCCGCGTCACCCTCCAGCGCGTCGATGGAAAAGTGGCCCGTTGGCATTTTCAGCCCGATTTCCGCCAGATCGGCCGCCAAAGGCATGGCCGCCGCCTCATCCGGGTACACGCCACCAAAGCCCTCTACAGCGTCATAGCCTGCGGATTTGAGCATGCGCAGCGTATCACCCGTTGGGGGAAAGTTGCGCGAAGAGTAAAGCTGATAGCTGATCATTGGTCAGGCTCCATAAGTAGCAGAATAAAGGTCGCGCAGGGTGAAGGCAGGCGTGGCCTGTGCATCGGCGGGCGTAAAGGTGAAACGGCAATCGCGGCCGGGGCCAAGGTGCAGGGCGGCCCTGTCCCAGCGGCCGGGCACATCAGCCTCGACCGTGACAAAGAACGCCATGGCTTGCGCGGTGACAGTCAGCACATATGTGTCGCCATCGCGCGTGGTGGTATGGGCAAGGCGGGCGTTGGGCAGCGTATAGGCCTTCCACGGGCGGGGCGCAAAAATATCACCTGCATGTGTGCCATCAGACCCCTGCCAGCCAAAAGTCAGCACCTCATCCGGCCCCAAATCGCCCGCAGCAATGGTCATCAGCGGCATGGCCGCATCGCCCACCACCCCAGCCCCCTGCCCCAGTTCGCGCGCGGTACCGTCCATCTGCGTGGCATAGGCGGTGACAGACAAGTCAACCGGCAGGGGCGTATCATTGACCCCCACCAGCGTGATCGCCCCATCTTTGGGCACCGCCGTTACCAGCACCGGCGCATAAAACGCCTTTGCCATGTGGTGCAGCAGTTTCCAGCCGCCGCCATGGTCAAGCGATGACCATGAACACACCGGCCAGGTATCATTCAACTGCCAATACAGCGTGCCCATGCAATGCGGCTTGAGCGCCCGCCATGCCGTGACGGCTGTCTTGATCGCCATGCCCTGCTGCACCTGTGACAGGTAAACAAAGCTGGGAAAATCCACCGGAAAGCGGAAGTAGCGGAACATCGTCTCGGCAATCCGCGCATTGCCGCCGGGGTTTTTCTGGTGGCTTTCCATCACCGGGCTGGCAATGTTCCAATCCGCAGGGTCGGCAAAACGGCGGATCACATCCATGGATGGATAGGATTGAAAGCCGAATTCGCTGCAAAACCGGGGCGTCACATCGCGGTAATGGTCAAAATCGCGCCCCTCGTGCCAGACAGACCAAAAATGCATGTCACCGCTGGAATCGTCATGCCAGGCATCGCCAAACGCCAGGGGGCCGGGGCTGGGTGATGATGGCCACCAGTTCGCACCGGGCTGCGTGGCCTGCAATGCCGCCTCGACCGTGCGGTTCAGCCGGTCATAATTCACCAGATAACGGTCGCGGTCGCGGCGGGACTCTTCAAACCACGTCAGCGCGCCGATCAGTTCATTGTCGCCACACCACAGCGCGATACAGGCATGGTGGCTGATCCGCGCCACAACATCGCGCACCTCGGCGTCCACTTCGGCCAGAAAAGCGGGGGTTGATGGGTACAGATGGCAGGCAAACATGAAATCCTGCCAGACCATCAGGCCCATCTCATCGCACAGGTCATAAAACCAGTCGGGTTCATACCGCCCGCCGCCCCAGATGCGGATCATGTTCATATGGGCGTCCACCGCCGATTGCAGCAGATCGCGGACAGCACCTTTTGTAATCTGCCCGTGCAGTGCATCTGCCGGAATCCAGTTCGCGCCGCGTGCAAATACCGCCCGCCCGTTGCACTGCATGCCAAAGCTGCGCCCCGCTGCATCAGGCTGGCTGACAAGGCGCAGATCGCGCAGCCCGATCCGCCGGGTGGCCGTAGCCGTGCCTGATTGCAATGTCAGATCATGTAAAGTTTGCGCACCCTGGCCCACCGGCCACCACAGGTCTGGGTTCGAAATGTGCAAGTCCAGCTGCGCCACGCTGCCCTGCACCACTGCCGTTTGTGCAACACCGCACAGGTGTGCTGTCACCGTATCACCGCTGGCCTGCACCTGCAGCGAAACCGCCACCCCCGTATCCGTATGGGTTTGGGTCACGATCACATCACCGATCCGCGCACCCTGCGGCTGCAGGGCAATACCGCCCCAGATGCCACTGGTGCCCAGCGCCACGTTCCAGTCCCAGCCGAAATCGCACTGCGGTTTGCGCAGCATGTTGGCGTTCGGAATGGGGCCGTTGACCTGTTGATAGGGTATCGGAAACGGCATGCCGGCCTGCAATTTCGCCGCAGCCTGCACCGGGCTGCGCAGGGTGATTTCAATGCAGTTCTGCCCCGGCCAGACCTGCCCCGTCATATCCACGCGCCAGCGCCGGTGCGCGTTTGCGGCCTCCAGCACCAGATGGCCGTTGATGCGCACCTCTGCCACCGTATCAAGGCCCGCGATCACCAGATCGCAGGGCCCGCCGTCATGGTCAAACACCCGCCGCACCACCCAGTCCTGCGCGCTGATCCAGCGGCAGTCATATTCGTTGCGCCCATGATAAGGGTCAGGGATCACCCCCGCCCGGTGCAGCGCCGAAACCACATCGCCCGGCATGGCAAAGGCCACATCATGTGCCCCGCCCAGCAGCCGCCATTCACCGCCCAAGTCCATGATTACACGCGCTGTTCCGACGTGGAGTCAAACAGGCTGGCCTTTGGGATGTCCGCCCGCAAATGCACCTGGGTGCCCGGTGCAAGCCGCTGTTCCACCGGCACCCGCACGCTCATCTGTTGGCCCGCCGCCTGCAACCAGATCAGGCTGTCCGCCCCCATCGGTTCGTCAATTTCCACCACCGCAGGAATGGTCCGCCCCGCCTCCGGGTGATCCTGAATGGTCAGATGTTCCGGGCGCAGGCCCAGAATCGCCTGCTGCCGGTCAATCAGCGCGCCGCCGTCATAGCCCGCCAGATCCAGCCGCAGATCGCCTGCCACAAAGGTTTTGTTCTGCACTGACCCCGCCAGCATGTTCATTGAAGGGCTGCCAATGAACCCCGCCACAAACAGGTTCGACGGCCGGTTGTAAATTTCCTGCGGGGCCGCCAGTTGCTGAATGATCCCGCCACGCATCACCGCAATCCGGTCTGCCAGCGTCAGCGCCTCAATCTGGTCATGCGTCACATAGACCATCGTGTTTTTCAGCCGGGAATGCAGCCGCTTGATTTCCACCCGCAACTCACTGCGCAGCTTGGCGTCCAGGTTCGACAAGGGTTCGTCAAACAGGAACACATCCACATCGCGCACCAGTGCCCGCCCGATCGCCACCCGTTGCCGTTGCCCGCCTGACAGCGCCGAAGGCTTGCGGTCCAAGAGCGGCCCGATCTGCAAAATCTCTGACGCCCGCGCCACCCGCTTGTCAATTTCTACCTGTGGCATCCTGGCGTTCTTCAGCCCGAAACTCAGGTTCCCGCGCACCGTCATCTGGGGATAAAGCGCATAAGACTGAAACACCATGCCGATGCCCCGGTCACTTGGTTCTGACCATGTCACGTTTTTGTTCTTGATCCAGATTTGCCCATCAGTGATATCCAACAACCCCGCCAGACAGTTCAGCAAGGTAGATTTGCCACAACCCGATGGCCCCAGCAGCACAATGAATTCGCCCTCGGCCACCTCCAGGTTCATCTTTTGCAACACCGACACCGCACCAAAGTTCAGCGTCAGATCGCGCACGGAAATCGAAGAAGTCATGAATTAACCTTTCACAGCGCCAGCAGCAATTCCGCGCACGAAAAGCCTGCCAGAGATGAAGTATACGATCAGCGGAACCAGCCCCGTCAGCAGCGTTGCCGCCATGTTGACGTTGTATTCCTTGACCCCCTGCACCGAGTTGACGATGTTGTTCAACTGCACGGTCATCGGATAGATATCAGGCTTGGTGAACACCACGCCAAACAGGAAATCATTCCATATCCCAGTGACTTGCAGGATGATCGCCACCACGAAAATCGGTAGGCTCATCGGCATCATGATGCGGAAATAGATGCCCCAGAACCCGGCCCCGTCCACGCGGGCGGCCTTGAACAGCTCTTCCGGCATTGAACTGAAATAGTTGCGGAACAGCAGCGTCAGGATCGGCATGCCGAACACGGTATGCACAAGGATCAGCCCCCAAAGTGATCCGTACAGCCCCATTTCGCGCAGCAAAATCACAATGGGGTAAAGCATGATCTGGTAGGGAATGAACGACCCGAAGATCAGAATGGTAAAGAACACCTCTGATCCCTTGAATTTCCAGTTGATCAGCGCGTAGCCGTTGACGGATGCCACCGCGATGGAAATGATCACGGATGGCACCGTGATCATCACCGAATTCCAGAACCCGCGCGACAGACCTTCGCAGTTCAGGCCGGTGCAGGCCTCGGACCAGGCCTTGACCCAGGGCTGAAACGTAACCTCAACCGGCGGGGCAAAGATGTTGCCCAGCCGGATTTCTGGCATGCCTTTGACAGATGTCATCACCATCACCCACAGCGGCAGGATGTAGTACAGGCAGACCAGTGCAAGTATGCCGTAAAGCACGATGTTCGATGTGGAAAACCGGCTGCGGGGTTTGGCCCCGCGCGGGCCGGTCATTGCATGGCCCGTCATGGTGTGGCTTGCGGTCAGATCAGCCATGCTTTTTGCCCCCGAATTCAAGATATGCCCATGGGATCAGCACAATCAGCACCGAAAGCAGCATCATCGTGGATGCCGCAAAGCCCTGCCCCAGGTTCTGCGCCTGAAACATGTAGTCATAGACATAAATCGCAGGCACCTGACTTGCGTTGCCGCCCGGCCCCCCGCTGGTCATGGCGACCACCAGATCATACAGCTTGATGATGCCCGCAGCCACGATCACCAATGTCGTGATGAACACCGGGCGCATCATCGGGATGACCACCACCACATAGGTTTTCCATGTCGGAATGCCGTCAACCCGTGCGGCCTTCCAGATATCTTCGTCAATGCCGCGCAGGCCGGCCAGCATCAGGCACATCACAAACCCCGTGCCCTGCCACAGACCCGCAATCAGCAAGCCGTACAGCACAACATCGGGGTCGCGCAGCGGATCAAAGGTAAAGCTGGTCCAGCCCCAGCTGCGGATCACGCCCTGAATGCCGAAATCGGGGTTCAGGATCCATTGCCAGACAAGGCCCGTTACAATGAACGACAAGGCAAAGGGATACAGCATGATCGTGCGGAACGTGTCTTCGAACCGGATTTTCTGATCCATCAGCACCGCCAGCAAAAAACCCATGGCGATGGTAAACACCAGCGACATCACCCCGAAAAACGCCAGATTTTCAATGGATATCAGCCAGCGGCTGTTGGACCACAGCCGTTCGTACTGATCCAGACCCACGAAATTCGTGCGTGGCAGCAGTTTGGAATTGGTGAATGAATAAACCACCGTCCAGATCGTGCCGCCAACAAACACCACCAGTGCTGTCAGCACCATCGGTATGGCCGCGATCTTGGCGTTGAAATTGTGAAGCAGGCGCAAAGGCCTGTCGGATCCCGCCATGGTGAAATTCCCCCCGTGGTCCATGTGGTAGCGCCGCCCGGTTACCCCGGACGGCGCATATCGCAAGGTTGGCCTTAGTTGGCCGACAGGATTTCAACCCACTTGGCCTGTGCATCAGCAGGGGCCATGTCAGATTTCCAGAATTCGACCATCAGGTCTTCGTTCTGCTTGACGGTATCTGGGGTCCAAAGCTGGTCACCCGATGGCACGATGTTGCCACCGGCCAGAATTTCCAGACCCTTTTTCATGCAGTCATTTGCCGCGGCCAGATCAATATCGCCACGGATCGGCAAAGACCCTTTTTTCAGGTTGAAGGCCACCTGCACTTCGGGTGACACGATCAGTGCCGCCAGACGCTTTTGTGCCTCTTCCTTGGCCGGATCAGTCAGTTTCGGGAAATAGAACGCATCACCACCCGTGGAGATGTATTCGTTCAGGCCCAGACCCGGCAGGCAGGTGTAATCGGTGCCGGCCACTTCGCCCGCCACCTGGAATTCGCCCTGCGCCCAATCACCCATGATCTGCCCTGCGGCCGCATCGGTGATGACCAGATTGGTCGCCTGGTTCCAGTCTTGTACGTTGCCGCCCACAGCCAATGCACGTGCATCAGCCACAGCCTGGAACACAGCACCCATTTCGGGGCCGGCAGCCGCTGCCATATC
>JAYUZO010000234.1:0-4959 GCA_043751715.1 Rhodobacterales bacterium | reverse complement strand
AATAACTACGCCCCCGGCGTAGATTGTCCAGCCAGGGGCGTAAAACGGTTTACGGCATTTACAACCGGGTCGACAGCACCGTTGCCAGTTGCAGGTCACCAAAGCCGTTGAAGCGCGTGTTGGTCGCCGCCGAATAGGCCCCGAAACCGTGGAAGATCAGGTAATCTTCCTCGGCAATATCGCCTGCCAGCATCACTTCACCCGGCAGCCGGTCAACCGAATCACATGTTGGCCCAAAGATGATGCGCGGCACCAGATCACCGGTGCGCGGCTTGCCATTGGGGGCCATTACCGTGGTGCGGTCAATCACGCCGATCAGCATCAGTTCATTCAGCGCACCATAGGTGCCATCGTTCAGGAACACATGCGCGCCGTCACGCACCGCCTTCACACGGTCAGCCAGCACGAACGCATCAGCGCACAGGCCGCGACCGGGTTCGCAGATCAGTGCCGGGCGGGCATCGCCAAACGCCTCGCCTGTCACCCGGTCAATCAGCGCAAACGTCGCCTCCAGCTGCGGCATCACACCGTTCAGCCGGTGCGACGGGAACCCGCCCCCAACGTTCAGGCGGCCAATCGGGGTGCCTGATACTGCCACGATATCTGCGGCGGCGCGGATATACGCCTCCCATGCGGCGGGGTCGGTGCATTGCGTGCCGGGGTGAAAGCACAGGCTGGGCACAAAGCCCGCCTCGGCCACCCGCGCCAGCAGCACGGCCGCCAATTCCGTGGTGGCCCCGAATTTCGCGCCAAAGTTATAGGCCGCACCCGACACCGGCAGCTTGAACCGGACCGAGATTTCGCGCCCCGCTGGCACCATGGCGATCAGCTTTTCCAGTTCCGATGCGGAATCCACCGAATAGCTGTCAACATCATGCGCCACGGCAAAGGCGATTTCATGCTTGGCGCGCACAGGGTTGTTGTAGTGCAGCGCCGCATCCGGCGCCAACCGGCGGATCAGGGCAATTTCAAACGGCGAGGCCACATCAAACCCGCGCACACCGGCGGCGGCCAGATTTTCAATCACTTCCTGACCGGGGTTCGATTTGACCGCATAGGTCACAAGGCCGGGAAAGCCATCCATGAACCGCTTGGCCTGTGCCTGCAGCGCTTGGGGCGCAAAGAACAGCACCGGGTTTTCGGGCTGCATCGTGCGCAGATATTCGGTCGGGTTGGTCCAGATTGTCTTTGACAGTCCCATCGGTTTGTCCTTTCGACCGTTCCGGTCAATAAGACGCAAGCCCTCTCTGGTCTTGGCCAGAAAAGCGAGCACCTGCGTGGTTTTTCACAACCAGGCCAGGTGCGTATGAACCGCCCTTTTCCTGCACTTCGGACCGTGCATATGGGGCACATTTTCACCGGACAAAAGTGCAGAATTGCTGTATGGGTCCGTCAAAGTGTAGTGTAAGGCAATTAAAAATGATGGATGAACTGGATCGCAACATCATCAGCCTGCTGGGGGCCGATGCGCGCATGTCTGTGGCCACTTTGGCGCGGCGGCTGAAGGTGGCGCGCAGCACGGTGCAGACCCGGTTGGAGCGGTTGGAAACCACCGGCATGATTGCCGGTTACACCCTGAAACTGGGTGAGGCGGCGCGCGAAGGGCGGCTGCGGGCATCGGTGCTGGTCAATATTGAACCGCGCGCGCAGGCGGGCATCCTGATCCGCCTGAAAAACATCCCCGAGGTGGAGCGGGTTTATACCACATCGGGCCGGTTTGATTTGCTGATGCAGGTGGCGGCCCCGAATACCCGCGCGCTGGATGATGTGCTGGATCAGATCGGGGCGCTGACAGGGGTGAAATCATCCGAAAGCCTGATCCATTTGTCCACGCGGCTGGACCGGGCAGTTTAGCGACATGGCATGTTCATTGAACCCCAGATAGCCAAAAGGGCAGCAAGCGGAAAAAACTTGGTCTGCCGGAAAATTCCGTGTTAACGATTAGCAATTGAAACCAGAATTGGGAAATGACGATGCGTATTTCAACTGTCGTATTGGCTGGCCTGATGGCCATCATGTCACAAGCCGCTTATGCTGGATGCCTGATTCCCATGCCCGGCGCGGGTGTTGCTGGCCCGGCAGCTTTGCTGGCCGCCATCGGTGCGGTTGTTGGGGTGAAATACCTGCGCAATCGTCGCGCAAAGTAGCCCTCGCACCGGCGCATTGTCATGTTTGATCTGCGCCAGCCGGGCGTTGCGCGAACGTCTTTGCTGACATTCAGCGTGATCGGGCTGTTTTGCTGCTTTGCGCTGCGCGAACTGCGGGTGGGCAATTGGGCCGTGTTTTTGCAACTTGCCCCGACGCTGATGATCTTTCCCTGGGGGGTGTTTGCCGTGGCGTTCTGGCGTTTGTCACGCGCAAGCAAGACCCCGATCGCCGACCTGCGCGACAAGGCAGTGGTGCTGTTGGCCGCTGTGGCCTGCATCCCGCTGGCCGCCGAAGTCAGCCTTGCAGGCCTTGGCCCGTGCATTGGTGCGGTTGGGGCGCTGATGGCCTTTCGCAGCCATGGTGATGCACAGGTGCGCGCGGCCGGCATCTGCCTGCTTGCACTTTTCGCCAATTTCTCAGTCTCGCCGCTGATCTTCCGGCTTGGCTATGCCCAGTTCATCGGTCTTGACATGGCCCTGCTGCAAGGCGCGATTGACCTTGCGGGCGTGCCTGTGCGTGTCACACCCGCCGGGCTGGAAGCGGCGGATGGGCTGCGTGTCATGCTGGTGGGGGCCTGTTCATCATTTGCCGGGGTTTCGGCGGCGATCCTTGTTCACATGGGTTGGGCGATGGCCGTGCGCACCGAAGTCGGCCCGCGGGACGTGATTGCCGTCATCGCCACGGTCGGCGTGGCCACCATGCTCAACATCATCCGCCTGACGCTGACCGCATCGGGGCATGCGGGTTATGCGTTCTGGCATGGCGGTGTGGGCGAAACTCCACTGGGCGGGCAGATTTTCTGGTTTCTGCAGAACGCCATTCTTTTGACGGGCGGCTATCTGTCGGCCCATTGGGCCGGGCGCGGCGCGCGGCAGCAGGCGCAGGCATGAACGCCCCACTGGCCACACTGGTTTTGTGCTTTGCTGCGGCGGGGTATGTGACCGTGCAGGCCAACCGCACCCCCCGGTTTGCGCAAACACCAGCCCTGACGGCCGAACTTGAAGCCCTTTTGCAGGATCAGGGCCTGTCGCGGGTGCCGCTGGATGATCCGCCCGGCAAGATCATTGACGCCGCCCTGCGCTTTGATCTGCCGGATTGCCCGATTGACGCCTTTCTGTTGCCGCTGCCCGATGCCAGCCTGACCGGGGTGCAGGCCATCCGCTTTACCGAATTGACCGGCACCACCTACCGCGCCACCAGCCAGAACGCATCGGGCGCAGATACGCCGCTGAATGCACGCGCCGCGCGTTGGCTGGCAACGCTACGTGCGGTCTTTGGCCTGCCTGCTGCGCGCAACAGCCACACTGTGCTGACCATCTTTATGCCGCTAGACTGCCCGGCAAGGGCGCCCGACCTTGGCGCCTTCTGGCACATGCGCCCACCGCAGCAATAAAGGACCGCCCCGCGCCATGGAGATGATACATCTGGCTGTCTTTGCCATAGCCCTTGGCTTTGGGTTGGCCCAGCATCTGCTGGAGGATGACCGCCAGCCTATCGCGTCAACCGGTGTGCCGCGCTGGTGGTCAAACAGCGTGCTTTTTGCCGCCGAGACGGCAACCGTCACCCTGTTTGCCGCTGCCGTGACCTGGCTGACCCGCATGGATGCCCCGGCGCTGATCGCGCCTGCGCCGATCGCATCGCTGCCGGTTGCTGCGCAAATGGCCATCTTGCTGGCGCTGCACAGCCTGGTGCAATATTGGGTGCATCGCAGCGGTCACAAGGTGCCGTTTCTGTGGAACTGGCATCGCATTCACCACACCGATACGCGGCTCGATGCAACCACGGGCCTGCGGCACCACCCGTTTGAAAGCCTGCTGGATTATGCAGCTTTCCTCATGCCGACGCTACTGCTTGGCCCCTCCGCGGGCGGCGTGCTGGCCTATTTCATCCTGACCATCGGCTTTGCCATGTTCACGCATTTCCCACCCGCATGGCTGCCCGCGCGCCTTGACCATGCCCTGTCGCACGTCATCATGACACCGCGCTTGCACCAGTTGCACCATTCCACGCATCAGCCTGAAACCGATACGAATTATGGCAATGTGCTGGTCATCTGGGACAGGCTGTTCGGCACCTACCTGCCTGCGCGTGCAACCCCGCGCCCCGGTTTCCGGCTGGGGCTGGATGAGGTGCCCGCCCCGCGCGCGCAAGACCCGTTCCTGATGCTCGCCGCGCCGTTTTTGCCGCATGATCTGCGCAATTAGGCGGGGGCGGGCAAGGTGCGGCTGATGATGGCGGTGATGGCGGCATCACGTTCGGCAGGCGGAAATGATCCGATACTGCGCATGCGCCCGGCTGACAAAAGATCGGCCAAGCCATGCGCAATCGCCCAGACGGCCGATTCGTTGTTCACGGTTTTTCCGCCGGCAGCGCCCACCTGATCTGCCAGATGGCGGTATGCGGCCAATGCCGCGACCGACAGGTGCGCAGCGGTGAAATCGGGCCGCGCCGCGCCCCACAGCAGCCGGAACAGGGCCGGGCGCTGCAAGGCGAAATCAACATAGCCCAGCCCCGCCGCAATCAGTTGTGACCGCGCATCGGGGGCAGCCTTTACCTCTCGCACCGCTTGCCGCGAACACATCCCCCATGTGCTGATCATTCCCTGCCTTGTACTGACGTTCCTGTTCGGCCCCGCAGGTTTCCTTGCCTTCACCGCCCTGCGCGCCACCACCGCTGCACGGGCCAGTATGACAAAGGCCACCACATGACCATTGCCTTTACCCTTGCCCCCCAGCCCGATCTGCGCCGCCTGTGGACCGATGCCCCTGCCTTCACCAGCCTTGCCCTGCGGCTGGTGCTTGGCCTGATCCC
>JAYUZO010000233.1:0-3094 GCA_043751715.1 Rhodobacterales bacterium | reverse complement strand
AACCAGTGGAAACGCCAGAAGTGCCGCGCGCAGCAGCCACAGACCAGGCGCAGGTTTGGTGCCCGGTGCCGCCGCATCAGCAAAGGCCCGCCGCAGGTTCTGATCCGGCATCAGCAGCGTATCGCTGCTGGCAACGTCTGGCACAGGGCGCAGTGAAATGGTCATGCCACATCCATCCAACGGTAAAGCCACACTTCACTGACGCGCGCGCCATTGCGAAACAGCTCTGCCCGCATTTCCGAATGGCTGCCTTCAGCTGCCAGCAAGGTGAAATCAATGCGCATGCCACCCGTTGCCGGATTTGCCCTGATCACCGTGCTTGTGATCTCACCCACCGACGTGGCCACGCGCAATTCCAACTGATCGGGGTCAGTGCCAAGTGCCGGGTGCGCCGCGAAATCAATGGTAAACAGCCGTCCCTCTTCGAAAATACGCGCCCCGGTGCGGGTGTTGCGCACCCTTGCCACACTGCCCTCAACCGGGGCATCCGCACACCAGTGCAGGCGGTATTGAAAACTGTACTCCTGCCCCGCCAGCAACGGGTCCGCCGGCCGCCAGAAACACACGATGTTATCGTAAATTTCCTTGTCCGCCGGAATTTCCACCAGCATCACCGCCCCCGGCCCCCAATCGCCCATCGGCTCTACCCACAGCGACGGGCGGCGTTCGTAATGCGCCACCAGATCGGCAAAATCACTGATATCACGCGCCCGCTGCATCAGGCCAAACCCACGCGGTGTGGCATCAGCAAACACGCTGAACCCCAGCGTCGCCGGGTTTGCCAGTGGCCGCCAGATGGTTTCACCTGCACCCGTCAGCATCAGCAAGCCGTCACTGTCATGCACCGCATCGCGGAAATCATCAAACTGGTTCCGGTTGGTCTGATCAAACAGGAACATCGACGTTTCCGGTGCAATCCCCACCTCGGTCAGATCAACGCGCGGATACAGGGTGCAGGACACCTCCATCTCGGTCACATCGCCCTTGGTAATCTTGAACGTATAGGCCCCCGCCACACTTGGCCCGTCCAGCAGCGCGTGCACCGTGATTGTCGCCGCACCCGGCTCTGCCGCCTCAACCCAGAATTCGCGGAATACCGGGAATTCCTCACCATTGGCCGACCCCGTGCCCAGCGCCAGCCCGCGGGCTGACAACCCATAAGCCTGCCCTTTGCCAATCGCCCGGAAATAGCTGGCACCCTGAAACACCGCGTATTCCTGAAACAGGCCTTTCGCCTCCAACTCTCCCAGCACGCGGAAACCTGAAAAGCCCATGCCGTCTTCCGGCAGGTCAGGAAAGCGGTCCGTCATATCAAACGTGCGCAATTCAAAGATCACCGGGCGGAAACTGCCATCTTCCACCGCGTTGATCGTGACCACGGGCGGGTTATACAGCCCGGCCGGAAAGAATTCGACCTGCGCCGCACCTTCGGTGTCGCGCCACAGCGAATGCCGTGTATCAAACCAGATTTCCTGAAACTGGTCGTATGAAATATCGACCCATTCCTGCGGCACTGATGGCGCGGGCGTATAGGCCTTGCCTGCCAGCACCTTTGCCCGCACCTGCACCATCGCCGGATCAAACGGCACTGGCTGCCCCAGCGTCATGCCCGCGCGTTCCGGCAATTCTTCCTGCGCCAAGGCACGGCCCGCACCCAAAGCAGCCAATGAGGACAACAGCCCCAGCATATCGCGGCGGTTCACGGGTATCATGTTGTCACCTTTACGGACAAAGCGCCTGTTTGCGGCTGATCGACAGTGGGCGTCGGCACAGAAGTGGGCGCAGGCAATGACGCCACGCGCCACGGTTCAGATTTGATGTAGCGCACGCCATATGCGACCCCGATCAGAATGGCGCAGCCCAGGAAATTCACGCATGCCGTTGCCACAAAACTGCGCCCGATCACGTCCAGCACCACACCCAACAGGCGCGCCAGCACCATCGACACCATGAAAATCGCCAGCGATTGCTGCCCCACCCGGCTGATCACACGCACGGGCGCAGCCACCGACGGCGTCGCAAGGCGCGCACCCTGTGGCCCCACCGCGATCCACGCCAGATAGGCAATGCTCAGAAAATGCACAAACCGCAGGATGCCGAAATGCGTCTTGTCATGCAGCACCACCCAGTCCGTGCGCCATTCGCGAATGAACTCTGACATGCTGATCACCTTGCCCCATGCAAACGGCACGGTCAGCACCACAATCACAACCGCCAGCACCATCAGATCACGCCGTACCGGCGGCGCAGGCAGCCAGCCCGCCATGAACGAAAACCCGGTAAAAAAGATCAGCTGCCAGCAGAACGGATCAAAGAACCAGCCCCGCGTGCTGCCATTGGCAAACCAGTATTCCGCCGGAAAGTTCAGATCACCGAATGTGCCGTACATCCACAGCGTCACGCTTGCCGCCAGCGGCAACAGCACATGCACGCGCGACAGCAGCATGACCACCGGCACCATGCCCAAAATCACCAGGTACATCGGCAGAATATCAAAATAGTTCGGCACATAGGTCAGCGTCATCAGGCCGATCAGGTTTGCCCCCGTGCTGTTCAGGAACGGATACAGGTTCAGCGCACTGACATAATCAGCCTCAAACCAGCCCGTCCGGTTCAGCGCCACCATGCAAAGCAGCGCCACAAAGAACACCCCCAGATGCGCCCAATACACCTGCCACATCCGGTGCAGAATGCGCAGCGTGCCAATGGCCCATCCCGCCTTGCGGAAAATCGCGCCAAACGCGATGGCCGAAGCCATGCCCGAACAGAACACGAAAATCTCGGTCGCGTCCGAAAACCCGAACCGCGCAGGTATCCACAATGTCCAAGGGTTGTCGGTGATATGCGCCACCAGAATGATGAACATCGCCACACCGCGGAAGAAATCCAGCCGCGGATCGCGCGGTTTCTTGGCGGTCTGGATGAGTGATTGCCTTGTCATCGCCGTGCTTTTCGTTCCGTTCGCGCGGGCGTCATGGCCCGGTCGATCAGCGCCCTAAACCGCTTGGTTCCGCGCGCTCATCACCAGGTCAAGACGCCGCTGGGTATAGCCGTCCGTATGGCCATCCCGCTGTTTCATTCGCAGTCGCAGCAT
>JAYUZO010000232.1:0-9882 GCA_043751715.1 Rhodobacterales bacterium | reverse complement strand
CAGGGCGCGGGGCGGCATCTGGAACGCGGGGCAAGCCTATTCCGCAGCAGGCAGCCCGAAATCGGCGTTGATAATGCCCAATTCGCGCGCAGCGGCCAGCGTCAGACGCGGGCTGTCAAAGCCACGGCTGGCCTGATAGCGGCGCACGGCCTCGGCTGTGGTGGGGTCGAACACGCCGTTGACCGGGGCCATGTAGAACCCGCGCGCCTTTAGCGCCCGTTGCAGGGTGGCAACAAAATCCACGGTCTGTTCGGCAATGCAGGGCGCGCGGAACCAGACCTGCCCTCGGTCCTGCACGATCTGCTGGCTGGTTTCGGTGCGAAACACCGCCGGGCGGATGGTGCCGCCATCGGCCCCCCGTTCCGCCGGGGTGACCAGCACCTGATCGGTCACGGTTTCAATCACCGTGGGCAGGGTGTATTTATCCCAGCAGGCACCCGGCGGGCCACCTTCGGGCGGGCGTGACCCGTCCAAGCGGATCAGCTCATCCGTCAGGTCACCGCGTGCCAAGGGGGTGTCAACGGCTGCGGGCTGGCAGGCCGCAACCACCAGCAATGCCGCCAAGGAAACCCACTGCCGCATAAACCTGTACGCCCGTCCATTCTGGCCCTATTGCGGTGCACCATAGCGCCAAGTGGTGCGGGACGAAAGCCTTAGGGTTGGTCGCCCGCGCGCACGCCGTCATAGCTGAAACCGGCATGGTGAAAATCCGGGCGCAACAGTTCATCCAGCATGGCGGAAATGTCTTCAATCACCTCGGCCACCACATGCACCACGTTTGATTCGCGCTGCAACCGCCCGGTCACGCGCAGCAATCGCCCTGCCATCACCGCCCGGCGATAACGTTCGAACACCGATGCCCAGACCACCACGTTGCAGGTGCCGGACTCATCCTCCAGCGTGACAAAGATCACGCCTTTGGCGGTGCCGGGGCGTTGGCGCACCAGCACCAGCCCTGCCACACAGACCCGCGCACCGGAGGCGGGTTCATCCAGCCTGCCCGCAGGAATGGCTGATGGCGGGCGGGGCCATGTGTTGGGGCGCGGAGACGGGGTCAGCCAGTTTGTCATGTGAACAAAGATAGAACATGTGCTGCGTGATGCAAGTGGTTTTGCGGCGCGCGCCCTCTGGCAAAAGCCGCGTCAATCCCTTATGTCACAGGCCAGATACGCAATCGGGGATGGATATGGCGAAGATCACCTATGTAGAACATGGCGGCCGCGAGCATGTGATCGAGGTGGCCAATGGCCTGACGGTCATGGAAGGCGCGCGCGATAACGGCATTCCGGGGATCGAGGCTGATTGCGGCGGTGCCTGCGCCTGTTCAACCTGTCATGTCTATGTCGATGCGGCCTGGGTGGACAAGCTGCCCAAGAAAGACAGCATGGAAGAAGACATGCTGGATTTCGCATGGCAGCCCGATGCCGTGCGGTCACGCCTTACCTGCCAGTTGAAGGTCAGCGCCGCACTGGATGGATTGCGCGTGCAGATGCCGGAAAAGCAGATTTGACACTGCCGGGCCTGCGGGCCAACCACCGGCCCCGTTGATAGGGCTTGCCTGAATGATACCGGTTGGGATAGCGTTAGTGCATTGATCCCAACATGGTTTTTTCATGCAAACTCCTACAATCCGCGCCGGCGGAGGGCATCCTGCAGCCGACGGCCAAGTCAATCTTTACATCTCTGCCGAAGGAGGTGCCCAAGGATGGTTCAACCATTCACGCAGGGTGCTTTTCATCAACGGCATGGACAACCAGCCCAAGAACCATGCTGATTCAGCGCTCGGCCTGTCATTGATGCTGGGTTGCCCGGTCATCGGGGTGTTCAACAATACCAACGGCGTGTTGCTGGACATCGCGCAGTGTGTCACTGACAAGATGCAATTGGCAAGCGTACAGTCCAGCAGCAAAATCGGTTTCGCAGGCTGGGTTGATGCTGTTGATGCCTTGCACAAAGCCGGCAAACTAGTCAATCCGGGGCTGACCCGTGTTGATCTGGTCGGATCCCTGATCAAGAACAATCCTGCCACCTATGCGCTGTATGCGTTGCTGGTATCAGGTGGGGTGAACGCCAAGGGCACGCCGATCTATTCGCATTCGCAGGGCAACCTGATCACATCCAACGCATTGACAGCGGTGGCACTGGCCAAGGGAACGGCTGCGATTGCAGGGATCGAAGTGAACAGTTTCGGGTCGCCCTGCCGTTATTGGCCACCGGGGATCAAGCGTAAGAACTATGCGTTTTCGCTTGATCCGGTCAGCGCGCTTGATCTGCGGATTGACATGAGCAGTTCCAAGGTCGGCTTTGAAGTCAGCCATGGCTTTGATCTGTACATGAATCGCGATGCCGAGTTCATTATCAACGGCTTCCGCTTTGGCGGCATGAAAATGACCATGAACATGGACGAACAAGGGCTGGCGGCAACGCTGGTCAAGATCGGGACGAACGCGCCGCGCCTGCGGCGGATATTCCTGCGGCTGCGCGAAGCACATCAGACCGACAGTGATGATGTCGCGATGCACTATACCGAAAAGGCATCGGTGACGCTGCTGCGGTCAATCAAGCAGGTTGATCCGGGGCTGATCACGCTGTTGATCGGGCTGCTGGAATCGGGCCCGACCTTTGCAGATGAAGAGCGCGCAATTGCCAAGCTGAAGGCGCTGTAACGGGGCGTAAACGGTGGGCGGGGGCACCTTTGCCTTGTCAGTTCGCCTTGCGGGTGGGCGTAAAGGGCAGGGGGGCCACCGGCACGCCATCCTCAATCAGGGCCTTGGCCTCTTCGAATTTTGCCTCGCCGTAAATCGCGCGTTCGGGGGCGTCGCCTGCATGAATGGCGCGGGCTTCGGTGGCAAAGTTCAGGCCGACATATTCGGATTCCGCCTCGACCTTGGCGCGCATGGCGGCCAGGGCCTGTTCTGCGGTATTGCGGGGCGTTGTCAGCCGGGATTTCGGACCCTGCGTGACAGCCGGGGCCATCAGCGCCTTTTCCACCTGCGCTGATCCGCACACCACACAGGCCACATGCCCGGCGGCGCGCAGGGCATCAAACCCAGCGGCGGATGCGAACCAGCCATCAAACCGGTGGTCTTTGTCACAGGTCAGATCGTAGCGGATCATGGTCAGTCTTGCGCCTTTGGCAAGCTGACGCTGCCGTTGGCCACGGCCACCAGCAATGCGCGCAATTCAGGTTCCATCACCTTGCGCGCGGCCTTTTCGGCCGAAAACCATTTGCGCCGCCGTTCCTTGCGTTCGGGAAACCGGCGCGACAGGGTGGCCACGCGCAACGGGTAAACCGATACCATGCAGGGGTGGGCGATATCGGGCGCAATCGTCTTGTCATAGCCGAAAAAGCCCAAGGTCTCGGTCGCCACGCGGCCTTCGACACCGGCCTCTTCCCATGCCTCAACCGCCGCAGCCTCTGGCCCGCTGCGCCCGTCCATGGGCCAGCCCTTGGGCAAGACCCACCGCCCGGTATCACGGCTGGTGATCAGCAAAACCTCGATCCCGTCACGATGTTTGCGCCAGCACAGGGCCGCGACCTGTGTGCTTGGTCCGTTGGAATCGGTCACGAAATGCCTGCTTTTCATCTGTTGCCCGGTTCTGCCCCACCGTCCTGCTGTGCCGCAAGATCGGAAAATTCCATTGTATCGCACAAAACAGCCATGGCGCACAGCCCCTTTCCCAATTGCACCACGCAGGCGTGATGTGATTTGACCTGTGGCACAGGCGGGTTACTTTTGTGTTCAACACCACAGGGGGCAGGCGGATGACCAGCAAAGCAAAGGCCGTAGTACAAGACAGGCGGCCGCAGATGGCGGTGGCCGTATTCCTGCTGATCCTGGCACTTGCGGCGTTTTTGCCGATGCGGGCCTGGGCGGGATATACATTCGCGGTCATTGATGGCGGCCAGATTGATCTGGGGGATTACCGGGGCAAGCCGGTGCTGGTGGTGAACACGGCATCGCTTTGTGGGTTTGCCGGGCAGTATGATGATCTGCAAACGCTGCATGAAACCTACGCGGCGCGGGGGCTGCTGGTGCTGGCGGTGCCATCTGATGATTTCGCGCAGGAACTGGCAAGCGATGCGGCGGTCAAGGAATACTGCGCGGTGAATTTTGACCTGACCTTGCCGATGACGGCAATCACGCCGGTGACAGGGGTGGCGGCGCACCCGTTTTATGCCATGCTGCGTGCGACGTATGGGTTTGAACCGGCATGGAACTTCAACAAGGTATTGCTGGGGCCGGATGGCCGCATGGTGGGCAGTTGGGGGGCGGGCACCAACCCCACCTCGGGTCAGATGACCCGTGCGATCGAGGCGCTGTTGGACTGACGCTGCCCCTGTTCATCGGGTCTGAGGTGTATCGCGGGTCCAGCTATGGCGGAGTGCACCCGTTGCGGGTGCCGCGAGTATCAACAGTGATGGATCTGTGCCGGGCAATGGGCTGGCTGCCGCCTGCGCAATTCCGCACCAGCCCGCGCGCCAAGGCATCGGCGCTGACGATGTTCCACACGCCTGAATATGTGGCGGCGTTGCAGCGGGTGGAAGACACGCAGGTGGCCACGGATGATGATCGGGCGCGCCATGGCCTTGGCACATTGTCCAACCCGGTATTCCCCGAAATGTTCCGCAGGCCTGCGACGGGGGCAGGGGGCGTGATGCTGGCGGCGGAACTTTTGCGCGCACCGGGGATCATCCATGTGCCGGGGGGTGGCACGCACCATGGAATGGCCGACCGGGCGAACGGCTTTTGCTATCTGAATGACCCGGTGCTGGCACTGCTGTCGCTGCGCGCGCAGGGTTTCCGGCGGCTGGCCTATATCGACATTGATGCCCATCACGCTGATGGGGTCGAATTGGCCCTGGGGCATGATCCTGATATCCTGATGATATCGGTGCACGAAGAGGGGCGCTGGCCGTTTACCGGTCTGCTGGCAGATCAGGGGGCGGGTACGGTGTTCAACCTGCCGGTGCCGCGCGCGTTCAATGATACGGAAATGGCGGCGGTGCGCGATGGGCTGATCCTGCCGCAGGTGCAGGCCTTCCGGCCAGATGTGATCGTGCTGCAATGCGGGGCGGATGCGTTGGAGGAAGACCCGCTGGCGCGCCTGTCGCTGTCAAACAACGCGCATTGGGCGGTGGCGGCGGCGTTGCAGGCGATGACGCAGCGGTTTCTGGTACTGGGCGGTGGCGGGTATAATCCGTGGTCGGTGGGGCGCTGTTGGGCAGGCGTCTGGGCCACGCTGAACGGCCATGCCATTCCGGACCGTTTGCCGGATGGGGCGGAAGACGTGCTGCGGGCGCTGACTTGGAATGGGGGCAAGCGGCCGCTGCCGGGCGCGCATATGTTCACCACGCTGCGCGATGTGCCGCGACCGGGGCCGGTGCGCGCCGAACTGCGCGACCGGCTGTTGGCACTGGCGCGCAGGTGACCCGCGCCTTTCTGGCCTTTGCGCTGCCTGATGGGGTGTGCCGCGCGCTGACAGTGCAGCAGTTTCTGCTGCCCCTGCCGCGCCGGGTACCGCCCGAGGATTTTCACCTGACCCTGTGTTTTCTGGGTGATGCTGTGCGTGATGCGGTGCTGCAGGCTGTGCACGATGGCCTGCAAGCGCTGCGCCTGCCCGCACTTGCCATTGCATTGCAGGGCATCGGGCATTTTGGCGGTGCCAGGCCCCGTGCGGTGTTTGCAGCCGTGAAACCTGATCCGGCACTGGACCATCTGCAGGCAAAACTTGCCACGTGCGCGCGGCGTGCCGGCTGCACCATCCCCCATGCCCGCTTTGTACCCCATGTCACGCTGGGCCGCTTCAGCCGGTATCCGCCCGATGACATGCCACGGCTGGAACGCAGCATCGTGGCGGGCGCCGGGTTTGTGGCTGATGCGTTCCGGGTGGACGCGGTCAGGCTGTATGCGTCAACCCTGGGTGATCCGCCGCGCTATGATGAGGTGGCCGCGTATCCCCTGGCCTAGGCGCGCGCGATCAGGTCTGCCACCAGCCCTGCCACATCAGCCCCCGCTGTCAGGGTGGCACGGGCGTTCTGGGCAAGGTGCACCTGCCGTGCGGGTGTCAATTCGCCCAATGCCGCCGTCAGCCCCGCACCATCCGCCACGCCAATGCAGGCATCGGCGCCACCAAGTGCGGCAAACACCTCGGCAAAGTTATGCAACGATGGGCCGTGCAGCAGGGCTGATCCATGGGCGGCGGGTTCAAACGGTGTGTGCCCGCCCTTGCCCACAAAACTGCCGCCAATGACCGTGACGCCCGCCATGGCATACCAGCGGTTCATCTCACCCAGCGTATCCGCCAGAAATACCGGCTGGTCGGCCTGTGGGGCGGCCCCGGTGCTGCGCCGCCCAAAGGACAGGCCCGTGGCCGCAATCAACCGCGCCACCTCGGCCCCGCGCGTGGCATGGCGCGGCGCGATGATCAGGTGGTCAAAGCCCGCGCGGTTGGCCATGAACGCCTGCAGGATCAGCACCTCTTCGCCCGGATGGGTGGATGCTGCCAGCAGCGTGCGCGCGCGGGGCAAGGGGCCGGGGGCTGTGGGCACCGCCTGCACCGCAGCCTTCAGGTTCATCCGCGCCCCCGCCACCGATGCAGGCAGTCCAAGCGCCACAAGCCGCGCCTCGGATGCGGCATCCTGCGCCGACAGATAGCTGACACCTGCCAGCATCTGCCGCATGATCCCGCCCGCTAGCCGCCACCGCGTAGCGGAGCGTTCCGACATGCGCGCGCCGATCACCATCACCGGCACATCGGCTTTGCGGCAGGCGGCCATGCGGGCGGGCCAGAATTCATTTTCCACCACGATCAGCGCGCGCGGACGCAGTTGTGCCAGCAGCCGTGCCGCTGCCCCGCCTGCATCAAACGGCGCAAAGCCCACCGTCACACGGGCGATCCCCCAGTCAGCCACCAATGCGCGGCCCGTGGCCGAATTCGTGGTCACATGCACCGCGCCCGTGGCCGCCAAAGCGGCAATCACTGCGCGCACCGATGTCAGTTCGCCCAAAGACGCGCCATGCACCCACCAGTCGGCAGGGCCTGTCCGGGTCAGCCCCAGCCGGTCACGCCATGCCCCTTTGGGCCAACGCCCGATCAGCGTGGCCAGCAGCATGACCGGCAATGCAAGCGCCATCAGCAGGCGGTACAGGATCACGCAGTTTCCTTTGGTCGTTGCCGCCCGTGCCTAACCAAGCGCGCCTATCCCCGCAAGCCCCGTCCGCCCTGCGCATGCGGCGGCCTGCGCCCCGGCCAGTCAGTCGCCAGATGCCAGCACTGCCCCAGAGCCAATACATCGGCATCCGCCCCGGTGCGCCCGATGATCTGCATGCCCATCGGCAGGCCGCCATTTTCAGGATTGGGCGGCCCAAAGCCCACGGGAATGTTCAGCGCAGGCAGGCCAATCAGGCTGACCGGCACCACCACCTCCATCCAGCGATGATAGGTATCCATCGCCACACCGTTGATGGCCTGCGGCCAGCGCCAATCGGCCGGAAAGGGCCAGACCTGCGCGGACGGCATGACAAGATAATCATAGGTTTCAAACAACCGGGCCGCGCACGCATACCAGCGGGACCGGATCACGCTGGCCGCATGCACCGCAGCCGCCGTCAGGTGCAGGCCCTGTTCAATTTCCCAGATCGTTTCGGGTTTGGTCATCGCCCGATGGGCGGGGTTTTCGTACAAGGCCCGCTTGGCCCCCGCGTTCAGCATGGCGCGCAGGGTGACCCAAGCTTCCCAGAGGTCAGTGGCGGGGAAGGGCGGGGGCAGCGGTTCCACCACGCAGCCCATGGCTTCGAACATGCCCAAGGCCTGTTCGCACAGCGGCAGAATGCCCGGCTCAAACGCATAGGCCCCGCCCCAATCGCCCAGCCAGCCAATGCGCGTGCCCCTAGGGTTCAATGCCAGAAGGGCGGCAAAATCAGCACCTGCCCGGCCAAAGGGCACCAACGGGTTCACCCCCGCCTGCACAGCCAGCAGGTTTGCCACATCCTCTACCGTGCGCCCCATCGGGCCTTCGGTCGCCAGCGTCGCCAGAAACGTATCGCCATCCGCATCACCCGGCACCAGCCCCCATGTGGGCCGAAAGCCGTACACGTTGCAGAACGCCGCCGGGTTGCGCAGTGACCCCATCATGTCACTGCCATCCGCCACCGGCACCATGCGCGCCGCCAACGCCGCCGCCGCCCCGCCCGAAGACCCGCCCGCCGTGCGCGACAGATCATAGGGGTTCCGCGTCACCCCGAACACCGGATTAAAACTGTGGCTGCCCTGCCCCCATTCCGGCACGTTCGACTTGCCAATAAAGATCGCCCCCGCGCCGCGCATCCGTGCGGCCAGCAGATCATCCTTGTCAGGCACATGATCCGCATGAATGGGTGATCCCCATGTGGTGCGCAAACCGCGTGTCGCCACCAGATCCTTGACCGCAAAGGGCATCCCATGCAGCCAGCCCGCATGCGGCGCATCATCCGCCACCCGCGCCTGCGCCATCAGCACATCAGGATCGGGCATGGACACAATCGCATTCAGGCCGGGGTTAACCGCAAGGGCCCGTGCCAAAGTGGCCGCCATCACCTCGGACGGGGCCACATCGCGCGCCGCAATCGCCCGTGAAAGGTGGCTGGCACTTTTCTCAAAAAGCTCCATCTCGCCCCTTTCAATGTTGCATAAATATCCTCGGGGGGAGCTCAGCGGTTTCGCCATCGGTTCAAGAAACCGCTGAGCTGGGGGGGCAGACAGCTCCCCACCCCATGTCAGGATTATTTCTGCAACTCGGTCCAGATCGCTGTCATGTATTCCTGCGCCTTGCCCGAACAGGTTGGCGTGAATACCCCTGCCGCTGCAAATTCCGCCGGGATCATCACTTCAGGTGCCGTCTTCATGTCTTCCGGCATGAACGGTTCTGATCCCGCAATGCCGTTGGCATAGCGCGCAAAGGCCGAAATCATTGCGGCATTTTCCGGCACCATGATGAAATCCAGAAACTTGTACGCCTCATCCACGTTCTGCGCATCTGACAGCAGCGCCGCCGAATCCATGAACAGCGTATAGCCTTCCTTGGGGTAGCCATAGGCAACCGGGCTGTTGGCCAGCCGCGCGCGCATGGTTGATCCGTTCCAGTTCACGCTTGCCGCCCAGTCATTGTTCGACAGCCGTTCGGTGGCACCGTAATCCATGCTGATCCAGTCAGGCTTGGCCGCCAACAGCACGTCGCGCGCGGCCTTCAGCACTGCGGTGTCTTCGGTGCAAGGTTCACCCCCCACATACAGCACGGCCAGACTGACGATATCGGTCATTTCCGGCACCACGTTGATCTTGCCTTTTAGCTCTTCCGGCACGTCCAGAAAGATGGCGGATGTATTGATATCACCGGAATAAACCGACGTGTTCACCGCCATGCCCACCGATCCCCACTGCCACGGAATGGTATAGGTGCGGCCCTGATCCCATGACACATCCATCCATTCCGGCGCGATGTTTGCGTGGTTTGGCAGGCGCGTCAGGTCCAACTGGGTAATCAGCCCCTTTTCCACCCAGATCGGCACATAGCTGTGCGAGGGCACGACCAGATCAAAGCCGGCACCGCCCGCCTCGATCTTGGCAAGCGCGACATCATTGCTGTCATAATCGGTGACAGTCACCTTGATGCCGGTTTCAGCCTCAAACTTCGCCAGCAGTTCGGGCGATGTATAGTTGCCCCAGTTATACAGGTTCAGCACCCCTTCGGCATGGGTCAGGCCGGTGGTGGCCAGCAGAAGGGCGGTTGCAGTCAGCAGTTTTTTCATTCGGTCTCTCCCAGGTGTCATTCACGTTTGCGGGTCAGCAGGAAAAAGGCAATCAGCAGCAGCACTGTGGCCGCCAGCAGGGCTGTGGATA
>JAYUZO010000231.1:0-2970 GCA_043751715.1 Rhodobacterales bacterium | reverse complement strand
CGGTGACCGAATTTGGCCGCACGGTGGCCGAAAACGGGTCTGGCGGTACGGACCACGGCACAGGCGGGCTGATGCTGGTGGCAGGCGGGGCCGTGCGCGGCGGGCGGGTGATGGGCGCGTGGCCGGGGCTGGATGAGGCCGCGCTGTATGACCGGCGCGATCTGATGCCCACGTCAGATGTGCGGTCCTGGGCAGCCTGGGCCATGCGCGGCATGTACGGGTTTGACCGGGGGCTGTTGGAGGCCACGGTGTTTCCGGGGTTGCAGATGGGGGATGATCCGGGGCTGTTGGCATGACGCCGTCAGGGCGTGATGGGGCGGGCCACGATTTTTCGCCGAAAAATCCGGAATTTTCGCAGAAAATTCGTGGTGACGCCGAAAGGTTCAGCCTGCCTCACCTGCCGTAAACGCATCGCTGGTGGTGCGGATACGGTCGCGCAGCAGGTAGGACAGTTCGGTCATTTCTGCCCCCTCGCCCACCGCTTCGGCTGCGGCGGCAAGGGCGTCATCCTGCGCACTGCGCGCCACACCTGCCACAAAGGCCGCCAGATACTGGCGGGCATGTGCATCACCATCACCGGCGGCAAGGGTGGCTGCGCGTTTCAGATCATCACACAATGACATCGGGTCAGGGGCGATGCGGGCGGTGTCAGATGCCGGGGCGGCCCGCCGGTCGGGCAAATGTTTCAGGATCAGGGTCTGGAACGCGGCAAGGCTGGCAATCGGCTTTTCAAAAAACCCGTCAGCACCTGCCGCAAGCGCCGCCCCGCGCCCGTCCGGGTCACCCGATGTGCCAAGGATCAGGCCCACGCGCGGGGTGCGCAGGGCAAGGCTGTAAATCAGCGCCTCACCCCGGCCATCGGGCAGGCCAAGATCAATCACCACCACATCCGGACGGTACAGCGCCAGATGCGCCTCGGCGCCGCGCAGGCTGTCAGCCCGGCGCAGGCGCGCACCGGACCGCTGGCACAACAGGCGCAGCGCATCAGATGCAAACCGGCTGTCCTCAACCGCAAGCAGCGTCAGCCCTTGCAGGGGCAGCGGGCCGGTTGCGGGCAGCATGGCGGGATCAGCGGGATCAATGATGGGCATGGGGTCAACCTTTGGCAATACAAGCGCAAGTTGCGCCACAGACCCCTAAGGAAGCGTGAACACGCGCCGCTTTTGTCATGTTGCGCGCATCCGCCCCTTGCCTGCACGGCCCGGCGCACCCATAACGCAATGCAGGACAACGCGGGGCAGGATATGATCGGGCGGTTGAACCATGTGGCAATTGCCGTGCCGGATCTTGACGCGGCGGCGGCGCAGTACCGGGGCACGCTGGGGGCCAAGGTCGGCGCACCGCAGGCAGAACCGGATCACGGCGTGACGGTGGTGTTTATTGACCTGCCCAATACCAAGATCGAACTGCTGCATCCCTTGGGTGACGCATCGCCCATTCAGGGCTTTCTGGACAAGAACCCGTCGGGTGGCATTCACCACATCTGCTATGAGGTGGATGATATCCTCGCCGCGCGTGACCATCTGCTGGCCTCGGGCGCACGGGTGCTGGGCAATGGCACGCCCCGGATCGGCGCGCATGGCAAGCCGGTGCTGTTCCTGCACCCCAAGGATTTCAACGGCTGTCTGGTGGAACTGGAGCAGGCATGACCATTACAGGTGCCATCGTCGTTTACGCTGTGACGTGGTTCATGGTGTTTTTCATCGTGCTGCCGTTGCGGTTCAAATCGCAGGCCGATAGCGGCCATGTGGTGCCGGGCACGCCGCGTTCGGCCCCGGCCGAAGAAACCGTGGGGCGCAGTGCCAAGATCACCACGGTGGTGGCGACGGTGGTCTGGGCCATGATCTGCGGCATCATCCTGTCAGGCTGGATCGGCATCCGGGATTTTGATTTCATGGGGCGTATGCCACCCGAGCAAGCTCAACCCTGACGCAGCATCCGGTGAAACAGGTGGGTAAAGGTAGCAGCCCCCAGCACCGGGATCAGCAGGTTCACCAGCGGCACTGACAGGGGCACAGCCATCAGAATGCCCGCCATCCACACCCTGCCACCATTGGCCTTGCGCAGGGCACGCGCCTGTACCTTTGTCAGGCGTCGTTCAGCAGCAAGCGAGAAATACTCGCGCCCCAGCAAATAGCCGTTCAGCACCCAGAACACGACAGGGGCCAATGGCCCGGCAAAGATATAACCGATCAGCGCCAGCACATTCACAAACACCACAAGGCCAAAGAAATTCAGGCTGCCAATAATCGTATCGGCCAAAGGCAATGGCGTGGCGGGCGGCAGGCCGGGGTAATGCCGGTCTTCCACGGCCTGTGCCACCGCATCCAGAAACAGCCCGGAAAACGCCGAAGCAACAGGCACCATCAGAAACACCGAAAGCCCGATCATCAACAGCACTGACCCGATGCCGATCAGCGTATCAATGCCGCCCACCGGGCCGACAAAGGGGATGTTGATCGTATCCGGTGCCAGCCATTCCAGCAGCCACAGCGCAGCCCAATAGACGCCGAACAACAGCGCAATCGTCAGCGCCACGCCAAGTGCGGTCACCCGCAGGAACCGCGCGTCACCAATCTGGCCAAGGGCGGCCATGAAGCTGCCCCAGATCATGCGGTCAGCCATTGGGTGATCCGCGCCACATCGGGGCGCGGGCGGTCGGGTGCATCGGGCGCGGGGGTTGCGATGTGAATGATCCCTGCCACGCTTTCCTGTGCCGTGGTGCCAAAGGCGGCAGCGGTGTACACCGCATCATGTGCGGGCCAGCCCGACAGCCAGCAGGCCCCCCAGCCCGCCGCCTCGGCAGCATTCACAATGTTCATGCACAGCGCACCGGCCGACAGGATCTGTTCGGCAACCGGCACCTTGTCAGATGGTTTGGGCGATGCAATCACCACCACGGCCAGCAGCCCGATGTCATACTGCCCACGCGCCTTGGCGGTTTTCTCGGCATCCGCGCCAATGCTGCGG
>JAYUZO010000230.1:0-4411 GCA_043751715.1 Rhodobacterales bacterium | reverse complement strand
GCCTTTACCCCGGATGAGGAAATCGGCCGTGGCGTTGACAAACGCCTGCCCGCCGATCTTGCCTGCGATTTCGCCTATACCTTTGACGGCGGCGCCGTGGGTGAGATTGAATTTGAAAGCTTCAGTGCCGATGGGGCCGTGGTCACCATCGAAGGGGTGTCCATCCACCCCGGTCTGGCAAAGGGCAAAATGGTCAACGCCCTGCATTTGGCCGCCAAGCTGATCGCCACCCTGCCGCAGGCCACCATGACACCCGAGGTGACGGACGCGCGCGAGGGATTTATCCATGTCTATGAGGTAAAGGGCACCGCTGCCGCCGCCACGATCAAATTCATCCTGCGTGATTTTGAACGTGATGGCCTTGCTGCCAAGGGTGCGCTGCTGCAGGCCTGCGTCGATGCCATTGCCGCGGGTGAACCGCGTGCCGGTCTGACCTGCATTATCAAGCCGCAGTACCGCAACATGCGCTATTGGCTGGAAAATGACATGACGCCCGTCACCCTTGCCCGCGATGCTGCGCGCGATCTGAGCATTGATCCTGTCTCTGTGCCCATTCGCGGTGGCACCGATGGGTCACGCCTGACCGAAATGGGCGTGCCCTGCCCTAACCTGTTCACCGGAATGCAGAACATTCATGGCCCGCTGGAATGGGTATCCGTGCAGGATATGGCCATGGCCACCCGGCTGTGCCTTGGCATTGTGGCCCGCGCTGTGGGGTCTGCCAGCACCTGAATCAGCCAGGGCCAGCCATTTGTGATCACACTAAAATTGGGTGTGATCACAAATGCTGCTTTTTCACTGTCTCACCTGTATTTTCGGCGTTCTTCATTTTGCAACCCTTCTGCAATATGCCATCACGCGGTCAAACACTGGCTGCAAAAGGGCGATTTTATGAACATCCACGAATATCAGGCCAAGGCCCTGCTGCGCAGCTATGGCATTCCGGTGTCCGATGGCCGCGTGGTAACACGCGCCGAAGACGCCAAAACCGCCGCCGGTGAACTGGATGGCCCGCTGTGGGTGGTGAAATCGCAGATCCATGCCGGCGGGCGCGGCAAAGGCCATTTCAAGGAACCCGAGGCCGGTGAAAAGGGCGGTGTGCGTCTGGCCCGTTCGGTGGGTGAGGCTGCGGAATTCGCGCGCCAGATGCTGGGCCGCACATTGGTGACGATCCAGACCGGCGAGGCCGGCAAGCAGGTCAACCGCATCTACATCGAAGATGGCAGCGAAATCGCACGCGAGCTGTATCTGGCCGTGCTGATTGATCGCGCCACCAGCCGCATCTCATTTGTTGCCAGTACCGAAGGTGGGATGAATATTGAAGACGTGGCCCACAACACACCCGAAAAGATTCTGACATTCGACGTGGACCCTGCCGCAGGCTTTTCTGATTACCACGGCCGCCGTGTGGCCTTTGCACTTCAACTGGAAGGCGCACAGGTCAAGCAGTGTGTCGGCCTTGTGCGCACGCTCTACAAGATGTTCATCGAGCGTGACATGGAGATGATCGAGATCAACCCGCTTGTCGTGCTGGCCGACGGCAACCTGAAATGCCTTGACGCCAAGATGGGTTTTGACGGCAACGCGATGTACCGCCAGCCCGATATCATGGCGCTGCGCGATGAAACGGAAGAAGACCCAAAGGAACTGGCGGCATCCAAGTTTGACCTGAACTATATCGCCCTTGATGGCGAAATCGGCTGCATGGTCAACGGTGCGGGCCTTGCCATGGCCACGATGGACATCATCAAGCTGTATGGCGCGGAACCGGCCAACTTTCTGGACGTGGGCGGTGGGGCGACCAAGGAAAAGGTGACCGAGGCATTCAAGATCATCACCTCTGACCCGCAGGTCAAAGGCATTCTGGTCAATATCTTTGGCGGCATCATGCGCTGCGATATAATTGCCGAAGGCATTATTGCGGCGGTCAAGGAAGTGGGCCTGAAGGTGCCGCTGGTCGTGCGTCTGGAAGGCACGAATGTTGAACTTGGCAAGGATATCATCAAGAATTCGGGCCTGAACGTGATCGCGGGCGATGATCTGTCAGATGCGGCGCAAAAGATCGTGCAGGCGGTGCGGGGGTGATCCGGGCTGCACTTGCACCCCTCACCCGCGCCGATGCGTTTTGTTCAATTCCTGTCGCTTTCACCACACCGTAACGATTAACCCCACAAAGGACCCCACCGATGCGCCTGTCACTGACTGCCCCCGCCCTGACCGCCCTTCTTGCCCTTGCTGCCTGTGGTGGCGGTGTCGGCGCCAATGGCGGCGCTGGCGACAATCACCCCGAGGTGTGCGCCGAACAAAACGCTATGGCACGCGCAGGTCTGGTTGATGGTCGCCAGCAATCCATCGCCTGCCCCGATCACGGCATCGGCCCCCGGCTGGGCCAGTAGGGGCAGCCGGGCCATGCACCCCCGCATCATCCTTGGCGCAGGCCTGCTGACAGTGGCACTTTCCGCCTGTCAGCTGGCCAAGCCCCGCGTTGACGGGCCGCCCAGCATTGCCAACCCCACAGCACTTGCCGCCCCACAACCCCCCGCCCCGATCACCGCCATGCGCGCCGTGGCCCTGCTGGATGCGGTCTGCGGTGCGTCATTGCCCAAATTCGGCACCGTGGATGCCGCCATGCGCGCCAATGGCATCACCACCGCTACCCAGACCAACGCCCTGCGCGGTGCCACCGAAGAGGTGTCCTTCCGTCTGGCTGATGGCCCCGGTGATGGCAAAACATGCGCGATGACCTTTGGGTCAACCGATGGTGCCGATGCCGTGAAATCTGCCTTCGCCACCCTTGGTGCGTTCAAGGACACGCCGCTTGGCCTTGCCACCAAATACCGCGGCCGTGCGGCGATCTTTATCTACGACGGCCCCGGTCAGCAGATTGGCCAGGTTCAATACTACACCGTCCGCCTTTTATCAGAACGATAGGAATACCCATGCGCCGCCTGATGATGCTTTTGTGCCTGTCTGCCCAAGCGTTTGCCCCCCCCGCCTTCGTGACCCCCGCCCTCGCACAGGATGAAAGCCCTGCCAACCAGATCGTCGAAGGCGTGCTGGCATGCCTGTCAGGCGGCGGTGATATGGGCATGACGGCTGCCATGCTGGACACACTTTTCTGGACTGGCGGCGAAGAAGGCGAAGACGGGCTGTTTTACTTCACCCCCGGCGTCGGTGAAGATACCTTTGTCTACATGGCCGACGACGGCAGCTTTTGCCATGTCGAAAGCACCAGCCTTGATAGTGCCAGCGCATCTGAAGTCCTCGCCGCCACGCTGGAATCACAAGAAGGCACCAGCTTTTTCTATTCGCAGGATGATGCAGGCTGCACCCGGCTTGATCTGGAATCGGGCGTGACCGTCACCATCACATCGGGCGGGAATGATCCCACCTGCGCCTCTGAAACCGATGCTGGCCTGCGCTTTGCATTCTGAATGAATTTCGGGGCGCATGCCCCACCCAAAAGGAACTGATCCATGGCCGTCCTCGTCAACGCACAAACAAAGCTGATCTGTCAGGGTTTCACCGGCAGTCAGGGCACCTTTCATTCCGAACAGGCCATTGCATACGGCACGAAAATGGTCGGCGGCGTCACGCCCGGCAAGGGCGGCACAGACCATCTGAACCTGCCGGTCTTCAATTCCGTACACGAGGCGCGCCATGCCACGCAGGCCAATGCCACCGTCATCTACGTGCCGCCACCCTTTGCTGCCGACAGCATCCTTGAGGCGATTGATGCCGAGATGGAGCTGATCGTCTGCATCACCGAAGGCATTCCGGTGCTGGACATGATGAAGGTCAAGCGCGCCTTGTCTGGTTCCAAATCCCGCCTAATCGGGCCAAACTGCCCCGGCGTGATGACGCCCGGCCAGTGCAAGATCGGCATCATGCCGGGGTCGATCTTCTCCAACGGGTCGGTCGGGGTGGTCAGCCGTTCAGGCACGCTGACCTATGAGGCGGTCAAGCAGACCACGGACGTGGGCCTTGGCCAGACCACGGCTGTGGGCATTGGCGGCGACCCGATCAAGGGCAGCGAGCATATTGATATCCTTGAGATGTTCCTGGCCGACCCCGACACGCATTCGATCATCATGATCGGTGAGATTGGGGGTTCGGCCGAGGAAGAGGCCGCACAGTTCCTGGCCGATGAACGCAAGAAGGGCCGCTGGAAACCCACCGCAGGCTTTATCGCAGGCCGCACCGCCCCCCCCGGCCGCCGCATGGGCCACGCGGGTGCCATCGTATCAGGTGGCAAAGGCGATGCCGATAGCAAGATCGAGGCGATGAAAATGGCCGGGATCATCGTGGCCGACAGCCCGGCAGGCCTGGGTGAAGCCGTCCTGAAAGCCATTGGGTAGGGCGGGGTTCACCCCGCCACCGTCATGCAACAGCGGGCCGAACCCCGCCCTAC
>JAYUZO010000229.1:0-15294 GCA_043751715.1 Rhodobacterales bacterium | reverse complement strand
CCTTGGCCTTGCCGCGCTGCCGCTGATGCCCCGTCTGGCCATGGCCGATGATGCGCCCATCACGCCCGAGGCGGTGTTGGCCCGCTGGTACAAGCTGGTGCTGGAACTGGTGCGCCATACGGCCACCCAAACCCCCCCCGTGGCCAGCCGCGCCTTTGCCTATCTGGGCATCACAGCCCACGAGGTGGTGGCAGGCACCGGTGCATCACTGACGCTGGCCGGGCAGGTGAACGGCCTGACACCTGCACCCGCCTGCGACCCGGCACAGACCTATGCCCTGCCCGCCATGCTGCACGGTGCCATGGCGCAGGCCGTGGCCGAATTGTTCGCCAATACCGGGCCAACAGGCCAGCGGGCGATGGCATCTATGGCGGCTAAACTGGGTGACAGGGTTGCGGCAGGTGTGGATGGTGCCACGCTGGCCCGGTCACTGGAACAGGGGGCAGATGTTGCCCGGCATATCCTGACATGGGCGCAGGATGATGGTGGGGCCGCCGTGGTGAACATGGGTTTCCCGATGGATTATCCCAAAAGCGATGTGCCCGGTGCCTGGGTGCCCACCAACGTGATCGCCGTGCAGCAAACGCCGCTGCTGCCGGATTGGGGCAAGAACCGCCCGTTTGCCATGCCTGCCATGTCGTGCGGCCTGCAAACGCAGCTTCCCTACAGCGAAGAACCGGGATCGCCCTTTCGCCTGCAAGCGGAAGAGGTGATGGCCATCCGCGCAGCGCTGACCGATGAACAAAAGCTGATCGCGCGGTTCTGGTCGGATGATCCGATGCTGTCACCCACGCCGCCCGGCCATTGGATTTCCATTGCCATGCAGATACTGGCCCGCGACAGCGCCGATGTTGCCACCTGCGCTGATGTGCTGGCGCGTGTGGGTATTGCCGTGGCCGATGGCTTTATCGCCTGCTGGGCCACCAAGTTTGAGGTAAACCTGCTGCGCCCCATCACCTATATCCGCAAGGTGGTGGGCGAGGCGAAATGGGAACCCCTGCTGAACACCCCGCCTTTCCCCGAATTCCCCAGCGGCCACAGCACCCAATCTGCCGCCGCCGCCGCCGTGCTGACAGCGTATTTCGGTGAAAACTTTGCCTTTGATGACGCCACGCATGTGGATGATGGCCTGCCCGTGCGGTCCTTCGCCAGCTTTGCGGCGGCGGCAGAAGAGGCCGCACTTTCACGGCTGTATGGCGGTATCCACTTCCGCGAGGCGGTTGAAGCAGGCCTGACCCAAGGCCAATGTGTGGGCGCCCATGCCGCAGCCTTGCAAACGAAAGTCTGATCCCATGCGCCTGATTGCCCTTGCCTGCCTGCTTGCTACCCCCGCCATGGCCGATGGCCCCGCCGTGCCGCAGTTCGTGCCCGAAGGCGGCATCACCGCCACTTACACGGGGGAATGGCAGTATATGGTGGGTGGTGGTGCTGCCGTGTTTGACTGCAATGATGATGGTTTTGAAGACATGTTCATTGCAGGCGGCGAAGGGCCTGCCACGTTCTATGTGAATGGCAGCACCCAGGGCGGTGCGCTTGGCTTTACCGCCACGCCCAGCGGGCTGGAAATGGATGCGGTCACCGGGGCCTATCCGCTGGATATAGACGCAGATGGCAAGACCGACCTGGCCCTGCTGCGCGTCGGCGAAAACCGCATGATGCGCGGCCTTGGCAACTGCAGGTTCGAGGTTGCCAATGCCGCCTGGGGCTTTGATGGTGGTGATGGCTGGTCCACTGCGTTTTCAGCCACCTGGGAAAAGGGTGCTGACTGGCCCACGGTGGCGTTCGGCAATTACATCAACCGCGCCGAGGAAGATTTTCCATGGGGGTCGTGCACCGACAACTGGCTGCACCGGGGCGCTGCAGGGGGCTTTGCCCCGCCTGTGGCGTTGACCCCCAGCTTTTGCACGCTGTCCATGCTGTTTACCGATTGGAACCGGTCTGGCACGCCGTCGCTGCGGGTGTCGAACGACCGCGAATATTACAAGGGCGGGCAGGAACAGATGTGGCGGCTTGACCCCGGCGCCCCCCCCGTGCTGCTGACCGAGGCTGACGGCTGGAAACGCCTGCGCCTGTGGGGCATGGGCATTGCCAGCCATGATATCACCGGTGACGGCCTGCCCGATTATTACCTGACCAGCATGGCCGACAATAAATTTCAGGTGGTGGAACCCACCGATGGCGCGCCCCGCCCCAGCTTTGCCGATGCAGCCTTTGCGCGGGGCATGACGGCGCACCGTCCCTTTATGGGCGATGATCTGCGCCCGTCCACCGGCTGGCATGCGCAGTTTGGCGATGTGAACAATGATGGGCTGGCTGATCTGTTCGTGGCCAAGGGCAACGTGTCGGAAATGCCCGATTTCGCGCAGGCCGATCCGAACAACCTGCTGCTGCAACTGCCCGATGGCACATTCGTGGAAAGCGCCGATACAGCCGGTGTGGCCAGCACGAACCTGGGGCGCGGTGGGCAACTGGCAGATTTCAACCTGGATGGCTGGCTTGATCTGGTTGTGGTCAACCGCCATGTGCCTGCCGAAATGTGGCGCAATACCGGGGCCGGGGATGCGGGTTTTGCCGCGTTCCGCCTGCAACAGCCGGGCCCAAACCGCGATGCGATTGGCGCATGGGTTGAGGTGCGGCGTGGTGATGCGGTTGACCGGCAGGAAATTACGGTCGGTGGTGGCCACGCAAGCGGGCGCTTGGGCTGGGTGCATTTCGGGCTGGCCGATGCGACCACGGCCGACGTGCGCGTGATCTGGCCTGATGGCACCGAAGGGCCATGGCAAGCGGTGATCGTTGATGCGTTTCAGACGCTGACGCCGGGGGCCATGCCTGCCGCCTTTGTGCCGCAGCGCTGAACCTGCATGCCGGGAACCCTCTGTTGCGCGGATTGAAAATGCTGTAACGGTCGCTCAAAGCGCTTTGAATGAAAGGCAATGCCATGATCCGTGTCACGGTCTGGGGCGAAAACGTCCATGAACAAAAGAACAAGGTTGTGGCGGGCATCTACCCCAAGGGCATGCACAACACGATAGCGGGTGCGCTGAACACCGACGCGGGCATCACCGCCAGCAGCGTCACCCTGCAGGACGCCGAACACGGCCTGACGGTGGAAAAACTGGCCGCCACGGATGTGCTGATCTGGTGGGGCCATGCAGCCCATGGCGACGTGCAGGATGCGATTGTTGACCGGGTCTGCGATGCCGTCTGGGGCGGCATGGGGATGATTTTCCTGCATTCCGCGCATTTCGCCAAACCCTTCAAACGCCTGATGGGCGCGCCTTGCAACCTGACCTGGCGTGAGGCGGGTGAGCGTGAGCGTCTTTGGGTTACCAGCCGCAACCACCCGATTGCGGCAGGCCTGCCTGACCATTTCGAGCTGGA
Source organism: Rhodobacterales bacterium (assembly GCA_043751715.1). Taxonomy (GTDB): domain Bacteria; phylum Pseudomonadota; class Alphaproteobacteria; order Rhodobacterales; family Rhodobacteraceae; genus JAAFHS01. Next base: position 11,913 of record JAYUZO010000229.1, on the reverse strand, counting down.
AAACGAAGAAATGTATGGCGAGCCCTTTGGCGTGCCCGAACCCTTGGAAACCGTGTTCGTGTCGTGGTTTCAGGGCGGTGAAGTGTTCCGGTCCGGCCTGACGTACAAGCGCGGCGCGGGGTCGATCTTTTACTTCCGGCCGGGGCACGAAACCTATCCGACCTATCATGATGCCAACGTGCAGCGCGTGATCCGCAATGGCGTGCACTGGGCGCACAACCCCGCCCCGCGCATCGCCAACCCGAATGATGCACCGAACACCGCCGTTGACCGTGCCCTTGAACCGATCACCGAACGCGGCCCGCGTCTGCACCATGATGGTGAAGCGGGGTATCGGTAATGACCATCCGCCTTTTGATCATCGGCACCGGCGGTATGGCCAGCAACCACGCCACCGAATTTTCAAGGATCCCCGGTGTTGAACTGGTAGCGGGGGTTGATACCCGGCCCGAACAGCTGGCCAGCTTTTGTGCGCGGCACCATATTCCGCACGGCTTTGCCTCGGTAGATGAGGCGCTGTCCTGGGGGCAGTTTGATGCGGTCACCAATGTGACGCCGGACCCGGTGCACTACCCCACCACCATGCCGATGCTGGCGGCAGGCAAGCATGTGCTGTGCGAAAAGCCGCTGGCGACCAGCCACGCGGATGCTGTGGCGATGGCCGATGCCGCGGAAAAGGCGGGCGTGGTCAACATGGTGAACCTGTCTTATCGCAACGTGGCGGCCCTGCAGCAGGCCGCCCGCATGGTGGCGGCAGGGGACATCGGCACGGTGCGGCACTTTGAGGCGAGCTATTTGCAAAGCTGGCTGACGCAGCCCGCATGGGGCGAATGGCGCGAACAGCCGCAATGGCTGTGGCGGCTGTCATCGGCGCATGGGTCAAAGGGTGTGCTGGGCGATGTGGGGATTCATATCCTTGATTTCGCTACGTTCATTGCGGGGCAGGGGCTGCGTGACATTTCCTGCCGTCTGACGACGTTTGACAAGGCACCGGGGGGGCGCATTGGTGACTATGTGCTGGATGCCAATGACAGCGCCACGATGCAGGTGGTGCTGGAAAACGGCGCGCTTGGCACGGTTGCTGCAACGCGGTTTGCCACCGGCCATATGAACGATCTGCGCCTGCGGATTTATGGCGACAAAGGCGGGCTGGAGGTTGGGTTTGAAAACGGCATCAGCCGCCTGCGGGCCTGTCTGGGGGCAGATGTGCTGACGGCTGCATGGCATGACGTTGACGCGCCGGTATTGCCAAGCGTCTACGAACGCTTCATCGCGGCCATCACTGGCACGGGCGCGGCTGAACCAACGTTCGCGCGCGGGGCGATGCTGCAGCGCATGCTTGATCAGGCCGAGGCATCGGCGGCCCAAGGCGGGCTGGCACTGCCAATATGATGATGGACATGACCGGCAAACGCGCGCTTGTCACCGGCGGCAGCCGTGGCATTGGCGCGGCCGCCGTTGTGGCCCTTGCGGCAGCTGGCGCACAGGTCACCTACACCGCGCGCAGCACGGGGGGGGCAACCGGGCCCGGTATCACCGCCCTGAAGGCCGATGTGACCGACCTTGCCGCGATGGCCGCCACCATGGCGGGGCCTTTTGATATCGTGGTGAACAACGCCGGTGTTATCGGCCCCATCGGCCGCATTGATACCGTCGGTCCCGCTGTATGGGGCCAGAACATCACCACCAACCTGACCGCCGCCTACGGCGTGATCCACCACGCCATCCGCGCCAACCCGGCCTGCACCATCATTAACCTGTCCTCTGGTGCCGCCCGCCGCCCGCTGGAAGGGTGGAGCGCCTATTGCGCGGGCAAGGCCGGCCTTGCCATGCTGACCCGCGCCGCACATGAAGAGTATGGCACGCAGGGCTTGCGCATCTTTGGCCTTGCACCGGGGGTTGTGGATACTGACATGCAAGGCGAAATCCGCGCCAGCGGCATCAACCCGGTCAGCCAGTTGCCGCGTGAAACGCTGGCCCCGGTGGATGATCCTGCCACTGCCATTGTCTGGCTCTGCACACCCGCTGCTAACCGTTATCTGGGGGCCGAGGTCGATGTGCGCGACCCGGATTTCCGCAGCTATGCGGGGCTTGCATGAAACGCCCCCACCGCCAGCCCCTCCCCACAAAAGGGGGAGGGGAGGCGCCAGACCATTGCCACCTGTGGTAACCTCAGCCGTGCAAGCGCCTCCCTCCCCCCGGTGAGGGGAGGGCTGGGGTGGGGGGCCTAGCGCGCGGGTGCTTTCCTTTGCGCGATCATGCCCTTAGATTGCAGCCGAGAGCCAAAAGGGGGATCACCATGAAATTCTTGCGTTACGGCCCGCGTGGCAGTGAAAAACCCGGCGTTCTGGATGCCGCGGGCCAGTTGCGCGATCTGTCAGGCGTGATCCCTGATCTGGCGGGCGATGTGCTGACGCGGCTGAACAGCCTTGGTATCAACCCTGATGCGCTGCCGCTGGTGCCTGGCACCCCGCGCATTGGCGCTTGCGTGGCGGGCACCGGCAAATTCATCTGCATCGGGCTGAACTATGCCGACCATGCCGCCGAAAGCGGCCATCCGGTGCCGCCTGAACCTGTGATCTTCATGAAGGCCACCAGTGCCATCTGCGGGCCGCATGACCCGATCCTGATCCCGCGCGGTTCGGTAAAGACCGATTGGGAGGTGGAACTGGGCGTGGTCATTGGCAAGCCAGCCAAATACGTGGATGAAGCGACAGCGCTTGACCATGTCGCGGGCTATTGCGTGATCAATGATGTGTCGGAACGCGCCTTTCAGACTGAACGTGCGGGCCAGTGGACCAAGGGCAAAAGCTGTGACAATTTCGGCCAGACCGGCCCATGGCTGGTGACACCTGATGAGGTGCCTGATCCGCAGAACCTGCCGATGTGGTTGAAGGTTGGCGAGCAGACCATGCAGAACGGGTCAACCAAAACAATGGTTTACGGTGTGGCGTATCTGATTGCCTATCTGTCGCAGTTCTTTACCCTTCACCCCGGCGATATCATTTCAACCGGCACCCCGCCCGGTGTCGGCATGGGCATGAAGCCGCAGCGGTTTCTGCGCGCAGGTGAGGTGGTCAGCCTGGGGATTGCGGGTTTGGGCGAACAGCGGCAGATGGTCGAACAAGGCTGAGGCTTGCAAGGGGTCGCTCATCACGCCTGACGGCTTTCTTCGCTGTGGCGCCAACGAAGAAAGCCGTCAGGCTTGATGCGTGGTCCGTTGCAGGCCCAATGCCGCAGGCCGCGTGCGCCTAGTCCAGCCCGATCTGCACCCGGTCATCCACCACACGCACAGGATAGGTTTTCAGGTTGACGCAGACCGGTGCGCCCTTGGCCTCGCCGGTGCGGTAATCAAACCGGCCATTGTGTTTGGGGCATTCGATGATGTGATCCATCACCAGCCCGCCGGCGAGTTTCACCTGTTCATGCGTGCACAAACCGTCGGTGGCATAGAACTGGTCATCGGGCGCACGGTAAATGGCAAAGTGGTGCCCGGCATGATCCCATGGCATGACATCTTCATCGTCAATCTCATCTGTCGCGCAAACGTCAATCCAGGTGGGCATGGCGGGAACCTTTCCTTGTGCTCGGATCGTGATAGGCAGGGGCAGGGCAGGCGTCAACGCAGGTTTTGATGGAATATCGGCAGATGGATCACCCGGTCGAACAGATACAGGCGCGCGGCATTGCGGTTGATTTTCAGCACATGGGTGGGGCGATTGCCGCGCTGCGCGTGCAGGATCAGGGGCATGCCATTGCCCCATTGCACCGCGCGCCCTGGCATGCGGATGACGTGCCCGTCACCGCGCCGCCGCATCAACGCTGGCTGGCGGGGGATTTCTTTTGTGCGCCGTTTGGTGATGGCAGCGCCGATGGGGCACCGCTGCACGGCTGGACGGCCAATGGCGAATGGATCGGGGAAGGCGGGTGCTATGCGCTGACGCGCCCCGTGATGGGCGCGCGGGTGCACAAGCGTTTGTTCGTGCAGAACGACCATCCCTTTGTCTATCAGTGCCACAGCTTTACCGGCGGGGCCGGGGCTTTGTCCGTGGCCAACCATGCCATGGTCAGCCTGCCACAGGGTGGCAGGATCAGCACATCACCGCTGCGGTGGTGCGAAACCCCTGCGCATGCGCCTGAACCGCACGCCGCACAGGGACGTTCGCTGTTGCATTATCCCGCCCGCGCGCCACTGGCGGCCTTTCCCGGTGCGGGGGGCGGTACGGTTGATCTGTGCCACTATCCCCTTGGCCACGCGCATGAGGATTTTGTGACGGCCATCGCATCACCCGATCTGACATTTGGCTGGACGGCGGTGGCGCGCGCATCGGGTGATCTGTTCCTGTCGCTGCGCCGGGCGGACCTGCTGCCGCTGACCATGTTCTGGCATTCCAACGGCGGGCGGCATTATGCGCCATGGTCATCGCGCCATACCGGCGTGCTGGGTGTGGAAGAGGGGGTGGGCCTTGCCCTGCTGGGCCTGTCGGCACAGCAACAGCCCTGTCCGCTGACCACCGCAGGCCAACCCACGGCCCTGCATCTGGGCGGCAGGATTGAGGTCCGCCATGTCATCGGTGCGATCCACTGGCCCACGGCAGAACCCGTGGCCGCCATCACGCCCGGCGATGGTGTTCTGCGCATCGTGGGCACATTCGGGGCCACCCGCGACGTGCCGTTTGATACGGCATTCCTTGCCTGAGCCAATGGGCGCGCAACACCCGCATTCAAAACGCCCCGCCCCAAAGCCAAACCGCCCCAGACCGGGTCAGGGCCGGGGTTAGCAGCGTGGCAAACCGCGCTTACGGCGTTGTCGTGTGCATCGGTGATCCGGTCGTAATTACCCCGCCATGGCTGGTTATTGACCCCAGATAGGCCACCCCCAGCCCATCGGCCGTATGTGTGAAAGATGCCAGCGTGATGGTTGCACCACAGGCCGTCATATCGCCCATCCGTGCAATCGGCAGGCCATCCGCCGTGTGCATCGGGCTGCCTTTGACAATCATGTTCGGCCCGCAAATCGGGCAGACATGCAGATCACTGACACGGGCTACTGGCAGCATGTTATCCTCCGTTACGCAGGTTTGCAGGGTTCTACCAACGGCGCATCATCCTTGGCCGCAAGCGCGAGCGACGCCACCTGCGCCGGTGCGCCCATCGTCATGGCTGTCTTGCCCTTAAGGTCGATATTCATTGCCTTGATCGTCACCCCCGACGCCCCGATGGTGATGGACCCACCCGAAGCATTCAGCACGATTTCTTTGAACGCATTCACCGTGAACGTGCCCGTATCAATCGTGATGCTGTCGCCCACCGTTACCGTTTTCGTCCCATTCACCGTTTCTTCGGCGTTGCGGCCCACGGTCACCACATGGTTCGCCCCGATGATGCTTGACAGGTTTGCCCCGATGGTTTCCTGCAGGTTTGCCCCAAAGGTTGACATCTGGCTTTCGCCAACGGTGTAGAACACATTGCTGCCGATCACTTCGGTCACATTGCGCCCCACCGTCGTGTTAACGTCCGTGCCAACCGTCAGCATGTCATTGGCCCCGACGTTTTCAATCTGGTCCTTGCCGATATTGGTGATCTTGTCCTGCCCGATGGTTTCGGTATCTGTCACGGCGATGTTGCTGTTGCGGTTCAGTTCAACCACCGTGTCATGGTTGCGCTGTGCATGCACAAAGATACGTTCTTTGCCCGCCTGATCTTCAAAGCTGATCTCGTTGAACCCGCCGCCCTGATGGGTCTGCGATTTGAACACTGACATGCTTTTGTTCTGCGGCAGGGTATAGGGCGGCATCGACTTTCCATTGTATACGCAGCCGGTTACCAGCGGTTTGTCCGGATCACCTTCCAGGAATTCTACCACCACTTCCATGCCGATCCGTGGGATGACCATGCCCCCCCAGCCCTGACCGGCCCAGTTCTGACTGACCCGGCAGCGCATGGAAAACGCATTGGCCAGATCCCAGTGAAACCGCACCAGAATGCGGCCGTATTCATCACAGTCAATTTCACCTTCGCCCACCACTGCGGCGGTCTGCGGCCCCTGCACAATGGCCATCGGCGTGTTGCGTTCCGGGATCAGCAGCGCCGATATCGGCGCAAAGACATACTGGCCGATGAAAGATTCCTTGTCGCCCGTCTGCCCGCCTGACCCATAGGAATCAGATGCATACCGGTGCTGCGCCCGCAGGCAGACAAAGGTGCTCGATGCCTCACCTGGCAATGCGTCGCCCGTCAGTTCAACGCGCATGCCCGCCGAAAGGCTGGCCACGTCACCTGTTGCCCGGTGGCGGCGATCAAGCGCGCGCTCTTCGTGCACACGCAACGACACCACGCCCCGGCCTTGTTCCTGATCCAGATAGTCACCGGGGTAATCAAAGCTTTCGATTTCACCCTCGGCATAGGCCGCGTCGCCCGTGCGGTCCACCTCCATCACCGCGCGGGGCGATTTGAAGTTGTAATCGGTCAGGCGCACCCTGCCCGTTGTCATGTTGCGCTGCGGCGCCCATTGCCAAAAGCGTTCCTCATCCGTCACGCTGTCGCCACTCGCCCCGTAATAGGGCCGTGATCCGCCGGGGATATCATCATGTTCATCCACCGTATCGGTCATCACCATCGTGTGGTCGCCGTCGGCATGGGTGAAATGATAGCTGATCGCAAACCGCTCCATCAGGCGGCAGGCAAAGGCCAGATCGCTTTCGCGGTATTGCACGGTATATTCCAGCACCGGGTAATCAAACGTCAGCTTTTTCTGCACGGCGGGGCTGCCAAGGCCCGAATAGGGCTTCAGCAGTTCCGTCAGGATCTGCACCACGGTTTGTTCGTGAAAAATCCGCTGGTTGCGGCGTTTGCCCGCCAGCCAGAACCACGGCCGCAGCGTCAGGTTATACCGGATGCCGGTCTCACCCGGCCCTGCCCATTCCACATCCGTCACAATGCCATCAAAATACCGCACGCCATCGGCGCGGGTTTGATAGCTGACCGTCGCATGCGTCCCCAGCAGCGCGTCGAAATCCACATTCGGATCGGTCGACAGCGCCTCAACCTTGTAACAGAACAGATCGTTCATGTGATCGGTGCCTTCAAACCGCAAAATCACCAGAACATCAGGACCAAGAACCGTAGACAACTGCGCAAGCCGCTTGGCCTGTTTGAAGATATCATTCAAAATCAAATCCCCCTTGGGGTGCGTTAATCCACAGAGTTTAGCCTGAAGCCGCCCAATCACAAAACGGATTCTGCACAGCCGCCTTGACCATTTCGATCAGACCGGACATTGAAAGGCGTGCAAAGCCAAGGGAAACAGGGCGATGAAACTGCTGGTGGGCCTTGGCAATCCGGGGGCCAAGTATCAGAACAACCGGCATAATATCGGCTTTATGGCCGTTGACCGGGTTGCAGCCGATCATGGCTTTGGTCCGTGGAAAAAGGCGTTTCACGGGCTGGTGGCCGAGGGGCGCATGGGCGACGAAAAGGTTGTCTTGCTGAAACCCGAAACCTTCATGAACCTGTCGGGGCAGGCGGTGCAGGGGGCGCTGACCTTTCACAAGATCGCACTGGCCGATGTGACGGTGTTTCATGATGAGTTGGACCTTGCCCCCGGCAAGATGCGCCTGAAACAGGGGGGCGGGCATGCCGGGCACAATGGCCTGCGGTCGATCCATGGCCATCTGGGTGAGGGGTATGGACGCGTTCGGTTAGGGATCGGGCATCCGGGGCACAAGGATCTGGTGGCGCACTATGTGTTGCAGGACTTTGCAAAGGCGGATCAGGTCTGGCTGGGTGATCTGCTGACGGGTATTTCCGAGGGTGCGGCGGCCCTTGTGGCGGGGGATGGGGCCAGGTTTGCCAATGCGGTGGCGTTGCGGGTGGCACCGCCGCGGTCAGGCACCGGGGTGGCGGGTACTGGGGTGGCAGGCACTGGGGTGGCGGGGCCAGCGCCTGTTGCCGATGTGCCGGTCAAGGCCAAGCCTGCAGCAGAGGTGCAGATCGATACCCGGTCACCCATGCAACGTTTGCTGGACAAGTTTCGTTAGAACCGCGTTGCCGCCGTGCTGCGGATATCGGGGTGGTCGCCCCTGATTATTACTGCTACCAGATGCGCCGTCATCGGGGCCAGCGTGACCCCGATATGCCCGTGGCCGAACGCATAGATCACATCCGCGCCATGCGATGACGGGCCAATCACCGGCAGGCTGTCGGGCAGGCTGGGGCGAAAGCCCATCCACGATCGCGACGGCGCGCCAAGGTCTGGGAACATCGCCCTTGCGCCATTTTCCAGCCGGGCCAGCCGGTGTGGTGACGCGGGTGCTGTCAGCCCGCCCAGTTCCACCGTGCCAGCAACCCGCAGGCGGCCCTGCATCGGGCACAGGTAAAACCCGCGTGCCGTGGGGCAGGCGGGGCGCATCAGGCGGGTCTGCAGCATATCCCATTCCAGATGATAACCCCGCTCGGTCTCCAGCGGTACGCGGTCCCCTGCCATGCGGGCCAAAGCACGTGAATGCGCCCCGGCGGCAATGATTACGCGGCGCGCGGTGATGTTCGGCCCGGTCAGATATACCCCATGCGGCGTGCGTTCCAAACCGGTGACCTGCGCGCGGATATGCGGCACGGCTGGCGCAAGGTATGCTGCAAGCGCGGCCATCACAGCACCCGGATCAGTCAGGGTAGTGGCACCGGGAAAGAAGGCAGCCCCCGCCATGGGGGGCAGATGTGGTTCAAGTTGGTGCAGATCACCCGCGCCGATCAGATCAACCGTCACGCCAAGGGTGCGGCGCATGGCCATGTCGGCATGGGCGCAGCGATAGGCAGCAGGCGTTTCATACAGGTACAAACACCCGGTCTGGCGCATCAGATGCCCGGCCCCAATCTCGTGGATCAGCGTCTGCCAAAGCGGCCCCGCACCGGTCAGCAGGGCGGCAATGGCCTGCGCATTACGGGCGGCAGCAACGGGCAGGGATTGGCGGGCAAACCGCACGAGCCATGGGATCAGCGCGGGCAGGGCGGCCCGGCGAATGGCCAAGGGTGAATTGTGATCGAACACCAGTGACGGCAGCTTGCGCAGCACATCGGGCGTGCCCACGGGCATGACGGCGTAATCGGCAATGGTGCCGGCATTGCCATGGCTGGCCCCTGATCCGGGATCGTTCGGATCAATCAGCGTGACCTCATGCCCCGCCTCGGACAGCGCCTTGGCGATGCACAGGCCGACAACGCCTGCGCCGATGACCGCTATCTCGACCTGCGCCACCGTCGCGATCTAAAAATTTTCGTCGAAAATTTTTAGATACCCCACCGGATTACATGCACGCATCAAACAGCGCCCGCAGGTTTTGCAGCGTCAGCGGCACCGGGTTGCCACCGCAGGACGGGTCTTCCAGCGCCATGGCGGCCAGTTCATCCAACCGGTCGGCCTTTACCCCCATCTCGGACAGGTTGGCCGGAATGCCCAGCGTCGTGCGCAGGTTCATCACTGATGTGCGAAAGCCATCAAACCCGCCCGCAATGCCCAAATAGGCGGCCGCCTTGTCCAGCCGCGCCTCAATCACGGGTCGGTTGAAATCCAGCACCATTGGCATCACCACGGCGTTCGTGGTGCCGTGATGCGTGCCATACACCGCGCCCACAGGGTGGGAAAGGCTGTGAATCGCCCCCAGCCCCTTTTGAAACGCCGTCGCCCCCATGGCTGCCGCACTCATCATATGCGCGCGTGCTTCAAGGTCCGTCGGGTTGGCATAGGCCACGGCCAGATTTTCAAACACCAGCCGCATGCCTTCCAGCGCGATGCCCTGGCTCATCGGGTGGTAGAACGGGCTGCAATAGGCCTCAAGGCAATGGGCCAGCGCATCCATCCCCGTGCCTGCCGTGATGAAACGCGGCATCCCCACCGTCAGCGCCGGGTCGCAGATCGTGACGGCCGGCATCAGTTTGGGGTGGAAGATGATCTTTTTCTTATGCGTGGCGCTGTTGGTCAAAACCCCCGCACGCCCCACTTCTGACCCTGTTCCTGCGGTTGTGGGCACCGCAATGATCGGCGCGATTTTCGCCCCGTCTGCGCGGGTGTACCAATCGTCGATATCTTCCAGATCCCACACGCTCAGATCCGCCCGCTGATGCGCCATCAGGGCGATCATCTTGCCAAGGTCAAGGGCACTGCCCCCGCCAAAGCAGATCACCCCGTCATGCCCGCCCGCGAGATACACGGCAATGCCTGCGGCCATGTTGCCTTCATGCGGGTTCGGGTCCACCTCGGAAAACACCGCGCGACCCATGCCTGCGGCTTCCAGCACATCCAGTGCGGCGGCGGTAATGGGCAGGGTTGCCAGCGCCTTGTCCGTGACCAGCAGGGGCTTTTTCAGCCCGATACTGGCGGCGTGGTCGGCAAGTTCTGCAATCCGGCCCACGCCGAATTTGATGGCGGTGGGATAGTTCCAGTTACGGTTGGGAACGGCGTGGGTCATGTCAGACTTTCTTCAGATGATAGGATTTTGGCCGCGTCACGGAATGGAACCCAAGGTAAGACAGGCTGCCACCGCGCCCGGTATCCTTGCACCCCGTCCAGCACAGCGCCGGGTCAAGATAATCAGCCCGGTTCATGAACACGGTACCGGTGTCGATCTGCTGGCCAAGCGCGGCTGCGGTGTCATAGTCTTCGGTCCAGACGCTCGCGGTCAGACCGTAAGGGCTGTCGTTCATCAGGCGCAGCGCTTCGGCATCATCCTTCACCTTCATGATGCCCACCACGGGGCCAAAGGATTCCTCCATCATCACCCGCATGGAATGATCCACATTCACCAGGATCTGCGGCGCAAGATAGGCCCCGCCATCGTCTGCCGGGAACAGGGCGGGGTCGATCAGCGGCTTTGCCCCTGCGGCAATGGCTTCGGCAATCTGGCCACGCACCACAGCGGCGAAACGCTTGTTGGCCATCGGGCCCAGCGTGGTTTCGGCGTCAAACGGATTGCCCAGTTTCAGCGCACTGACCCATGCCACGGATTTTTCCACAAAGGCATCATACAGGCTTTCATGCACATAAATCCGCTCGATCCCGCAGCAGCACTGACCCGCGTTATACATCGCCCCATCCATCAGCGTATCCACCGCCGCATCAAGGTTGGCATCGGCGCGCACATAGCCGGGGTCCTTGCCGCCAAGCTCCAACCCCAAGGGGGTAAAGGTGCCCGCCGCCGCGCGTTCCATCGCCTGGCCCCCGCCGACCGACCCCGTGAAGTTCACAAAGCCAAAGCTGCGCGCGGCGATCAGCGCCTCGGTCGTGGCATGATCCAGCACGACGTTCTGGAACACATCGGCAGGCACGCCGCCTGCGTGAAACGCCTCGGCCAGCCGTTCGCCCACCAGCATGGTCTGGCTTGCGTGTTTCAGGATCACCGTGTTGCCCGCAATCAGCGCAGGCACCAGCGTGTTGATCGTGGTCAGATACGGATAATTCCACGGGGCCACGATGAACACCACACCCACCGGTTCGCGCGCGAAATAGCGGCGGAATGTATCGCTGTCTTCGACCATTTCCGGGGCCAAGGTCGCCGCTGCAATGTCAGACATGTATTCGGTGCGCGCATTCACCCCGCCGAATTCGCCGCCAAAGCGGGTGGGGCGGCCCATCTGGTGGGCGATTTCCGTAACCACGACATCCGTCATGGCATTGAGTGCTGCGACACCTGCCTTGACCAGCGCAATGCGCTCGGCCAGCGGTCGCGCCGCCCAACCCTTTTGTGCGGCCTTTGCGGCGGCGACGGCGGCCTTGGCGGCGTCGGGCGTCAAGGGGGTGCGGGTCGCATAAATGCTGCCATCGACGGGAGAGATCAGTTCGATTGGTTTCATGGTGGTCCTCGTAGGGCGGGGTTCACCCCGCCAATCCTGGTGGTAAGGCGGGGTGAACCCCGCCCTACG
>JAYUZO010000228.1:0-4339 GCA_043751715.1 Rhodobacterales bacterium | reverse complement strand
GGATGATTGCGATCTTTCCCTTGTTCGTCAGCACGTTGGAGTGCGGATAGGTTGTGGTGAAATAATTGGCAAACCCGTTGGTGTTCATGTCGCCATTGGCCGGGCAGGCACAGCACAGCCCCGTGCCACCTGCACCGCCACCCGGTGGGTCTGCCGGAATTTCCCCTGAAGGAGGTTTTGGCGCGTCACCACACATTTGTCACACCCCTTTTTGACGGGATCGGTTCATTCATGCGAAACATCCCGCACCACCACACGCAGCATCGCTGGCAGCGTTTCGGATACTTCTGTTTTGACCCCGTCGCGCACCAGATCAAAGAACGCATAGAATGAAATGCGGAACGTCCGGTCAAACCGCTGATCTGGGGGGGCCACACTGCCGTCAACCATCATGCCCCGTTTGGCCAGACTGCCGATCTGGATCATGTACCGCGGATCACCCCGGAACCGGTAGGTCGCACCCGGCGCGATCGTCGCGGTCGTATTTTTCACCATGTCGGCACTCAGGGGCCCCGTGTGAAACCCGATCGTCTCACGCGGGTCCAACGCATCGGCAATCTGGTTGGCCCGAAACGAAAACCCCGCAATCGGGCCGTCGCGATGGGTGATCTGCACAGGCGTTGGGCCATCATTCATGATCAACAGCACCGCCGCATGCGTTGTTTCGGAAACCGCCCCCTCGGGATCAAGGCACAGTGTCTGCGTGCCCTCAATCGCAAGGCGGTATCCCGTTCCCGCCGCTGATGCCAGCGTTACAATGTCCATCTGGCAGTCCTTGAACATCATCCCAGTCCTTGCATTACGGGCCGCAGGTTCGTCGCATAGCGGATCATGGCAGGCCCACCTTGACCACAGCATTCACGCCCGCCGCGAGCAGAATTTTCTTCACCTCGATGGCGATCCAATAAAAGTGATAGTCATGATAGGTGTTGTTCCCGGCCACACCCATGATCGTCGCATTTTCAAACGAATGCGCGCCCGCAGTTTCAGGCGGGATTGTCGATGGTGACAGGGTCACCGTCTTGTCCGGGTTGTCAGCACCCTTGTAGGTAAAGGTCGGCGCCGTGGTTGATGCATGCGAATAGGCGTATTCGTCCTCCAGACCAAAGGTATGGCCCGTTTCATGCGTCATCGTCCAGGTCGTGTCCCCATCACCGTTGATGTAGAAATGCATCGCGGTGCCGCCATCCACCACCGAACGCAAACCCGGCACTTCGGCTGGTCGGTTATCAACATCCACCACCACATCCCCACCCGTCGCAATGACCGCCGATGTGTAAAGAATGTTCAGCTTCTGCTCACTGCAGCCCGGTTGGGCAATGATGATGCGGTAGGTGGCCGCCGCAGATTGCCAGGCTGACAGGGCTGATGAAATGGCCGCTGTGATGATCGGTTTATGCACAGCTTCGGTCGCCGTCATCGAATAGGTCAGCGAAAAGGTTTTCTTGATCGTAACGCTGCCTCCGGTTTCAGTCCGCTGAATGGCAATATGGCACTTGTTCACCAAGGGGGCCGTGCTGCCATAAGTCGTGGTAAAATAGGTTCCCACGCCATTGGTGCTGACAGTGCCGTTTGCCGGGCAGGCGCAGCACAAACCGGTGCCGGCCGCTGACCCGCCGGGCGGGTTGGCCGGAACCGGGCCGGTTGGTGGTTCAGGCGTGCAGCCACACATGCCCTAACCCGCCTCGGTGCCAATGGTCATCCGCTTGGCCCGGCGCAGCGCAAAATTGCCGATCTCGGCCATCGCTGCATCCGGCGTGGGCCCCGCCTTCAGCAAATCCGCCGCCCAGGGAAACAGCGGGTCCGCCGTGAACCGGTAACCGATGATAAACGACAGCAACTGTGCCACGCATTGCATCGGCTCGCTTGTCACGCCGTTCGCCACATGTTCGCCTGCCGTCTGCTTCAGAAACGCCCCCAGCAAGGCCCGGTCATCGCTGTGCAGATGCCGCGACGCCCGGTCCAGCACCGGTGCCGTGCGCGCCCGCGTCAGCGCAGGCCACCCCCCCTTGGCCTTCAGTTCCGCCTCCAATTCCCCAAGCAACTGCTTCCACAGACCGAACACCTCGATCCCGTTGCCATACTGGCGCGCAAATTCTGCCGGAAACGCCTTGGTCAACGCAGGCATCCGCCCGTCACCAGCCTCTTTGAAAATCTTCACCAAAGCCGGAAACCGGTTTGACCGGTGAAACCAGCCGCCGAAATAGGTCATGATATACAACAGGTACGTGTATTCCTCTTTGAAGGTCAGCCCAAAGGCATCCCCCTCACGTACCGCATGATCAACGATGCCATCCAGTTGGTCCTGTTCAAACGCCCCGAACCGCGCCTTGTCATAGCGCAACAGCCACGCCTTCAATTCCCCCCGGAATTTCTTGCGCGTCGCGTCCGCGATGATCTGCTGATCCCGCGCCGTCAGGGATTTGAACGCCGGCGCAGACCCAAGTGCCGCCCCCGCCGCCGGCATGAACACCTGTGCCTCTGTACTGCCCGGCGGGATGGTGATGATCGCCTGCACCGCATGGTCCGACCGCGGCTGAAAGAATTGCGCCACCCGTTCGGGCCAATCCGCAATGCCCGCAAAATAGGTTGATGCCGCCGCCGGATCATAAAACCGAAAGAACAGGTTCGTGCCGTTTTCCAGCCTAGGCTGGGTGAATTTGCGGAAATGCCGCGCCAGCGCGTCCAGTGATCCGCGTGACCGGATGAATATCCCCGCCCCCGCATCCCACAAATGCCAGCGCGCCTCACCTTGGGTGAACAGGTTGCGCGTGAACGTGCTGTCAGGTGTCAGCCGTACAATCCACGGCGCCGCATCGCGCAGGTTTTCGTAAGCCTCGCCCTGATACAGGCACTTATGTTCCAACCCGTAGCCAGCAATCGTCAGCGCAAGGCCCCGCACCTTGGCCGCATCCACAATCGCGAATGTACCCATCGGCGGCACCGCCGATGCACCACCCCCCGCCGCCGCAATTTCGGCACGGCTCGGGTCGGGCTGGCTGAACAGGATCGGCATCAGCGCATCGGGCACGCACACCTTGTCATGAATGCCGCGCTGATCTGCCAGGGGTTCAATCCCCGCCACCACCGCAATATCCAGCGCCGCCATCCCGCCCTTGCCCGCAGCCCCGCCTGACAGCACCGCCGCCTTGCGTGACTTGCCCGTCCAGTGATCGGTATCCTCAGCGCCGCTCATCGCCGCACCGCCACTGCGTTGCATGGCGCGGCCTTGCGTGCCGACATGGCCAGCAATAGGCCCGCCGCCACGACGAAAATCCCGTAAAAAGCCATATCTTTTCACACCAATGGGGCGAACCCTGGTCAGACCAACACTTGAAATACCAAGGCCCGCAAAAATAAATTCGTAACTGCGCAAAGCCTACCCCGGATCGCCGTAAAATTCAACGATCCTGAAACGGGGGCAAACCTGTGCCAAAGCGGCTGCATTCCTTGGCGTCATCGCAAAAAAAGACCGGGCCTTGCATGCGCTTGGCCCGGTCTGTGCGATTCTTCAGACCGCCTTTTTCAGCGCATCTACCAAATCCAGCTTTTCCCATGAAAAGCCGCCATCCGCCTCGGGCGCACGTCCGAAATGGCCATACGCACTGGTGCGCGCATAAATCGCGCGGTTCAGTTGCAGATGTTCACGAATGCCACGCGGCGTCAGGTCCATGCATGTGGCCACCGCGCGTTCGATCAGCGCCTCATCCACCGTGCCCGTGCCATGCGTATCGACGTAAATCGACAGCGGTTTGGCCACGCCAATCGCATAGCTGACCTGCAGGGTACAGCGTTCGGCCAGCCCCGCCGCCACCACGTTTTTCGCCAGATACCGCGCTGCATAGGCTGCACTGCGGTCAACCTTGGTCGGGTCCTTGCCGCTGAACGCCCCGCCACCATGCGGCGCCGCCCCACCATAGGTATCCACAATGATCTTGCGCCCGGTCAGGCCCGCGTCACCATCAGGGCCCCCGATCACAAAGGTCCCCGTCGGGTTCACATGCCATTCGGTTTTCTTGGTCACCCAGCCATCGGGCAGCACCTCAAGGATATACGGCTCCACGATCTTGCGGATATCGCGGGACTTCTGCTTTTTGCTTTCATGCTGCGTTGACAGCACGATGGATGTCACTTCAACCGGCTTGCCGTTGGCATAGCGCAGCGTGATCTGGCTTTTGGCATCCGGGCGCAATGTCGGTTCTGCCCCCGATTTGCGCACCTCGGTCAGCCGCTTCAGAATCGCGTGCGCATAATGGATCGGAGCCGGCATGTAATCCGCCGTTTCCAGCGTGGCATAACCGAACATGATGCCCTGATCGCCCGCGCCGTCCTTGTCCAC
>JAYUZO010000227.1:0-9274 GCA_043751715.1 Rhodobacterales bacterium | reverse complement strand
GCCCAAAGACCCCGCATGATCTGGATCCTTTCCCAAGTTGCGCTCGGCGGTGCCATCGGTGCATCCCTGCGCTATCTGAGCGTTACCGGCGCGACCCGTGCCCTTGGTGCGAGCTTTCCCTTTGGCACGCTGATGGTCAACGTCACAGGCTCGTTCCTGATGGGGCTTTTGTTCATCATTCTGCACGCGCGCGGCAGCAGCCTGTCACCCTTGCTCCTCACGGGCATCCTTGGCGGGTTCACCACCTTTTCCGCCTTTTCACTCGATGCCGTCACCCTGTGGGCATCCGGTCAGCCCACGCAGGCCGCCCTTTACGTGGCAGCCTCCGTCATATTCTCCCTCGCCGCCCTTGTTCTTGGGGCCGCCATCGCAAGGTCCTTCACATGAGCGGCGTTCAAACCCTG
The DNA here is from genome assembly GCA_043751715.1 of Rhodobacterales bacterium. GTDB lineage: Bacteria > Pseudomonadota > Alphaproteobacteria > Rhodobacterales > Rhodobacteraceae > JAAFHS01. The sequence goes on along the minus strand of JAYUZO010000227.1, from coordinate 8,870 downwards.
ACCATCAGCGCCGATGATGGCGAACAGCGGCTGGACAAATGGTTCAAGCGCCGCTTTCCGCAGCTGACCCAAGGCACCGTCGAAAAGATGTGCCGCACCGGGCAGGTCCGCGTTGATGGTGCGCGCGCCAAAGCATCAGACCGCGTCATCCCCGGCCAGACCGTGCGTATCCCGCCCTTGCCTGACAGCCCCGCACCAGCCCGCGTCCAAAGCCGCATCAGCCCCGCTGATGAGAAGATGATCCAGAATGCCGTGCTGTGGAAGGATGAGCATATCATCATCCTGAACAAACCGCCGGGCCTGCCATCCCAGGGCGGTTCCGGCCAAGGCGACCGCCATGTTGATGGCCTGACCGAGGCGCTGAAGTTCGGCTTCAAAGACAAGCCCAAACTGGTGCACCGGCTGGACAAAGATACCTCCGGCCTTCTGATGCTGGCCCGCACGGACCGCGTTGCGCGCGCGCTAAGTGAAGCCTTGCGCCACCGCATGACGCGGAAAATCTATTGGGCCGCCGTTGCTGGCGTGCCCCATCCCCGCAAGGGCAGCATCAAGTATGGCCTGATGAAGGCCCCCGGCCACGGCCGCGGTGCCGATCAGGAACGCATGCAATGCGTCCACCCCGCCAAGATGGCCGACTACCCCGATGCCAAGCGCGCCCAGTCTGATTACTTTGTGCTGTGGTTTCTGGGCACCCGCCTGTCATGGATGGCGCTTGAACCTGTCACCGGCCGCACCCACCAGCTGCGTGCCCATATGGCCGAAATCGGCCACCCCATCATCGGTGATGGCAAATACGGTGGCAGCACCACCGACAACGAAGGCGATGGCTGGGGCGCGCAGATCGGCGGCGATATCAGCCGCAAACTGCACCTGCACGCCCGCAGCCTGACCATTCAGCACCCCATCACCAAGGCGATGATGACCTTCACAGCGCCGCTGCCAGACCATATGTCCCGCACATGGAAAACGCTGGATTGGGGCGAAAATGATGTGCCCGCCGACCCGTTCGGTGACGCATGAGCCAGTGGGCGGCAAAACGGTTCTGGACCCTTGCCCATGCCGTTGAAACGAACGCAGGCTGGACCGTGCATCTGGACGCGCGCGCCGTGCGCACGCCCGCCAAGGCCGCGTTCATCCTGCCAAGCCGTGCCATGGCACAGGCCGCAGCCGCCGAATGGCAGGCGCAAACCGGCAAGGTGCGCCCCGATACCATGCCCATCACCCGCGCCGCCAATTCCGCTATCGACAAGGTCACGCCGCTGCATGCCGCCGTGGTGGCCGAGGTGGCAGGTTTTGGCGGCACCGACCTGTTGTGCTACCGCGCCACCTACCCCGATGCGCTGATCGCCCGTCAGGCCGCCCAGTGGGACCCCGTGCTGGCCTGGGCCGCACAGGCCCTGCATGCGCCGCTGACCGTGACCAGTGGCGTTATTCCGGTGCCACAGCCGGACCCCAGCCTTGCTGCCCTGACCGCCCGCGTGGCCGGCCTTGATCCGTTCCGCCTGATGGCCCTGCATGATCTGGTGGCCATCAGCGGGTCACTGATCCTTGGCCTTGCGGTGACACAGGGCCTGCTGACGGCTGCACAGGCGTGGGATGCCTGCCGCATCGATGAAAACTGGCAGGCTGAACAATGGGGTGCAGACGAAGATGCCACCCGGTTGCAGGAATTGCGCCGCGCGGCGTTTTTGCAAGCTGACCGATTCTATGCATTGTGTGGGGAACAATTCTGACCAATTTTTGGGCAGAATGAAAACTTTTCCGGGCGAAAATGGGTTACCCATATGAAATCATTCAGAAATAATGATTTTTCAGGCAATGGCTTGACCCATGCATTTCAATGGGCTGAAACTGTTGCTTGCGCGGGGCAACCCCACTACATCACAAGAGCCGTCGCACCAAAGCGGCGCACCATAATCACCGCCCCGGGGAGGGGTGGGAACTCAGGAAGAGGTATCTATGAAAACATCCGTATTCCTCGGCACCATTGCGGCATCCGCATTGCTGGCCGGGGCCGTATCGGCACAAAGCACCGTCGAAGCCATCAAGGCACGCGGCGAGCTGATCTGCGGCTCGAACACCGGTCTGACCGGTTTTGGCGCACCAGACGCCAATGGCGAATGGAAGGGCTTTGACGTTTCACTGTGCCGCGCCATTGCAGCAGCAGTGCTGGGCGATGCGACCAAGGTGCAATTCGTGCCGACAACAGGCGAGACCCGCTTTACCTCGCTGGCTTCGGGCGAAGTTGATATCCTCGTGCGGAACTCCACCTGGACCTTTTCGCGCGATACCGAACTTGCGTTCGATTTCGTGGCCGTGAACTACTATGACGGTCAGGGCTTCATGGTCAAAAAAGAACTCGGCGTTTCGTCCGCCAAGGAACTTGATGGCGCCACCGTCTGCATCCAGACCGGCACCACGACCGAACTGAACCTGGCTGACTTCTTCAAGGCCAACAACATGACCTACACGCCGGTCAACGTGGCCGACGACAGCGAAGCAGCGGCCCAGTATCTGGCCGGTGCCTGCGATACCTACACCACCGATGCGTCCGGTCTGGCAGCAAGCCGCGCGACCATGGCTGATGCGGCAAACCACATCATCCTGCCGGAAATCATTTCCAAAGAACCACTTGGCCCGGTTGTTCGCCACGGCGACAACAACTGGGGTGACGTGGTGCGCTGGACGCATTACGCACTTGTGATGGCCGAAGAACTGGGCATCACCGCTGCCAACGTCGAAGAAGTGGCTGCCTCGACCACCAACCCCGAAATCAAGCGTTTGCTTGGCCTTGAAGGTGACATGGGCGTGAAAATCGGCCTCGACAACGATTTCGCCAAGCGCGCCATCATGGCCGCCGGAAACTATGGCGAGATCTTTGAGGCGAACATCGGCTCGTCCACCCCAATCGGTCTGGCCCGCGGCCTGAACGCGTTGTGGACCCAGGGTGGCCTGCAGTACGCACCGCCGTTCCGCTAGGAACATGACAGGCGCGTCGGGAAACCGGCGCGCCTTTTTCGTTCCACCGTCTGCTTTCACGAAAACTGCGCACACCTGAGGCAAAGACCTCGCTCGAAACCGGAATATCCGGGGGTGCCAAGCGCAACAGGGGGTTACATGGCATTAGCCACAGATGTGCCGAAAGATGGCTTTCGGCTTTCCATGCTCGTCTATGACACGCGGTATCGTGGCTACACGATCCAGTTCATCGTGCTGCTGCTGTTCAGCCTTGCCGTGGCATGGCTTTTGAACAACACGATCGTAAACCTTGCTGCCAAAGGCCGCAGTTTCGAATTCGGTTTCCTGTGGAGCAGGGCCGGCTATGACATCGAACAAACCCTGATCCCTTATACCAATGATAACAATCACTTCCGTGCCTGGATGGTTGGTTTTGCCAACACCCTCGCCGTCGCCATTCCCGGCTGTATCCTTGCCACCATCGTTGGTGTGTTCGTTGGCGTGCTGCGCCTGTCCAAGAATTGGCTGATCGCCCGCCTGATGACCGTTTATGTTGAAATCTTCCGCAACATTCCCCTGCTTTTGTGGATCCTCATCATCTTCGTGCCGATGCGCGAGCTGACCTATGAACCCAAGGATTTCCGCGTCACACCCGATATGGAGGCCGCAGGCCAGCTGCCCGCCGCAACCATGTGGTTCAATGACAGTCTGGCCTTCACGACGCGTGGCATCAACGCCCCCTTGCCGTTGTTCGAACGCCCCTTGGGTTCGTTGACCCTTGGCCCTGTTTCGGTCAACCTCACGTTCCTTGCCGCCCTTGTCATTGTGGCCGGCAGCATCTGGGTCAACCGTCGCATCCGTGCCACCGCCCGCCGCCAGCAGGAAGATACCGGCCTGCGCCCCACCACATGGTGGAAATCCGTGCTGATCCTGGGTGCGCCGTTCATTGCCTTCCTGCTTGTCACGGGGTTTCACCTTGAATACCCCACCCTGACCCGCTTCAACTTTTCCGGCGGCATCCTGCTGCAACACAGCTACACCGCCCTGCTGATCGCCCTCGTCCTGTATACTGGTGCCTTCATTGCCGAAATTGTGCGCGCCGGCATCCTTGCCATCAGCCGTGGCCAGTCTGAGGCGTCCTATGCCCTGGGCCTGCGCCCCGGTCGCACCATGAACCTTGTCGTGCTGCCACAGGCGCTGCGCGTCATCATTCCGCCGCTGATTTCGCAGTTCCTGAACCTGACCAAGAACACCTCGCTTGGCATTGCCGTCAGCTATCTTGATCTGCGCGGCACGCTTGGCGGCATCACGCTGAACCAGACCGGGCGCGAGCTTGAATGCATGCTGCTGATGATGCTGAACTACCTGCTTCTGTCGCTGCTGATTTCATCCGTGGCCAATGCCTACAACCGTTCCATTCAGCTGAAGGAGCGTTGATATGACCAACATTTCCTATATCCGCACCGAAATGCTGCCGCAGCAAACCCCGCCTTTGGGTGAACGCGGCGCTATCAAATGGCTGCGCGAAAACCTGTTCTCTGGTCCCGTGAACACCGTGCTGACACTGGCCGCGTTCTACCTGATCTACCGCATCATTGCCGCCATTCTGCCCTGGCTGCTGAACGGTGTCTGGGATGCAAATTCGCTGTCCGAATGCCGCCAGATCATTGCCGCCTCTGCCGGCGAAGGTGCCGGTGGTGCCTGCTGGGCTGTCATCCGCGAACGCTGGCACCAGTGGCTGTTCGGCTTTTACCCGCAGGACCAATACTGGCGGCCCACGCTGGCCTTTGTGCTGCTGTTCGTCGCCATCGCACCTGTGCTGTTTGATAAACTTCCCCGTCAGATGCTGTATTTCACCCTGATCTACCCCGCCCTGTGCTTCTGGCTGCTGTGGGGCGGCTCTGTCTGGATGCCGGTTGTTGCCATGCTGGGCTTTGTCGTGCTGGGGCTGGTTTACCGCCTGACCCAACCGCTGATCGGCATTTCGCCTGCGGCGGGTGCGGGTGTTGTGGCCGCCGTGCTGTGGTGGCTGTTCCTTGACGCAACCATCGTCAACGCGCTGACAGGCATTGCCGATATCAGCCTGACTGCTGTGCGCTCCACTGATTTTGGCGGCTTCCTGTTGGCCATCACGATCGGCGTGACCGCGATTTCCTTTTCGCTTCCCATCGGCATCCTGCTTGCCCTTGGCCGTCAATCCGACATGCCCATCGTCAAATACCTGTCCGTCGGCTTTATCGAATTCATCCGGGGTGTGCCGCTGATCACCCTGCTGTTCACCGCGTCATTGCTGCTGCAATACTTCCTGCCACCCAACACCAGCTTTGACATCATCCTGCGCGTCATCATCCTTGTCACCCTGTTCGCCGCCGCCTATCTGGCCGAAGTGATCAGGGGGGGCCTTGCCGCCCTGCCACGCGGCCAGTACGAGGCGGCTGATGCGCTTGGCCTTGATTACTGGCGCGCCCAGCGGCTGATCATCCTGCCCCAAGCCCTGAAAATCTCGATCCCGTCCATCGTGTCCACCTTCATCGGCCTGTTCAAGGATACCACGCTGGTGTCCTTTGTCGGCCTGCTTGATCCGTTGCGCGGCGTCACCAACGTGGTGCGTGCCGATATCAACTGGAAGGGCATCTACTGGGAGCCGTACATCTATGTCGGCGCCATCTTCTTTGTCATCTGCTTCAGCATGTCCCGATACTCCATGTATCTGGAACAAAAGCTGAAAACCGATCACCGGTAAGGAACAGAACCCATGAACGCGACCGCAAAAATGCAAGTCAGTGATGAAACCGCGATCCAGATCACCGGCATGAACAAATGGTACGGCACCTTCCATGTGCTGCGCGATATCAACATGACGGTGAACCGGGGCGAACGCATCGTCATCTGCGGCCCGTCAGGCAGTGGCAAATCCACGCTGATCCGCTGTATCAACCGGCTGGAGGAACACCAGCAGGGTGATATCATCGTCGATGGCACCGAACTGACGAATGACCTGAAGAACATTGACAAGGTGCGGTCCGAGGTGGGGATGGTGTTCCAACACTTCAACCTGTTCCCACACCTGACCATTCTTGAAAACCTGACGCTGGCACCGATCTGGGTCCGCAAAACGCCGAAACGTGAGGCCGAAGAGATTGCCATGCACTTTCTGGGTAAGGTCAAAATCCCCGAACAGGCGCATAAATACCCCGGTCAGTTGTCAGGCGGCCAACAGCAGCGCGTGGCGATTGCCCGCAGCCTGTGCATGAAGCCGCGCATCATGCTGTTTGATGAACCCACCTCGGCGCTTGATCCCGAAATGATCAAAGAGGTGCTCGATACAATGATCGAGTTGGCACAGGAAGGCATGACCATGCTGTGCGTGACGCACGAAATGGGCTTTGCGCAGGCTGTGGCGAACCGGGTGATCTTTATGGATCAGGGCCAGATCGTGGAACAGAATGAACCGAAAGAGTTCTTCAACAACCCAAAATCAGACCGCACCAAACTGTTCCTCAGCCAGATTCTGGGGCATTGATCCAAAGGATGGATGGGCAGATTGCCCATCCTACACGGCCAATGGCGTAGGATGGGCAATCTGCCCATCTTTCCCGGTCACAGCAGAATTTCAGGCCACAATCTCACGCGGGATGATGAAATCCAGCGCGCTGCCCATGCCCCAGCCCACATCCGCCCAAGACGCCACCGCGAAATCACACACCAGTGTCGCCCCGGTCGGATAGCGCGCAAATTCCGGGTTCATCGGCACCTGCGCTGCGATCCGCCCCGCGAAATCCGCAATGCCAGGATTGTGGCCGATCATCATCACCGTATCACCCACCGCGTGGCGCAGCACCGCCAGCATCACATCCGGCCCCGCATGATACAGCGCCGGTTTCAGCTCTAATATCGGGGTGCCCGGCAGCGCAGGCGCCAGCCCGCTCCACGTCTTGCGGGTGCGCAGCGCGTCAGAGCACAGCACCTCATCGGGCACATAGCCCCGCGTGGCCAGCCACTGCCCCAGATCGGCCGCCGCCGCCTTGCCCCGGTCATTCAGCGGGCGCTCATGATCCGGCATCAGCGGATCGTTCCAGTTGGATTTTGCATGGCGTGTCAGGATCAAACGCTTCATCGGTGGAATTGTCCCATGTGATAGGCGGATTGTTCCGGCATCCTTGCATAGCTTTGAGACACCGGGCAAGCACGGCGCACGATGCAGCCCGCATTCATGCAATCTGCCCCCGCGGCCGTGTCCAGAAACGCGTGGCAGGCCGGCACGTCATAGCCCGCCGCCGTCAACGCCCCGACCGGGCAGGCGGTCAGGCACGGCTTGGCACAGTCATCACAGGGCCGCTGCGCGGCAGGGGGCAGATCAACCCGTTCCTTCAACGCCAAAGCCCCGCGAAAGCTGACCATCAGCCCCTGCGTGCCATGCACCAACAGCCGCACCGGGCTGTCCCAGACCGCCCCCGTGCGCAGCGCCCACCCATAAAACGGGTGCCATGGCGGCCCGCCAAACGGAAACAGCGCCTTGGCCCCCAGATCACAGGCCAGCCCCCCGATCACTCGGCGCGACCAACGGTCCACCGGATCAGGCCCGCCCCATTCGGGCTCGCCCTGCAGATACGGCCAAAAGCCGGGCGCAGGCCCCAGCATCAGCAGCGTCTGCGTGCCCTGTGGCAGCCCCGCATCGCCATCTGCATCAAACCCGCCCAGTACCAGCAGATGCACCGCTTCCAGCCGTGCCGTCAGCCCCGCGAACGAAATGGCAGCATCAGGCTCCACCCCAGCCGTGTCGGACGTTCGTCCTGCCATTCCAGCCCCACTTTCATCCCATCCCGCCCCTGCGCCCTGTAGGTGCCAAACACCCGGTCCCACACCGACAGCGCAAAGCCGTAATTGCTGTTATGCTCCGCCCGTTCGGTCGAATGATGCACCCGGTGCATATCCGGCGTGACCAGCACCCACCGCACCACACGATCTACCCCGCGCGGCAGGGCGATGTTGGCATGGTTGAACAGGGATGTGCCGTTCAGCAGCACTTCAAACACCAGCACCGCCACCGCCGCAGGCCCAAGCGCATAGATCAGCCCGATCTTCAAAAGCATCGACGCCGCAATTTCCACAGGGTGAAACCGCACCGCTGTGGTAACATCAAAATCCCGGTCCGCATGATGCACCCGGTGAAACCGCCAGAACAGCGGCACCCGGTGCGTCAGCCAATGCTGCGCCCAGATCGCAAAATCAAGGCCCAGCACCGCCAGCATGACTTCAACCCACCCCGGCCAGCCAAGCTGGTTGAACAGCCCCCAGCCCTGCACCTGCGCATCCACCGCCGCCCCCACCGCAAGCGCGGGTAGCAGCACCGCCAACGCCCGCAAGGCCAACGCATCCAGCACCGTCATCGCAAGGTTGGTGCCCCACCGCCCCTGCCGTCTGACCGCAGGTTCGCGGGGCGCAATCCGTTCCAACCCGGCGAACAGCGCAAATAGCCCCACAAACGCCGTCAGCCTGATCGTTACCTCATCCATGTTGCACAGCTTAAGTCCTGCCGCCGCAAAATCAAGTCACCGCCGGACGCGCGGTTTCACCCGTGGTTCGGTTGACCGGATCTGCGACCCCGCCCCATGATCGGTAAACAGCTCCAGCAGGCACGCATTCGGAATCCGCCCATCCAGAATCGTCACCGCCCGCACGCCCGCATCAATCGCCGCCAGCGCCGTTTCGGTTTTCGGAATCATCCCCCCGCTGATCGACCCGTCCGCAATCATCGCCCGCACTTCATCTGGCGTGATCTGCGTCATCACCTCGCCCGCAGCGTTCTTGACCCCCGCCACATCCGTCAGCAGCAGCAACCGGTCCGCCTTCAGCGCCCCCGCAATCGCCCCCGCCGCCGTATCGCCGTTCACATTGAACGTCTCATTGTC
>JAYUZO010000226.1:0-21155 GCA_043751715.1 Rhodobacterales bacterium | reverse complement strand
TGCCCGATCACACGGTACCGCATCAGGCGGTTGGCGTGTTTGTGGTTGAATTCACCGCCTTTGCCAAAGCTGCCGATGCCCAAAAGCAGAATGCCAAGCACCCCAAGGGCCGCAATCGCGGCGATGACAAAAATCGGATCACTGGCCATGGGTGTCTCCCTATGTGGCGTATTTAGCGGGGGCAGCGGGAAAAGCGAATGGATATTCGCGCTATTCAGCAGCGGACATGCCAAGGGCGGCGCTGTGAAAATCGTCGCGGTAGGGTTTGGCGGTGGGCGGTAGTTCGCGCCGGACGAAGTGGTTTTCATGGGCCAGTTGGCGGCGCAGCGCGGGCCACATTTCACGATAGCCAGCCCAGATTGACGGCGTGGGGGCAGGCAGATCATCCTTGATCAGCGCATGCAGGCGGGGCAGGGCGTGATAGGGCACCATCGGGAACATGTGGTGTTCTATGTGGTAATTCATGTTCCAATATATGAACCGGCTAATCGGGTTCATCAGCACCGTGCGGCTGTTCAGGCGGTGGTCTGTGACGTTGTCGGCCAGCCCGCCGTGCTGCAACAGGCCGGTCATCACATGGTGCCACGCGCCATACAGGCGCGGCAGGCCGATCACCATCAATGGCAGGATCGACGCTGTCCAGACTGCCACCGCAAGGGTGGCGGCATAGATCACCACCCAAACACGCGCGACGCGCACCACCTTGTGACGTTCCATTTCGGGAATATAAGTGGCCTCTTCCGGGTGCAGGCGGCCCGTGGCGTTCAAAACCATGCGCGACCAGCCGGTCTTGGCATCAGACAGGCCAAAGAAATTGCCAATGATGCGCAGAAACACCGGCGGGCGCTTGACGGCAATTTCAGGGTCACGTCCGACGATATAGGTATCGGTGTGGTGGCGGGTATGGCTCCATTTCCAGCTGGCCGGATTGCGCACAATCATAAAGCAGGCAATCTGGTAAACCACATCGTTCATCCAGCGTGTGCGGAATGCGGTGCCATGCCCGGCCTCGTGCCAGCGCGAATCGGAGGCTGATCCATACAGCACGCCATAAGCCAGCCAGAACGGGGCGGACCACGGGCTGGGCCACAGCGCTATGCCGATGCCCGCAAGCAGGATCATCGCGCCGTAGTAGATGATGCTGTCGCGGATGGCGGGGCCGTCGCTGCGCGCCATCAGGTCTTTCATCACCTTGCGCGGCACGTCGGTGTGATACCATTCGGCGGCTGACAGACCGGTTTCAATGGCGCGCACGCCGTCCGGTCCAAGCAGGCTGTAATCTCGGCTGGTCATCAGACACCCTTTATTCACTGCGCCAACCATAGGTTATGTGCGCGCCATCGGGCAATAAGGTGGCTGGCGGTTTTCGTCATAATTCGTCAGTGTCGTGCTGCGCAGGGGAGTGGCAGAATGGCACGGCGACCGGGCATGGCGGCTTTGGCGACAGCGGCAGGCGTTTCGGTGGCCACCGTTGACCGATTGTTGAATGGCCGCGAAGGCGTGCGCGCCGATACAGCGGCGGCGGTGGTGGCTGCGGCGCAGCGGTTGGGCCATCCGGCACTGGCCCGACTTGCGCCAACGGTGGCGGGTGATGCGCCGGCCTTGCGGTTGGGCGTGGTGTTGCACAAGAAAGGGCAGGCGTTTTACCGGGCTTTCGCGCAGGCGATGCTTGATGCGGCCGCAGTCTTGCCTGGCCACCGGGTGTCGGTGATTGTGGAATTTGCAACGTCGCAGTCACCCATTGAAATGGCGGGGTTGCTGCGTGGCATGATCGGGCGTTGTGATGTGCTGGCGGCTACGGCGGTGAACCACCCCGATATTCTTGGGGCAGTGACAGATGTGCAGGGGGCCGGTGTACCGGTGTTTTCACTGCTGTCAGATTTCGCCCAAAAGGCCCGCGTGGGTTATGTGGGCATGGACAACCACAAGATCGGCCGCGTGGCAGGCTGGGCGGTGGGGCTGGCCGCCTTGATGCCGGGGCGGGTGGCGGTATTTGTGGGGGGCGCGCGGTGGCATGGGCATGATCAGCGCGATGCTGGTTTGCGCGCCTGTCTGGCCGAACGCGCGCCGCATTTGCAGATGATGGAGACCGTGATCAATCTGGAAACCCGGCAGCTGACGCATGATGCAATGGTTGCGCTGTTGGCCCGCACGCCGGATTTGCGGGGCATTTATGTGGCGGGGGGCGGCATGGAGGGGGCGATTTCGGCGCTGTCGGCGCATCGCAAACCCGGCGAGATTGCACTGATCGTGAATGAGCTGACCCCCGAATCGCGCAGCGGGTTGCAATCGGGCTATGTCACCATGGCCATCGCCACGCCGCTGGGGGCGCTGACGCGGGCCTTGGTCACGCAAATGGCGCAATGCGCCTTTGCGCCGGGCATGGCACAACGCCCGCCGATCATGCTGCCGCCCGACCTTTACATTCAGGAATCGATCTAAGCCATTTCGCCTGACGCGTTTTCGGCAGGTTTACGCGAAAATGGAATATTACTGTTGTGATGTGATATAAATGGAATATGAATTCCAACATGGCGAACCACAGCCATCGCAGAATCGCTTCCGGATCAGCACATGTTGCCTTTTGCCCTGAACCACATGACTGCCCCGCGCCTTGGCTGGCGGGCCCTTGCTGATCTGGCGGCGGGTCTGGGCTGTATGGGTGTGGAATACCGCAATGATCTGCCGGGCGCGCTGTTTGGCGGCGATGATCCGGCCATGGTGGGGGCGGCGGTGCGCGCCAAGGGCCTGCGCTTTCTGGCACTGGCCGAGGTCAAGATGTTCAATGACTGGTCAGATGCCAAAGCGGCTGAGGCAGATGCCCTGATGACCATCGCTGTTGCGGCAGGAGCCGAGGCGATCAGCCTGATCCCGCGCAATGACGGGGTGGCAACGGACCGGGCAGACAGTCTGGTCGCCACGACCACGGCCTTGCGGGACATGCTGCCGATGCTGCGGGCGCATGGGCTGCGCGCCATGGTTGAACCGCTGGGCTTTGCGGCCTGTTCGCTGCGCTACAAGGATGTGCTGGCGCAGGCGATTGATGCGGTGGGGGGCGTCGGGACATATTTCATGGTGCATGACACGTTCCACCACGCCCTGGCCGGGTTCGGGCCGATTTATGCAGACCTGACGGGCATCGTGCACGTGTCGGGCGTGGCTGACGCGATGTATCTGGATGACATGCGCGATCCGCACCGCGTGCTGGTCGGGCCGGATGATGTGCTTGGCAATGTGGCGCAGATCCGTGCGCTGCGGGCAGCAGGCTACACCGGGCCGATCAGTTATGAACCCTTTGCGCCATCGGTCCATGCCCTGCCAGATGCCAAACCGGCACTGGCGGCATCCATGGCGTTTATCACGGCCGGTGTGGCCTGACAGAATTACCGCCCCCAAGAAAAAGGGCGGTCCGGCTGGGAGAGAACGGTGTGCCGGACACCGCTAGTGGAGGAGAGACCATGAAAAAGACCCTGATCACCGCCGGATTCGCAGCCCTGATGGGCACGTCGGCAATGGCTGATGGTATCGGCGTTTCGATGGCGTTGTTCGACGATAACTTTCTGACCGTGCTGCGCAACGGCATTCAGGCGCAGGCCGATGCAGACGGGCTTTCGGTGCAGATCGAAGACGCGCAAAATGATGTGGCCAAGCAGTTGGACCAGATCAACAACTTCATCGCGTCCGGCGTGGATGCGATCATTGTGAACCCGGTTGATACGTCGGCCACGCAGGCCATGTCCGATGCTGCGGCAGCCGCTGGTGTGCCGCTGGTTTATGTGAACCGCCAGCCGATCAACGTGGACACGCTGCCCGACAATCAGGCCTTTGTTGCGTCCAACGAAGTGGATTCGTCCAGCCAGGGCTTTACCCAGCAATGCGCCGACTGGGCCGCTGCCGGCAAAACCGAGGTGAGCGTCTATGTCATGCAGGGTGAGTTGTCGAACCAGGCCGCCGTGCAGCGCACACAGAACTATTATGATGTGATTGAGGCGGGCGGTTGCGCCGTCAAGATCAACGTAATTGACCAGCAGACCGCCAACTGGAGCCGGGATCAGGCGCAAAGCCTGATGACAAACTGGTTGTCAACGGGGGCGGCCTTTGACGGCGTTCTGGCCAACAATGATGAAATGGCCATTGGTGCCATTCAGGCGATGAAGGCCGCAGGCATTGATATGGCAGCGGTCAGCGTATCGGGCGTTGATGCAACGCAGGATGCACTAGCGTCCATGCAGGCGGGCGAACTGGACATCACCGTGTTCCAGAACGCAGCAGCACAGGGCGGCGGTGCCCTGGATGCAGCGGTCAAGCTGGCAGCGGGTGAAGCGGTGGAACAAAAGGTCTATGTGCCTTTTGAACTGGTCACACCCGCCAACATCGACGGCTATCTGGCCAAGAACTGATCGCTGAACCGGGGCGGCAGGCCAACTGCCGCCCCGGTTTTTCCTTGCGCTCAGCACAGGTGCAGACCGAGGATGAAACAACCAACATTCCAAGGCATAGGGGGCTGATCCATGGCAGAAGCATCACATGGTCTGGGTGGGTTGAAATATGACCCCACCAAAAAAGCCCGCCCCCCTGAACTGAATGTCTTCATCGCGCTGATCCTGATCGTTGCGGCGTTTGAGGTGCTGGGCCGACTGATTCATGGTGACAGCTTTCTGTTCAACACGCGCGAGAATGTGGACACGCTGTTCAACAATCAGCGGCTGTCGATCATCATCCTGCAGGTTGCCACGATCGGCATTATTGCCATCGGCGTGACGCAGGTGATTATTTCGGGCGGGATTGACCTGTCTTCAGGCTCTGTCGTCGGGGCCACGGCCATGGTCACGATGAGCTTTGCCCAGACTGCAATGGTCAACGGCAACCCCAATCCAAAGGCGATCTTTGGTGATTGGGCTATGGACCTGCCGGTGATCATTCCCTTGCTGATCGGCCTGTGTGTGGGGCTGGCTGGCGGGCTGATCAACGGGCTGTTGGTGGCCTACACGCGCATCCCGCCGTTCATTGCCACGCTGGGTGTGATGGTATCTGCGCGTGGATTTGCGCGATGGTGGTCAACCGGGAACCCGGTTTCCTTTCCAACCGAAAGCTATGCCAGCATCGGCACCGGCATGAACCCCGTGTTCATTTTCGTGGCGCTTGCCGTTTTGTTTCAGTGCATCATGACCTACACGCGGTATGGCAAGCACTGCTACGCCATCGGGTCGAACGAGGCGGCATCGCGCATGTCAGGCATCAACGTGAGCCACCACAAGGTTCTGGTTTATGTCATGGCGGGCATGCTGGCCGCCGTCGCGGCCATCGTCGTGTCGTCCAAGGGGCAGACGGCGCAGGCCAATATGGGCATGATGTACGAACTTGATGCCATTGCCATGGCGGTGATCGGCGGGGTCAGCCTGACGGGCGGGCGCGGGTCTATTATTGGCACGGTGATCGGCGCGCTGATCTTTGGCGTCATCATCAGCGGCTTCACGTTCCTGAAACTGGACGCCTATTATCAGGAAATGGTCAAAGGCGCCATCATCGTGGGCGCCGTGGTGCTGGATCAATGGCGCCAACAGCGCAATGCGAGGGCCTGAAAGATGAGCGATATCATTCTGGAAACCCGTGGCCTGACCAAACGCTATGGCGGTGTGCATGCGCTGGAGGAAGCGGATTTCGTGCTGCGGGCGGGTGAGCATGTGGCCGTGGTGGGCGATAACGGCGCAGGCAAATCCACCTTTGTGCGACAGATTACGGCGGTGGAACAACGCAGCGCGGGCGAAGTGATTTTTGACGGGGCACCTGTGCATTTTGCGGGCCCCCTTCAGGCGCGCGAGGCCGGGATTGAAACGGTGTTCCAGACGCTGGCACTGGCTGATGATCTGGATGTGCCTTCCAACCTGTTTCTGGGGCGCGAGCTGTTCAAGTTCAAACTGGGGCCGTTTTCCATTCTGGACAGGCGCGCCATGCGCGAACGCACGATGGAGGCGCTGAAGACCACGGCGGTGAAAATTCCCAACGTCGACAACCCCATCCGCAACATGAGCGGCGGTCAGCGGCAATGCGTGTCCATCGCGCGGACGGCGGCGTTTGCATCAAAGCTGGTGATCATGGATGAACCGACGGCAGCACTTGGCGTGCAGGAAACGGCGCAGGTCGAAAACATCATCCGGGGGCTGAAGGCGCGGGGCGTGCCGCTGATTTTGATCAGCCATAACCTGCGGCAGGTGTTTGATCTGGTGGACCGGATCGTGGTGTTCCGCCGGGGGCGCATTGTTGCGAACCTGCGGCGCGATGAAACCGATGGCAATGACATTGTCAGCTATATCACTGGCGTCAAAGGTGCGGGGTCAGAGGGTGTCTAAGCTGGCTCACACAGGCACAGTGGCGCTTGTCACCGGTGGGGGGCAGGGCCTTGGCTTTGCCATCGCCGAACGGCTGATCAGCGAGGGTTGCACAAGGCTGGTGATTGCAGGCCGTTCCGCCGCCAAGGGAGAGGCCGCAGCCGCAGCCTTGTGCCGCCTTGGGGCCGATGTGCAGTTTCTGCGCGCCGATCTGGGCGTGGTTGCTGATGCAATGGCCATGGTTGATCAGGCCGTAGCGCGGTTTGGGCTGGTGAACGCGCTGGTCAATGCCGCGGCGGCAACCGACCGGGGGTCTATTCTGGATACCACGCCCGAAGCCTGGGAAAGCCTGATGGGCACCAATGCGCGGGGGCCGTTCTTTGCGCTGCAACGCTTTGCGCAGGCGGCGATTGCGGCGGGGCACCCGGCCGCGGCGGTGAATATCCTGTCGATGGCGGTGCATTGCGGCCAGTCTTTCCTTGCGCCCTATTCGGCGTCCAAGGCGGCGCTGGCCAATATCACCAAGAACGCGGCGCAGGCTTTGCGAGGGCATAAAATCCGGGTAAACGGCATCAACTGCGGCTGGATGGATACGCCCGGCGAAGATGAAACACAGCGCAGATATCACGGTGCGCGCGATGGCTGGCTGCAGGCGGCAGAGGCATCGCAGCCGATGGGAATGCTGGTCAAACCCGATCATGTGGCGGGGCTGGTCAGTTACATGCTTTCACCGGGCTCGGGCGTGATGACCGGGGCTTTGGTGGATTTCGATCAAAATGTTGCCGGGGCATACCCCGAGTAGGAGACGGAAATGACTGTGAAATTCGGGCTTTTGGGTGCTGGCCGCATTGGCAAGGTGCATGCCAAGGCGATTTCGGCGGATGCCAACGCGACTTTGGTTGCCGTGGCCGACGCGATGGCCCCTGCGGCACAGGCGATTGCCGATCAGTATGGCTGCGAGGTGCGCAGTATTGATGCGATCTGTGCGGCCAGCGATATTGACGCCGTGGTGATCTGCACGCCGACCGATACCCATGCCGACCTGATCGAGGCGTTCGTGAAGGCGGGCAAGGCGGTGTTCTGCGAAAAGCCGATCGATCTGAGCCTGGCGCGGGTGAAGGCCTGCCTGCAGGTGGTCCGCGCCCACAAGGGCACTCTGATGGTGGGGTTCAACCGCCGCTTTGATCCGCATTTCCGGGCAGTGCGGGCGGAAATTGACAAGGGCACGATTGGTGATGTGGAAATGGTGGTGATCACAAGCCGCGATCCCGGCGCGCCACCGGTGGACTATATCGCGCGGTCAGGTGGGATTTTCCGCGATATGACGATCCATGATTTCGATATGGCGCGCTTTTTGCTGGGTGAAGAGATTGCGGAAGTGTCGGCCATGGCGGCGGTGCTGGTGGACCCGGCCATTGGCAAAGCTGGCGATTTTGACAGCGTTCAGGTGATGCTGAAAACGGCCACGGGCAAGCAGGCAATGATTTCAAACTCGCGCCGGGCGACCTATGGCTATGACCAGCGGATCGAGGTGCACGGGTCAAAGGGTGCGGTATCGGCGGAAAATCAGCGCCCGGTGTCTATTGAGGTGGCCAATGCCAATGGCTACACCCGCCCGCCGCTGCATGATTTCTTCATGACACGGTATACCGAGGCTTATGCGGCAGAAATCGCCACGTTCATTGCGGCCCTGGGCGGCACTGGCAAGGCGGCCCCTACAGGTGAAGACGGGCTGATTGCACTGGCACTGGCAGATGCGGCGCTGAAGTCGGTGGCGGAGGGCCGTGTGGTCAAGATGACCGAGGTGATGGGCTGAACATTGCAGGCCTGTCATGTTCAGGTCGCGACCGTTGTTCCATTTGTGCCCCAGCCCGTGCTAGGGCTGGCGCATGCAGATGATGGATATCCTTTCGCGCCTGATGGCGTTTGATACGGTCAGCAGCAACCCGAACATGGATCTGATGATCTATGTGCAGGGGCTGCTACAGGATGCGGGCATCACAGCGCTGCTGATTGCCAATGACGACGGCACCAAGGCCAACCTTTACGCCACCGTGGGGCCAAATGGTCCGGGCGTGATGCTGTCTGGCCATACCGATGTGGTGCCGGTAACGGGGCAGGTCTGGCTGAAACCACCCTTTGCGGCAACGTTTGAGGATGGCCGCGTGTACGGGCGTGGGGCTGCGGATATGAAGGGCTTTGTCGCCTGCGCGATTGCAGCAATGCTGCAGGCGGCACGGCGCCCGCTAAAAACTCCGCTGCATCTTGCGCTGTCTTATGATGAGGAAATTGGCTGCATGGGTGTGCGGTCGTTGATCGACATGCTGGCGGCAGCGCCGGTGCGCCCGGCAATGTGCATTGTGGGCGAACCCACGGGCATGCAGGTGGCCACGGGGCACAAGGGCAAGGTGGCGCTGCGGGCCACATGCACGGGGCGCGAGGGGCATTCGGCATTGGCCCCGATGGCGCTGAACGCGCTGCATCTGGCGGCGGATTTCATTGTGGCCTTGCGCGCCATTCAGGCGGATGTGGCACAGCATGGCGTGCAAGACGCGGAGTATGACGTGCCCTATGCCACGCTGCATGCGGGCAAGATGCAAGGCGGCGTTCAGGTGAACATCGTGCCGAATACGGCGGTGGTGGATTGGGAAATCCGCAGCCCTGCGGATGAGGATGTGGGCGCGCTGATTGCGCGGGTGCAGGCGGCGGCAGAGGCGATTGTGGCACCCTTGCGTGCTGACTTTCCCGAGGCGGCCATCGTGATCGAACGGCTGTGGGATTATCCGGGTCTTGGCACGCCAACGGATGCGGGCGTTGTGCGGTTCGTGCAATCTTTGACCGGGGCGAATGGCACGATAAAGGTGGCGTTTGGCACCGAAGGCGGGCTGTTTGATGCGCGGCTTGGCATTCCCACAGTGATCTGCGGTCCGGGGTCGATGGCGCAGGGGCACAAGCCGGATGAGTGGGTATCGCTAGAGCAGCTGGCGCGGTGTCAGGCCATGCTTGCGGCCCTGTTGGACCGGTTGGAACTGGGCGTTTAGCGGGCAAGGGGGGATGGGCAGATTGCCCATCCTACATGTGCCGTCCGCAGGATGGGCAATCTGCCCATCCCACCGGTGGTCAAAGGCTCGCGTTCAGTGCCGCCAGCACGGCATCGCCCATTTGCGTTGTTGATATCGCCGCACCACCTTCGGGGCCCAAAAGATCGGCTGTGCGCAACCCGTCAGCCAGTACCTTTTGCACCGCCGCCTCAATCCGCGCCGCATCATCGCCCATGTCGAACGAATAGCGCAGCGCCATCGCGAATGACAGGATACAGGCAATCGGGTTCGCCTTGCCCGTGCCGGCAATATCAGGGGCCGACCCATGCACCGGTTCATACAGCGCCTTGGGCCGCCCGTTGGCCATGGGCAGACCCAGGCTGGCCGATGGCAGCATGCCAAGGCTGCCCGTCAGCATCGCCGCGCAATCAGACAGCACATCGCCAAACAGGTTATCCGTCACGATCACATCAAACTGCTTGGGCCAGCGGACCAGCTGCATCGCGCCATTGTCGGCATACATGTGCGACAGCTGCACATCGGGATATTCCTTGTCATGCACTTCCTGAACGACCTGCCGCCACAGCACGCCCGATTCCATCACATTGGCCTTTTCCATCGAACATACCTTGTTCGCCCGCCGCCGCGCCAGTTCGAACGCCGACCGTGCCACGCGGGCAATTTCGCTTTCGGTATAGCGCTGCGTGTTGATGCCGACGCGTTGGTTGCCCTCCATATGGATGCCGCGCGGCTCGCCGAAATACACACCGCTGGTCAGTTCACGCACGATGACGATATCAAGGCCCGCCACGACATCACGCTTGAGCGACGAAAAATCGGCCAGTGCATCAAAGCATTGCGCCGGGCGCAGGTTGGAAAACAGGTCCATCTCCTTGCGCAGGCGCAAAAGGCCGCGTTCGGGTTTCAGGCTGAAATCAAGATTGTCATACTGCGGGCCGCCGACAGCACCCAGCAGCACGGCATCTACGGCCTGCGCACGGGCCATCGTGTCATCATGCAAGGGCACGCCGTGCTTGTCATAGGCGCAGCCGCCGACAAGGTCTTCGGTCACATCAAAGGTCACGCCGCGCGCGGTACCGAACCACGCGATGATGCGTTTGACCTCGGCCATGACCTCGGGGCCAATACCATCACCGGCAAGGATCAGAAGGGAGGGGTTGGGCATGGGTCGCTCCGGTAAAAAGGGTCGCGCGTGGCGTAGCGGGTGGGGATGGCAGGGTCAAGCGGGCAAGGCACGCAAGGCGGCCGTCAGAAAATCAAACACCCGGCGGATGCGCGGGGTCTGGCGCAGGGCCTGCGGGGCCGCCAGCCACAGGGGCAGGTCGGGCAGCGCAATGAACGGCGCGGCGCGGCTGACCGTCGGGTCGGCATCTGCAATCTGGCACTGCATGCCGCCAAGGCCGCACCCGGCGCGCACAAGGTTCCAGTACACAATCTGATCGTCGCACCGCACTGGAAAATCGGTGCGCTGCGCGGTAATCCCCATGCCGCGCAACAGCTGAATGATCATGTCAGACCGGTCAAACCCCAGAATATCATGCCGGGTCAGGTCTGCCACGGTGTGGGGCATGCCGCGCCGGTCAAGATAGCTGTTGGCGGCGTAAATGGCGGTGGGCAGATCGCGCAGGTGCAACGCGACAATGTCAAGCTGGGTGGGGCGGTACATGCGCAGGGCGATGTCGGCCTCATGAAACAGCAGATTTTCGGTGGCGTCAGTGGCGACCAGTTCCACCTCGATGCCCGGCTCTGCCTGGCGCAGTTCGGCAATTATCGCTGGCAGGATGTAGTGCGCAACAATGCGGCTTGCGGTCAGGCGCACGGTTCCGGCCAGTGTTTCCGTCTGGCCGGCGGCGGCCAGATGCAGGCGCGCTGCGGCATCACGCATGGCGCGGGCATGGGGCAGCAGGTTCAGCGCAGCGGTGGTGGGGATCAGGCCACGGGGCGCACGTTGAAACAGCGGCATGCCAAGCTGCGCCTCCAGATCAGCCACATGGCGGCCAAGGGTGGGTTGGCTAAGGCCAAGCTGGCGGGCGGCGGCGGAAAGTGAGCCGGTTTCGGCAACGGCAAGGAACGAACGGGTCAGGGTCCAATCAGGATTATGCATGCGTTTATGTATACCAGATGAATGGTTTCAGCGAATTTATAGTTGACGGTGAATGTATAGGTTCCGTCCAGATCAACATGAAGGGATGATATCATGGCAGGCACGGTTCTGGTTCTGGGGGCATCGGGGCTGTTTGGCAGTCGGGTGGCGCAGGCCTTTGGGGCGGCGGGGTGGGATGTGCGGCGCTATGTGCGGGGGGCGGACATGGTGCTGGCGGCGCAGGGGGCCGATGTCATTGTGAACGGGTTGAACCCGCCGATGTACCATGACTGGGCGCGGCTGATCCCCCAGATCACGCGCCAGGTGATTGCGGCGGGGTTGGCAAGCGGGGCGACAGTGCTGCTGCCGGGCAATGTCTATGTCTATGGCGATCAGCCGGGGCCCTGGGGGCCAAAGGTGCCGCACCGGCCAGTGGCGCGCAAGGGCCATATCCGGGCGGCGATGGAGGCAAGCTACCAGGCGGCGACAGCACAAGGGCTGCGGGTGATTGTGCTGCGCGGTGGGGATTTTCTGGATGAGGCGGGCAAGACCACGGCAATGCACCTGTTCCATCTGCGCAGCCTGAAGGCGGGCAAACTGACGCTGGGCGGGGCGGCGGATGTGCAGCGCGCCTATGCCTATCTGCCGGATATGGCGCGGGCGGCGGTGGCCCTGGCCGAACAGCGGGCGGCCCTGCCGGCCTTTGCCGACATTCCGTTTGCGGGGCTGACATTTTCGATGGCTGATCTGGGTGGCGTGTTAAAGCCACTGCTGGGGCGGCGGCTAAAGATGGTGCAGTTTCCATGGTGGGTCATGCGCCTGCTGGGGCCGTTCTGGGAAATGGCGCGGGAAATGTCGGAAATGCGGTATCTGTATGAAACGCCGCACGCGCTTGACCCGGCACCGTTGCAGGCGCTGCTGCCCGATCTGACCATCACATCTTTGCCAACCGTGATGGCGGCACATTTGCGCGTGTTGGGCCTGAACCGGTCAGGGCAGGGTGATATCCACCCAGACCGGGCGGTGGCGTGACGCGGCTGTCAGGGCTGCGGAAAGCGGATCATTCGCCGGGGGCCACAGCACGCCCGCAGCGGTGATGGTCAGATCAGCGGAGGGCAGAATATAATCCAGCCGCAAGCCGCCCAACGGCGGATCAAACAGCGCAGTATCAAGGGCGGCATCGCCCCGGCCTGTGTCAGTGCGGCCCGACGTGCCCTGCGGTGCGGGGTCTTGCAGCATCGGGTGGGCCAGCAGGGCGTTCAGCGCGGCGGGGGTGCCTTCGCCATCGGTGGGGTCAAGGTTGGCATCGCCGGTGATAACGAAAGACCCGGTCGGGGCTGGGTAGGGCACTTCACCCGCAAGGTAATGCAGCCAGAACGCCGCCTCATCATGGTTGCGGCGGCCATTGCGGTCTTCCGGGCCATCAAACACCGGGGGTGTCGCGTGAAAAGCCAGCATCGTCAGTGTGGCATCGCCCACGGCAAAGGGCACGGCCCAATGGCCCGTCGTGGACAGGCGCTGGATCAGGGCCACGTCGGGTGGCATGTCGGGTGGCAGCAGTGCACCGGGCAGATCGCGCCACAGGAATGCGGACATGTCCTGCACCGTGTCATGCTGCACCGGGTAGCGTGACAGGATCGCCATGCCACCATCACCCGCAAAACGACCGTACCCCACGGCATCGCGCGCCTCACCCAGGCGGCCATTGCCATCCAGATCAAACCCGGTCGCGATGCCCGTATTGGGGGCAAGCGCAAAGCGCGTGGCATAGGGCAAGCCCGCCTGTGCCAGTTGATCGGCAAAGGTATTCAGCGCAATCAGCCCGTGGTCATAATCCAAATCGGTCAACAGGATGATATCGGCGTCCAATGCCCGCAGCACGGTGAAGGCAGCGGTGATCTGGGCATCTTCGCCTTTGACCAGATCACGCAGCAAAAGGCCGGGGCCTTCGCGTGACAGCTCAACCTGCCATGTGGCAATGCGGATGTCGTCGGCCTGCGCCGCAATCGGCAGCAGGCACAGCAGTGCTCCAATCAGGCAGCAGCAAGCACCGATGAAGGTTCGTTCTGCCGCCGCTTTTCGCGGATCATCTCGGCAATGCGCCCCATGGCAATGCCACGCATGAAAAGTGAGGCAGGAAGAAAGGCCCATGCAGTAACAGTCCACACCAGGGTTTGCGGCGACGATGACGGCAGATGCGCCATGGCATCAAAGCCAAGTGCAACAACCGCCGGGATCAGAAATGGCAACAAAAACCCTAATGTAATGTTAACGCGGGCATCACGATTGAGGCGGTCGACCACATCACCGCCACCCGTCGGGTCGAACGTGGGCAGGTTGATCCACACGTTAAACGCCGTGCCGCGCGCGGGCCAGTTGCCAAGGCGCAGGGCGATCATGAAAATAGCCAGCGAGATCAACGACGTCAGATAGGCAAGGCCTGCAGCGGCGCGAATAAGTGTGGCCTGTTCGGCCGTCGCCCCTTCGGACATGGTCAGCATGACAAGGCGCACAGGGCTGTAGGGAAAATCCATCGACATGCCGATCAGCGCACCCACCGCCGACACAAGTTCGGTCAGCGTGGATGGAAAGGCCGTGCCGCGTTCCAGCAAGGACAACAGCAGCACCATGAAAAACAGCATGCCAAAGCGGATGCGGTTGAATGGCGGGGCGTTACGGAATTCAACAAGGCCGGGATAGGTGGCATGGTATTCGATAAAGGTCAGCAGGCCCGCAAACAGGGCAACCAATGCCACCATCTGCTTGCCCTCGGGGCTGACGGCAGGCAGCAGTACCGACGGTGCCGCAATCAGGAACACCACCAGAAACGCCCGCACCAATGCGCCGGTTAGTTGCGACACCACGCCAGATCCGCCCTTCTCCTCATCGGGACCGATACTTTGCCGGGCCCGTTTTTTAAGCTGTTCCACGCCAATGTGGCGAGCTGCCTTATTGTTGCCCAATTTCTGCCTTCTTTCGATCCGCAGTACAACGTTTCGACAGTTAGACAGGGGCAATTGGGCGCTTTCAGGGTGGGAGTGGCGCGGAAATGCAACAAAGCGGTGTCAATAAAAAGGCCGCCCATGGGGGCGGCACAAGATGTTGTAGGTAAAGGGTTTTCAGGCCCAAGGGCGCAGGGTTGCCGCGCGCGCCTCAAAGCTGGCGATTGATGCGGATTTCTCCATAGTCAGGCCGATATCATCCAGACCGTTCATCAGGCAGTGCTTGCGAAACGGGTCTATGGCGAAATCAAAGCGAATGCCGTCCGAGGTTGTGACGGTCTGCTCGGCCAGATCAACGGTCATGCGGGCATTGGCGCCCTTGCGCGCATCTGCCATCAGCGCATCGACCGCGTCCTGCGGCATGACAATGGGCAGGATGCCGTTCTTGAAGCAGTTGTTGTAAAAGATATCGGCAAAGCTGGTGGCAATCACGCAGCGGATGCCGAAATCCAACAGCGCCCAAGGCGCATGTTCGCGGCTTGACCCGCAGCCAAAGTTATCACCGGCCACCAGAATTTCAGCATTGCGATAGGCGGGCTGGTTCAGGACGAATTCGGGGATTTCCGCGCCATCAAGTGTAAAGCGCATCTCGTCAAACAGGTTCTTGCCAAGGCCGGTGCGGGCAATGGTTTTCAGAAACTGCTTGGGAATGATCATATCGGTGTCGATATTGACCAGCGGCATGGGGGCGGCGATGCCGGTAAGGGTGGTGAAGGGTGTCATGGGTGGTTTCCGTCTTGTCCGGGTTATGGTTGGTTTAGGGGTAGGGGGGCAGAGGGGCAACTACGGTTCGACAGGGGCATGCGCAAACTTCAGAAGAGATTCAAGTGGCTTGCCTGCGTCCTCACGCAACCTTTCAAGTTGCCAAGCGTGGGTCTGATACCTGCCTTTGCCTTCCAGCAATCTGGGTAGTTCCCGGAAAATGATTTGGTGGTCGGCGGGTGACAACTTGCTTGCATAACTTGTGACAAAGCTTTGCGCTTCCTGATGATCGATCATGAACAGAACAGCAAAGTCCAAAGACGCCGAGTTTTCGCGGCAGAATTCCTCATATAACTTTGCATCCCATGCCGATTTGACCTTACGGTTATAGGCGAGCTGGGCGGGATCAAGGGGGTAGGGGTCCCATTCTTTCTTTAGGGTCAAAGTGAATGCTTCGGCAGCAGTGCGGCGCAGTTTTCGCCCGGCAATGATTTCCGACAGCGTACCCAGTGCTTTTGCACCGATGCTAAGATATTCTACTGTCCCGGTTTCCTGTGCCTCGTCAAAGGCTGTAAGCCACTCACGACATGCATAGTCCGGCCAGCTTTTTCGCGCCTGTTCAGGCGTCGTGTCTACCATTGAGGATGAGAATGCGCCCCAGTGAAGCAATGTGGTTCCGCGCCCATCGGGTAACAGCCCCTCAAGCACACGAACATAGTCAGCAAAGCTGCGACCGTCATTGCCGAAAGCAAAGCAATTCAGCGGTGGCCCTTGCAAAATCCACTCTCGAAGGCTTGTGCGTTCTGCTTCTGAAAGAGCAGGTGCTTTCACAAACGCATAAGCGGGGATCATAGCGTCCAGTGACAGCAGAATGAGGTTCCAACTGATGTCGAGACTATTCGAGCCATGGTAAAACTGGGTCATTCCTTGATATCCCTTCAGAATACAGCCGGTCCAGTTGGACGGGGGAAGGTGTCTACGAGCCTGACGGCTTCACGTCCTTGATTCTGTCGAATAAGTTCCTTGGCGGTTTGGCACTGAGCGTTCGCCGGACCAAGCCATTCTTGGGCGGTTGGTCGGAAATCTTCGCTTTGCGCCCATTCCATGTCATCCCAGTTGATGTTTTCTTCAGGGTGACCTTTGCACTTTGCGGCTTCATAGGCCTTCTGCAGTCTTTCAAGTTCGCCAGATTGTTGTTTTAGAATGTTGTCATGGACGATCCAACTGTCGGATCCCGGCCCATTTGCGCCACAAATCTGTTCGGCCCGGCGCGGAAACTGCCCATGATATCCATTTGCACCCGGACTACGCTTGGAATTGTAAAGCCGGCGATTGATGTCAGCTTCAAGGTCCTTGCATTGCTGAGTCCGACAGCCTTGGCAGGTTTCAGTCTCTTCTTTCGCCGCTTCTTTTGGTTCGGCATCATCGGTCGCGCCCGACATCTGCTGCGACAACCAGCCGGCCGCTGCTTTGGAACCGATGGCACCGAGTTCTGAACCGATCATCCCACCAATAGCCGAACCAACGCCCGGCGGAGGGACCAGCGCCCCCAAGGCCCGGCCGATCCACCCGCCAATAAAACGGCCAATCCTGTCTGCAGGGCCATCACGTGTTACCGTGGTCATGGCGCGTCACCCAGGTTTTGCTCTACCTGCGTTGCCACATCAATAACGATGCGCATCAGGGCTTCAACCTGATGATCGGGGTCGATGCCGCCATAGCGAATGAAGTCTGTTGTGTCGGCACTCTGCGCGATCTGACCTTCAGTCAGCATCCACACATAGGCAAATCGCTTGAAGCCCGACAATTTCTGGATCCCAAGTGTGTCGCCGGTAATGACGCTGCCAAGGATAATGGGGCGCAGATCGTCGTCGCTGCGCGGGTCAGAGGCGAAGGGTTCGTGGCGGCGCAGGTAAAGGATCACCTCATCTGCAATCTGACCCCGGCGCACGGGGTCAGAGAATTCCTCTATGGTTCCGGGAATGCGGAACGCCATTCCGTCACATCATCCCCCGCACATCCGTCAGCCGCCCGGTGATTGCCGCCGCCGCCGCCATGGCGGGGGACAAAAGGTGCGTGCGGCCGCCGCGGCCTTGGCGGCCTTCAAAGTTGCGATTGCTGGTGGCAGCACAGCGTTCGCCCGGCGCAAGCTGATCGGGGTTCATGGCAAGGCACATGGAACAGCCGGCCAGACGCCATTCAAAGCCCGCGTCGATGAAGATTTGCGCCAGCCCCTCCTCCTCGGCCTGTGCGCGCACAAGGCCTGATCCGGGCACGACCATCGCGCGCTTCACGGCGATCTTGTGGCCTTTGAGGATAGCAGCTGCCGCGCGCAAATCCTCGATCCGGCCATTGGTGCAGGACCCGATGAACACCGTATCAATAGCAATGTCAGACAGTTTCTGGCCGGGTGTCAGGCCCATGTAATCAAGGCTGCGTTGCACCGCTTCGACCTTGCCACCACTGAAATCGGAAGGTGAGGGCACAACGCCGGTGATGGGCAGCACGTCTTCGGGGCTGGTGCCCCATGTGACGACAGGCGCGATATCCTCGCCTTTCAGTGTTACGATCTTGTCCCACTGCGCGCCATCATCGGAAAACAGGGTTTTCCAATAGGCCACCGCAGCCTCCCACGCTGCACCCTTGGGCGCGTGGGGCCTGCCCATGCAATAGGCATAGGTTTTCTCGTCCGGCGCAATCAGGCCTGCGCGCGCGCCGCCTTCGATGGCCATGTTGCACACGGTCATGCGGCCTTCCATTGACAGCTCTCGGATCGCCTGCCCGCAGTATTCGATGACATATCCCGTGCCGCCTGCGGTGCCGGTTACACCGATAACGCTCAGCGTGATATCCTTGGCGGTGACACCGGGGCGCAAAGACCCCGTGATTTCCACCTTGAAGTTCTTGGCCTTGCGCTGAATCAGCGTTTGCGTGGCCAGCACATGTTCCACCTCGGATGTGCCGATACCATGGGCCAACGATCCGAACGCGCCATGGGTGGCGGTATGGCTGTCACCGCAGACCACGGTCATGCCCGGCAGCGTCCAGCCCTGTTCGGGGCCGACGATATGCACGATGCCCTGACGCACGTCTGACACCGGGTAATAGTGAATGCCAAAATCGCGCGCGTTCTTGTCCAAAGCAGCCACCTGAATGCGGCTGTCCTCGGTCATTGTGGCGGCATTGGCGCGGTCCAGCGTGGTGGGCACGTTGTGATCTGGCACGGCGATGGTTTTGTCGGGCGCGCGGACGGGGCGACCCGTCATGCGCAGGCCTTCGAAGGCTTGTGGGCTGGTCACTTCATGCACCAGATGGCGGTCGATATACAAAAGGCAGGTGCCGTCATCGGCGGCGTGGACAACGTGATCGTCCCAGATCTTGTCATAAAGCGTGCGCGCGGTCATGGCTTTGGCTCATCTGTTGGCTATGGGGAATGGGGCAGGCAGGGTGGCGCGCAGTCAGGCGCGGGCCAGCATCGAAAGGGTCGCGCCAAAGAACCGGCTCGGCAGGCGATCATGGTCGGTGATGTTCAGATACCTTGTCATAACGCCGAAATACGCCCAAAATCAGAGCCTGACAAGCCCAAGGCCGCGGCAGAATTACACAGGACCAACCCTTTGAACTGGTTTACCGCACTGGCAGGGCTTGAGTCCGACGCTCCGCACGTTGTTTGGGATTGTTGCAGGGTGGACGGCACAGATATCACGCTTCATGTAACAGGCAAAAAGATGCGATCGGGGCAGCTGACCACGCCATCACTGCACGATCTGCGGCAGTTGCAAACAGGGCGCGCAGGGCAGATGACGCTGGTTGAAACAGTGGCAAATGTGGCAGACCTGCACGCTGACCCGGCTAATGCGGGCGCGGTGTTTCAGGGGGCATCTCAGTTCAACTAGCTTGAAATGACCGGGCCTTATGTTACCCCGGATGACGGCATTGCACGCTACGCGTGCGATCACACACAGGGGCCAGCATGCGCAATCGCCTGCGCGGCGGGCACGATCTGGCGCAACTATCTGATGCCATTGGCGGGAAGGCAGGGGCAAAGTGCTGTCCATCAGATGGATACAAGTGCTGATCTGGGGCGGGTGCTGGGCAATGCTGATGGCCGCCTGTGGCGCATGCGCAACGGCTATCTTTTGCCGCACGATGGTACTTTGCCAGCCATCACACAGGCGATTGCACAGCTGGGTGCTGCGCAGCTGTCAGGCCAGCTGCGGGTGGGGTTGCAGGCCGATACCGAAGTGACAATCGCACCATCAGGCCATGGCGTTTCGCAAGTGTATTGCAGCGCGCTGCCCGTAGCCTACACGCAACATCCCGCTGCGGAATGGGAGCCGTTTGCCCGCCTTGTTTTGCAGGCGGCCTATGAGGCAAGCCTGCATATCGCGATGCAGATGGCCAACACGGCGCGCCCACGCCTGTTTCTGACCCGCCTTGGCGGCGGCGCTTTTGGCAATCCGCAGGACTGGATCACCGATTCCATGCGGGCGGCCCTGCTGCTGTTCCGGCACCGCGACATTGACGTGACCATTGTCAGCCATGCACGCGCTGACCCGCGCAATGCGCCACTTCTTGCAATGTTCACCTAATGCGGGGCGGTCTGGCATTGCCCGCCCTTGTAACCTTGTGCAATTGCCGCTATCCCCCGCGCCTTTCCCGCACCGGTTCATTGAGTTCCGGCCCATGGGATGTTAGCCTCGCCGCATGCAAATGCCGCTTTACCGGAGGACTGTGTCCTGTCTCATTCTGATCCTGCAACCGGGCTGCCGGTTGGCGAACGGGCCATCCACGTGACGGATGATGCCACAAGCGACGAACTGCTGGCGCGGGTGCTGGCATCACTTGACGATGACAAGGCCGAAGACGTGGTGCAGATCAACCTGCGCGGGCGGTCGGAAATGGCGGATCACATGGTGATCTGTTCGGGGCGGTCATCGCGGCAGGTGGCGGCGATTTCGGAAAAGCTGGTAGACCGGCTGAAACAGGATCTGGGCCGTCTGTGCCGCATTGAAGGCAAGGAAACCGGCGACTGGGTGCTGATTGATGCGGGCGATGTGATCGTGCATGTGTTCCGCCCCGAAGTGCGCGAATTCTATCAGCTGGAAAAGATGTGGCTGCCGGGAAGCGCGCATCTGGGGGCCTGAGCCTTGCGCGTGCATTTGTGCGCGGTGGGGCGGCTGAGGGCGGGGCCTGAACGCGCGCTGATTGATGACTATGTCATACGGTTTGACCGGACGGGGCGGGCGCTTGGAGTGGGGCCGCTGACCGAGCATGAGGTTGAGGACAAGCGCGGCGGGGGCATGGCGGCAGAGGCCGACCTTTTGGCGCGCGCGGTACCGGGCGGAGCGCTGCTGGTGTGCATGGATGAACGCGGGCGGATGCTGTCGAGCCCGGAATTTGCAGCCCAGTTGGCGCAGTGGCGCGATGGCGGGCGGCAGGATGTGGCCTTTGTGATTGGCGGGGCGGACGGCATTGCGCCGGATTTGCGGGCGCGGGCAGATGCTGCGATCAGTTTCGGGGCAATGGTCTGGCCGCACATGCTGGTGCGGGTGATGCTGGCGGAACAATTGTACCGAGCGGCAACGATTCTGGCGGGCGGGCCCTATCACCGGGCATGAGCAGGGGGGCTGTCTGCCCCCCTCGCCCTGCGGGCTCACCCCCCGAGGATATTTTTGAACAGAAAAAGACGTGACGTCGGGTTTGGGCTGACGACCGCGCTTTGACGGGGCATGTTGCAGCCAAAAGGGAGCCGCGTCATGAACCATTATCCGCATTTGCTGTCACCGCTTGATCTGGGGCATGTGGTGTTGCCGAACCGTGTGTTAATGGGATCAATGCACACGGGGTTGGAGGAAACGGGCGATTGGGGCCGGGTGGCGGCATTTTATGCGGCGCGCGCTGCGGGCGGTGTGGGGCTGATCGTGACGGGGGGGATGGCGCCGAACCGCGAGGGGGGCGTGTTTCCGGGGGCGGC
>JAYUZO010000225.1:0-9787 GCA_043751715.1 Rhodobacterales bacterium | reverse complement strand
ATTGCCGAAAACATTGCCCGCCTTGCCCCGCAACCCGATGCCGCCAAAGTGGTAGAGGCTGCCAAAAAGGCTGCGGCGCATGATATGATCCTGAAACTGCCCGATGGGTATGACACCCGCGTTGCATCGGTTGGCGGCAGGCTGTCTGGCGGGCAAATTCAGCGCATTGGCCTTGCCCGCGCCCTGTATGGCGACCCGGTGATCCTTATACTGGATGAGCCGAATTCGAACCTTGATAATGACGGGTCGATGGCGCTGAACCTTGCGATCCGCGCGATGAAGGATGCAGGCCGCGCCATCCTGATCATGGCGCACCGCCCGGCCGCGATTCAGGAATGTGATCTGCTGATGGTGATGGAAGACGGCACGCGCAAGGCCTTTGGCCCCCGTGATCAGGTGCTGCGTGACATGGTGAAAAACCATACCGAAATTGTGCGGTCCACCGGGCCGGGGGGTGTGACATGACCGAAGCTGTCAAATGGTCCATGGCGCGGCCCCTGTGGATGGGGTGGATTACGGCTGCGGTGCTGGTGGTGGGTTTTGGCGGGTGGTCTGTGCTGACCTCTATCGCCGGGGCTGTGGTGACATCGGGGCAGATCGAGGTGGATCAGCAGCGACAGGTCGTGCAGCACCCCGATGGTGGCGTGGTTGCATCTATTGCCGTCAAGGATGGGCAGGTGGTGGCCGCCGGTGATCTTTTGTTGCAACTGGATGGTGGGGCGATCAGATCAGAACTTGCCATCGTCGAAGGCCAGTTGTTTGAACTGCTGGCCCAACGCGCCCGGCTGGAGGCGGAACGTGATGACCGCACCACGCTGGAATTCACCGGTGAACTGGCAGACCTGTCCACCACCCGCGTCGACGTGGCAGCCCTGCTTGCAGGCCAGCAGAACCTTTTTGCCACCCGCGCCGAAAGTGCCGCCAAACAGACGGAACAACTGATCCGCCGCATGGCCCAGATTGATGCGCAGGTCACCGGGATTGATGCGCAACTGGTGGCCCAGGGCACCCAGCAAGACCTGATCGCGCAGGAACTGGCTGATCAGCAATCGCTTCTGGACAAGGGTCTGGCGCAGGCGGGCCGCGTGCTGGCGCTGCAACGCGAACAGGCCAGCCTTGAGGGCCAGCTGGGTGAGCTGAAATCCCTGCGCGCGCAGTCCGAGGGCCGCAAGACCGAGGTGGAACTGGAAATCCTGCGTCTGGCATCCACCCGCCGCGAAGAGGCGAATGGTCAGTTGCGTGAACTGGGCGGGCAGATTCTGGAACTGGCCGAACGCCGCCGCACGCTGACCGAACGTGTTGACCGGCTGGATATCCGCGCGCCGGTGTCAGGCATCGTGCTGGGCCTGCAGGTGACGACGCCGCGTTCAGTGATCCGCCCGGCCGATCCGCTGATGTACCTGATCCCGCAGGACCGCCCGCTGGTGATTGTGGCGCAGGTATCGCCCATTCATGTGGATGAGGTGCGTGTGGGGCAGGATGTGAAACTGCTGTTTTCAGCGTTTTCCAGCCGCACCACGCCCGAACTTCACGGCCAGATTGCCGTCATTTCAGCCGATGCTCTTGTTGATCCTCGTACGCAGGTGCCGTTCTACCGTGCCGAAATCATCCTGCAACCGGGTGAGCGGGAAAAGCTGGGCGATGTCGTGCTGCTTCCCGGTATGCCGGTTGAGGCGTTTATCCAGACCGATCTGCGCTCGCCCATGGCGTACCTTATCAAACCCTTCACGGACTATTTTACCCGTGCTTTCCGCGAAAGCTGATCTTGTAGCGGCCCCGTGCTGCCGCTACCCTTTGCGCCGCACAGCCCGGAGGATATGATGCACCCGATTGACGCCACACTCGCCGATCTTGGCATTACCCTGCCAGATGCGCCGGCACCCGCTGCCAATTACGTGCCCTTTGTGCAGGTAGGCAATCTGGTGCATATTTCCGGCCAGATCAGCCAGAATGCCGGCGGCCTGATCAAGGGCCGGGTGGGTGAGACGCTGGATGTGGCCCAAGGCGCTGATGCCGCGCGGTCTTGTGCGATCAGCCTGCTGTCGCAATTGAAAAAGGCCTGCGGCGGTGATTGGTCACGTCTTGACCGCGCCGTCAAGCTGGTGGGATTTGTCAACTCGACACCCGATTTCACCGATCAGCCAAAGGTCATCAACGGCGCGTCTGATCTGATGGTGGCGGTGCTGGGCGATGCCGGGCGCCATGCGCGGTCAGCCGTCAGTGCTGCCTCATTGCCATTGGGTGTAGCGGTGGAGATCGAAGCGATCTTTGCGTTGAAATAATGCGGGTTCTCCTGCCTGTATCGCTTCTGCGCATCCCCACGGCCCACCGCGCGTTGCATGACCGCGCGCAAGGGCGCATCGAAAACAGCCCATCGGCCATTCGCGCCGCCATTGCGGCGGGTTACGCGGTTGAGATTGACGTGCAGCTGTCATCTGACGGTCAGGCCATTGTCTTTCATGATGATGAACTTGCCCGCCTGACAGGCCAACCCGGCTGGATCAGGGATCACAGCGCCGCCGATCTTGGCACATTTACCCTGACGGACAGTACCGATACCATCCCCACCCTGCCGCAGGTTCTGGCCATCATCGCAGGTCGCGTGCCCTTGCTGATCGAGATCAAGGACCAGACCATGGCCATGGCGCAAACCGATGGCCGTCTTGAACAGGCCACTGCCCTTGCGCTGGAATCCTACACGGGCGATGTCGCCGTCATGTCCTTCAACCCGCACAGTATGGCCCATATGGCGCGCCTTGCCCCCTATATCCCGCGCGGTCTGACCACATCAGCCTATGACTATGCCGACTGGCATCCGCTGGACCCCGCCACTTGCGATATGCTGCGCGCGATCCCCGATTATGACCGCACCCAGTCCAGCTTCATCAGCCATCAGGGCAATGATCTGGCCCGCCCGCGGGTCGCTGCCCTTAAAGCACAGGGTGCCGCCGTCTTGTGCTGGACTATCCGCGGGCCCGATCAGGAAGCACGCGCCCGCCAGATCGCCCATAACATCACCTTTGAGGGCTATGCCGCCGCCATCCCCGCTTGACCTGACTGCATTTCACTGCACTTCACCTTTCACATTGGTACAAATATCCACGGGGGTCCGGGGGCAGTCAGTCCCCGGCGGTTGCAAACAAAACAAGGCGCAGAATGCCAGACCTGACACTTCTGAACGGGCTGGCCGATATTCCCGCCGCCGACTGGGATGCCCTTTCGCCCGAAACCACCCGGCCCACTGACCCCTTCACCACCCATCGCTTTTTGCTTGCGCTTGATACCTCCCACAGCACGGGCAAAGGCACCGGGTGGCAAACCCGCCCGCTGGTGCTGCGCGAAGGCGGCACCCTGATCGGCGCGGTGCCGATGTATGTCAAATCCCACAGTCAGGGCGAATACATCTTTGACCACGCCTGGGCGCAGGGGTTTGAACGCGCAGGTGGCAGCTATTACCCAAAGTTGCAGATCGCCGTGCCCTTTACCCCCGCCACCGGCCCGCGCTTTCTGGGGCAAGGGCGCGACGCCCTGGTGCAAGGGGCCATCGCCATTGCCCAGCAGAACCAGCTTTCCTCGCTCCACATCACGTTCTGCACCGAAGATGAGGCGACTGCTTTGTCTGGCCAGCATGATCTGCTTCACCGGGTCACCCAGCAGTTTCACTGGTTGAACAACGGCTACGCCAGTTTTGACGATTTCCTGAATGATCTGTCATCGCGCAAACGCAAGAACATCCGCAAGGAACGCGAAACGGCACAGGCCGCCGTCGCTATTGAATGCCTGACCGGTGATGCCATCCTGCCCGAACACTGGGATGCCTTCTGGCAGTTCTATCAGGATACGGGTACCCGCAAATGGGGCACGCCTTATCTGACCCGCGCCGCCTTTGCCGCGTTTCACGATACAATGCGCCAAGACATCTTGCTGATCCTTGCCTTCCGCGATGGCCGCCCGGTAGCCGGTGCGCTGAACTTTATTGGCCATGACACGCTGTTTGGCCGCTACTGGGGCTGCGTCGAAGACCACCCCTGCCTGCATTTTGAGCTGTGCTATTACCGCGCCATCGACTGGGCCATTCAGAACGGTCTGCAGCGGGTCGAGGCGGGCGCGCAGGGTGAACACAAACTGGCGCGCGGCTATTTGCCCGTGCCAGTCCATTCCCTGCACTGGATCGCCGATCCCGGTTTCCGTCGCGCTGTGGCGCAGTATCTGGAACAGGAACGCGCCGCCGTGACCGAGGAGATTGAGGTGCTGACGGCCTACGGCCCCTTCCGGCGTATCACATCCGAAGACTGACGCCTTCATTGCCCCCAACGCCACGCCGATTACCGCAATTACCGGCAGTGATGACGTGATCCGGGCCAGTGCTGGCGTCTATCTGAACCGTGTTGCACCTACGGGTGTGGTTTTTGATGGCGGCAGCGGGGTTGATACGCTTGGGGTTGGCAACGGCGGCCTTGCGCTGGCCGCAACCGTGTTGATGGGTGGGCCCAATCTGCCGCTCATTATCGACCAGACTGCTGGCAGGGCTGTCGATATGTCACAAATGAACATCTTTCCAAGCACTTATAACCGCATCGACAGCTACGGCACCACCTGCGTTGATATACTGCGCGGCAACACAGCGTCATCCGATGTGCTGTTGGGGTTGGAAGGCAATGACCGGCTTTATGGCCATGGCGGCGCAGAGGCGGACATGTTCGTCTTTGCCACGGGGTCTGGCCGTGATGTCATCAGCGATTTCGGCAATGGGGCGGATGTGATGGATTTTCTGATCTGATCGGCTGCAATCGCGATTGACAGGGTCAGTGCTGGCGTAAAGCATGTTCACTCCTCAGACAGGTGTGAACATGGCCATTTTGCTTTCCGTTGACGACCGTACGCGGCTGCTGCCGCCCTTGGGCATAGCAGGCTGGGGCGCAGTTGAAGGGCGCGATGCGATGCGCAAGGTCTGGAAATTCAAGGACTTTTCCGAGGCGTGGGCGTTCATGTCGCGCGTGGCGCTGCTGGCGGAGGTGATGAACCACCACCCGGAATGGCGCAACGTTTACAACACGGTCGATATCACGCTGACGACACATGACTGCCATGGGCTGTCTGATCTGGATATCCGCATGGCGCAGCAGATGGACAAGATCGCGGGGCAGGCGGTCTGGCAAAAGGATCTGACATTGCCGGTGGAAAGTCTGTGCCAGATCAGGGCCAAGGGGTAGGGCCGCCGGGGGGTGCTGTTCGCGCCTTAAGCGCTTGCGAACGCTGTGTTAATTTGGGGTATTACCGAAAAGTTAAGCGTATGGCTTTGATATGGCTTTTGCCCAGCTTTGGCCCCGACGCCGGGGCCGGTTGGCCCACGTTAACCATCAGCGGCGAATCAGGTGGGGGTGGGCAGCGCGGGGGCCTGACAGGCAGTCACCCGCGCCACGCCCTTAGATCGCGGCCAGCAGCGCCTCACCACCCGACACATCACAGACGCCGGGGTTTTCTTCCAGATGCAGCACCTTGACCACGCCATCTTCGGCATACAGCGCATAGCGTTTGGAGCGGTCGAACAGCCCGACTGGCGGTGCCGTAAAGGCAAGGCCCATCGCCTTGGTCAGGCTTGCATCCGCATCGCCCAGCATGGTGATACCGGCAGCCGAAGCCCCGGTTGACGTACCCCATGCGCCCATCACGAACGGATCGTTGACCGAAACGCAGATCACTTCATCCACGCCCTTGGCCGCGAACTGATCGCGCGTGCGGATAAAGGATGGCACATGCGCCGTTGTGCAGGTGCCCGTATAGGCGCCCGGCAGGCCAAACAGCACCACTTTGCGGCCCTTCAGACGGTCTGCCAAAGCCACCTGTGCGGGCCCGGCATCGCCCATTACCGTCAGCGTCGCATCCGGAATGTTATCACCTACAGAAATCGTCATCTTCGTCATCCCACCTGATTTGCCTTTGCCTTGCCCTGCGATATAGGCTGCCTGCAAGCGGGTGACCAGAGGGGCGGACATGACCGGTATCGTGGTGATCGGGGCAGGGCAGGCGGGTGTCGCCCTTGTGGCAAAACTGCGCAGCCTTGGGCATGATGGCCCGCTGACCCTGATCGGTGAGGAAACCGCCCCCCCCTATCAACGCCCGCCCCTGTCCAAGGCCTATCTGATGGGTGACATGGAGCAAGAACGCCTCTGGCTGCGGTCAGCCGATTTTTACCGTGATCAGAACATTACCCTGCGGCTTGGCGCGCCCGTCACGGCCATTGATGCCGCTGCGCGCACGGTCACCGTCGGGAATGATGTGCTGCCCTATGATCATCTGGCCCTGACCACCGGGTCTGTCCCCCGCCGCCTGCCTGCCGCCATTGGTGGCAATCTGGCGGGCCTGTATACCGTTCGCACGCAGACCGATGTTGATGCGATGCGCGGCGAATTTCAGCCGAGCCGCCGTGTGGTGGTGATTGGCGGTGGTTATATCGGGCTGGAGGCGGCTGCCGTGGCGGCCAAACTGGGCCTGCAGGTGTCTGTTGTGGAGATGGCCCCGCGCATTCTGCAGCGCGTGGCAGCCCCGCAAACATCTGATTACATGCGCGCCTTGCACGCGTCACATGGCGTGACCATCATCGAGGGCACCGGGCTGGACCGTCTGCTTGGGGATGACAGGGTCACCGCCGCCCGGCTGACCGATGGCCGCGAACTGCCTTGCGATTTCGTGATCGTCGGGGTGGGCATTTTGCCTGCCACGGCCTTGGCTGAAATGGCGGGCGTCACGCTGGACAACGGTATTTGCACCGATGCGCATGGCCGAACGTCTGATCCGTGTATCTGGGCGGCAGGCGATTGCGCCAGTTTTCCGCATGGCGGCGGCCGTATCCGGCTGGAATCGGTGCAGAATGCCATTGATCAGGCGGAATGCGTGGCGGCCAACATGATGGGGGCTGCGCAGGATTATAATCCTACGCCATGGTTCTGGTCCGATCAGTTTGATTGCAAACTGCAGATAGCCGGGCTGAATACTGGCTATGATCATATTGTAACGCGGCAGGCCGAAGGCGATGCCGTATCGTTCTGGTATTATCAGGGTGACCGCCTGCTGTCGGTGGACGCCATGAATGATCCACGCGCCTATATGGTGGGCAAGCGCCTGATTGAAATGGGCCGCACGCCCGATGCCGCCGCCATCGCCGACCCCACCACGCAGTTGAAGGCCCTTTTGAAGTGAGGATCATCGGCGGCCGGTCGCGCGGGCTGCACCTGTCGCCCGTGGGTGAAGGTGATAGCGCCGCGCACCTGCGCCCTACATCTGACCGCGTGCGTGAGGCGATTTTCAACCTGCTGCTCAACGGCGGTTATGGCGACCCGGTGACAGGCGCCCGCGTGCTTGATCTGTTTGCTGGCACAGGGGCTTTGGGATTAGAGGCGATCAGCCGTGGCGCTGCCCATGCCACGCTGGTGGATGATGGGGCGGCAGCACTGGCGCTGCAAAAGCGCAACACCGCCCTGATGCGCACTGATGCAGCCACCAGCCTGCGCCGGAATGCCCTGCGGTTGGGGGCCGTGGCGGGTGCGCCGTTTACGTTGGTCTTTCTTGACCCGCCCTATGGCAAAACTATGGGTGAGCAGGCGCTGACAAGTGCAATCGAGGGCGCGTGGCTGGCGCCCGAGGCGCTGATCGTCTGGGAGGAAAGCACGCCGCCGACCGTTCCCCCAGCTTTCGTCCGACTGGACCATCGCCGCTATGGCGATACGCTGGTCACCATTCTGCGCGCACCATGAAAACGCGTGATTTCCAGAAAGGTGACGCGGCCAGCGTTGCTGTCTATTCTGATTGCGAATGCTACCGCTATCTGCTGACGCGGACATGGGATGCAGGGCGGCCAAAGGCGCTGTTCATCATGCTGAACCCGTCAACCGCGACCGAGTTTCAGAATGATCCCACGGTTGAACGCTGCGAACGTCGCGCGCGCGCCTTGGGGTTTGGTGCATTTCGGGTGACCAATATCTTTGCCTTTCGTGCGACTGATCCACGCGTCATGCGGGCGCAGGCTGATCCGGTTGGCCCCGGCAATGATGATGCCATTATCGGATCATTGGCATGGGCCGATCAGGTGGTCTGCGCGTGGGGCAGCCACGGCGCACATCTGGGCAGGGGTGATGCGGTTGCCGCGGTCCTGCGCGCCACGGACAAGCCGCTTTACCACCTTGGGCTGACGCAGGCCGGTGCGCCAAAGCACCCGTTGTATATAGGGTATCATGTGCAGCCCGTGCTGTGGGATCAGGCCGCCATCAGCTGAATATCGGCTGCCGTCAGGTTGGCCGCGCCCTGCACGATGGCAATCTGCACCCCGTCCAGCAGCACCGACATATCATCCGTGCCTGCGACCTGTGCCATGGATACCACCGGTTCAGGGTGCACGTCCGGGTCATACATCAGCACGATCTGATCATCTGTCGCGGAATAGTCTGCAATCACTGATGGTGGCGTGTTGGGCCCGAAATCCGCCAGCGTAAACCGATCTGCGCCTGCGCCACCCGATGCCGTATCGCCCGCACCCAATGTCAGCGAATCGTCGCCGTCTTCACCGGCCAGCACATCGGCGTCTTCATCATCTGCCCCCACAAGCGCATCATTGCCCAGCCCGCCCAGCAACGTATCCGCCCCGCCAGAGCCCAACAGCCCGTCATTGCCTGCGCCGCCCGTCAGCACCTCGGCGTCATCCGTACCGATCAAAATCTGCGCTGCCGCATCGGGCACCTCTGCCGGCCCCTCGCCGGGCAGTTCTTCAACAGGAACAATCACCTCTGGTTCTGTAAGGAAATCACCGTCATCAGTGGCTGGCAGCGCCGCTTCGTCTGTGGGCACCACGTCATCATCCGTGTCGGCCTTTCGGGACTGGTTCACAATGGAATCACCCATGATCCCGGCGATCATTGCACTTAGCAAACCCAGCAACCCCAACATGACCGCTCTCCTGCACAGCGTTGTCCGGAGCCGTTAACCATTATTAACGTCAAGTACCGGAAATACATAACAATTCTCGGAAGAGGTATAGCATGAAACACCGTGCGCTGCCATGCCGTTGTGCAGGCGTACTGCGCAAAACTTGAACCGCTGGTCACAGGAATGCCACACAGTTCACCCCATTTGACGCTTTCCTTTTGCCGCCGTCACCCCTATACGCCCCCATCCGCATCTGCGGACCCCCTCCAAGGGCCTTGCTGGACGACATCCCGGCCTGCGCCATAACCCTGAACCACAGGAGATCCCGATGTCGATCACCGTTGAAGAAAAAGCCCGGCTCATCAAGGAATACGCAACCAAGGAACACGACACGGGCTCGCCCGAGGTTCAGGTTGCAATCCTGTCATCGCGCATCGCGACGTTGACGGAACATTTCAAGGGCCACAAGAAAGACAACCATTCCCGTCGGGGCCTGCTGATGATGGTCGCACAGCGCCGCAAACTGCTGGATTACCTCAAGGCCAAAGACGATGCGCGTTATGCATCGCTGATCGGCCGTCTGGGCCTGCGCCGCTAATCACGGCCACACCACATTCTGACGCCCGTAGCGAAAGCTGCGGGCGTTTTAGTTTCTGCGCCAACGCCAGCACAGATCACTTGTTGCGGTTGGACGTGACCATCGCCTGCACGGCTGCATGCGCCATTGACCGGATCTGATCCCGGTGATCCGACGCGCGCTTGTCGGCCACCACCTTTTCGGCAACAGCCTTGTCCGCGCCGTCTTGCTGTTCAGCAGGCGCGTCTCGCTTGGAAAAATCTTCGGTCCGGGCGTGTGACATTTGTATAC
>JAYUZO010000224.1:0-3023 GCA_043751715.1 Rhodobacterales bacterium | reverse complement strand
TGGTGCCCGCCGCAGCCAACAAATATCGTGCGTTTGCCCGGCAACACCGTTGCAACGCTGCAAAGCCAGATCGACGGTCTGGTCGGTATTGGGGCTACGTCGATCAACGCAGGCATGAAGTGGGGCATGGCCTTGCTTGACCCGGCAAGCCGCCCGATGTTTGACCAGTTCCGCACTGCTGGGCAGGTTCCCAACTACTTTGCGGGGCGGCCGTACGACTATGCCGTCACAGGGGCCGCCATGCCGGATGCAATGAAGATTATTGTTCTGATGACCGATGGCGAAAACTTTCCCGAAACCCGCCTGAATGATGCGTTCCGCACCGGTGTGTCGCCGATCTACCGCTCAAATGACGGCATCCTGTCGATCAAGCACACCTCGGGCCGCCCATCGGTTGCAGGCACCGACACGTTCTTTGTGCCCAGCCTGTGCAGCGCATCAAGCACGACACCCACGGCAAACGTTCCCACAACCTGCGATGCGTGGAAAGCGTCCGCCCAAGGCACGACACCCATCGTGCAGCTGACCTGGCCACAGGTGTTTGAAAACCTGCGCCTGTCCTATGTGGCCTGGCAGTTCTATGGCCGCGCCCTGGGCACCAGCGATGCAACGCGCCAGTCGACATATAACACCACCCTGACAGCCATGCGTACGTCCGTGACCGGGCCGACAATGGATACGCAACTGCAGTCTGTTTGCGGTGATGCGCGCAGCCGGAACGTGATTGTCTACGGAATTGCGTTTGAAGCGCCTGCCA
Organism: Rhodobacterales bacterium; assembly: GCA_043751715.1. Classification (GTDB taxonomy): domain Bacteria; phylum Pseudomonadota; class Alphaproteobacteria; order Rhodobacterales; family Rhodobacteraceae; genus JAAFHS01. The sequence goes on along the minus strand of JAYUZO010000224.1, from coordinate 2,266 downwards.
ATGGCCAGACACAGATCCAGAATTGTTCAACCAGCTCGACCCACTACTATGAAGCATCGACGCTAAACGTATCAACCGCGTTCAAATCGATTGCAACGCGCATCAGTCAGCTGAGGTTGACCCAATGATCCGGTTTCTGAAACGCAAGACCCGCGCCTTTGGGCGCGGGGAAGACGGCAACATGACGGTTGAATTCGTGATCGTGCTGCCGATGATCTTTTCGATCTTCATGATGAGCTTTGAAAGCGGCCTGCTGATGATGCGATCGGTGATGCTGGAGCGCGCGGTGGATATGACCATGCGCGAATTGCGTCTGGGCCAGATCGCAAACCCGACATCGGCCGAATTGAAGACGCGTATCTGCAGTCGGACAGTGATCATCGCAAACTGCCCATCTTCGGTGCGGATCGAAATGCTTCCAGTCAACATGGCAGTATGGAACATGCCGACCACGGCACCGGGCTGCGTCGACCGCACCCAGACCGTGCAACCGCCGGAAAGCTACAATCCGGGCGGCCAGCACGAGCTGATGCTGACGCGGGTTTGCGTGTTGCAACGGGCGATCTTTCCGACGCTGGGGCTGAGCGACAAGTTCGTTGGTCTGGGCGAAGGGATCACGGACAACCAGCCCGGCGGGTTTGGTGAATACGGGCTGATTGTGATGTCAAGTTTTGTGAACGAACCGATCTGAGGGGGCTGTGATGCGACAGGTATTGAACAGAATCAAGGCTTTCGGCCGCGAAGAACGCGGTTCGATCGTGCTGGAAACTGTGGTCATGCTGCCGTTGCTGATTTGGGCATTGCTGGCGATGGTGGTCTATTGGGATGCGTTCCGCGCGGTAAACCGGCTGGACAAGGCCACTTATGCGCTGGCCGATACACTCAGCCGGCAGCAGGCGCCGGTGGCAACCATTACGGTCGACCGCTGGGATGATTTTGTGCAGTACATGATGAACAACCAGCACACGGCACAGGTGCGCGTCACGTCATACCGCTGGGTGCCGGCCAACAACCGGTTCGAGGTGCTGTGGTCACGGTCACCGGGCAATCTGCGGCCGCAGCTGACAACCGCCACGATTCAGCCGCTTGCCGTCCGGTTGCCGATCATGGCTGCGTCAGAATACGGCATCCTGACCGAAACCTGGGTGGCATATGAACCGCCACTGTCCGTGCCATTCATGAGCGCGGTTCAGGTGGAAAACATGACGCTGCAGAAATTCACGCCAACGCCCACACGGTTCAGCCCGCTGTGCATTGTGGGCATGACGGCGGCCACCTGCACCGGCTGATTCCACCAAGGACTTATTGCTGAAAGGCCCCGCAGACAGTCTGTGGGACCTTTTTGCTGGCCGCTGACCCGTCTTGTCATCGGCGGCGGCCCCTGCCACTGTCCAGCCCTATGTGGCGCACCTTTTCCTTTCTGCTGATGCTGACCTGCGCGCAGGCCTGCACGACGTTTCCCGATATTCCCCCACCAGCAAATACCACCGCCCCTGCCCCCGCGCTTTTGCCATTGGCCACCCTGATGGCAGGCATCGCGGCACCCCGTGCCACCGATGCGTCAGCCACGGCGCTTGCGACCCGCGCCGCACGCCTGCGCGCGCGTGCAGGCCTGATGCGCGCACCCGTTCTGTCCCCCGAAACACGCGCGCGGCTGGCACAGGCGATTGCACGCGGCGACGCCTGAATTTACCGAAAAGTCAATGCGAATCAGCTCTGGTAGCCTGACCTGTGCCGCCACAATTGCCCACCATTTTCTGATCATTTTCATACAGTTCTTTGCGCCCCCTTGAACAATGGCGCAATTGTGGCGGAACTGTTTCGGGCGGTGTCGAATTTGGTCGCGCCACCGTCACAGTTGCCACAATTTCGCCTTAAACCGGCAGCTTTGATCCGGTGTGAACATCATTTAGCCACGGTTCCGTTTTGCCGTGCGACCGCCCCAGGAGACCCGTATGCCTTTTTACAGCACCACCGCATTCCGCGCCAAATTGACCCACGCTGCGCGCGCTGAGGATGGCAACGTTGCAACCTTTGTCATTCTGTTGTTTTCGGCAATGGTCATGGTCGGGGGGCTGGCGGTTGATCTGATGCGCTTTGAACATACGCGCACTGCCCTGCAACAAACGCTGGACCGCTGCACGCTGGCAGCCACCGCCCTGCGCCAGACGCTGGACCCGGCGGTTGTCTGCACGGATTATGTCGCAAAGGCTGATCTGACGTCTTACCTGTATGATGTGACGGTCACGCAGGCCGAAGGTTCACG
>JAYUZO010000223.1:0-10547 GCA_043751715.1 Rhodobacterales bacterium | reverse complement strand
CCCGGAATCCACTGCCGCCGACGCGGCCCCGATGGCCGCCGTGGCCGAAGGCGTGTTTTTCACCCGCGATCTGGTCAATGAACCCGCCAATGTGCTGACCACCGATGATTTTGCCGCCCGCTTGGCCGCAATGCAGGAACTGGGGCTGGAGGTTGAAATCTTTGAGGAAGCCGATCTTGCCAAGCTCGGCATGGGCGCGCTACTCGGCGTTGGCCAAGGCTCGCGCAGCCCCACCAAAATGGTCGTCATTCAGTGGAATGGTGGCAAAAAGGGCGACGCGCCTTTTGCCTTGATCGGCAAAGGCGTGGTGTTTGACACCGGCGGTATTTCCATCAAACCCGCAGGCGGGATGGAAGAAATGACCATGGATATGGGCGGCGCCGGCGTGGTGTCTGGCGTCATGCGCACCCTTGCCATGCGGCGCGCGAAAGCCAATGTTGTGGGTCTTGTCGGCATTGTGGAAAACATGCCCGACGGCAACGCCATCCGCCCCGGCGATGTGCTCAAATCCATGAAGGGCGACACAATCGAGGTGATCAACACCGATGCCGAAGGGCGTTTGGTGCTGGCCGATGTGATGTGGTACGCCCAAGACCGCTTTAACCCGCGCGGCATGATTGATCTTGCCACCCTGACCGGGGCGATCATCGTGGCGCTTGGCCACGAAAACACCGGCGTGTTCAGCAATGATGATGCGCTGTGCAACGCGTTCCTCAAGGCGGCAGCGGCTGAGGGCGAAGGCGCCTGGCGGATGCCGATGGGCGATGCCTATGATACCAAACTGAAATCGCGCATTGCCGATATGATGAATGTCGGCGGGCGCGATGGCGGGGCCATTACGGCTGCACAGTTCCTGCAACGCTTTGTGAAACCCGGCATGCCGTGGGTGCATCTGGATATTGCAGGCACGGCCCTGGTCAAATCTGATCTGCCGCTGTCACCCAAAGGTGCCACCGGCTGGGGTGTGATGGCGCTGAACCGGCTGATCCGCGATCTGTGCGAGCCGTGATTATCCCTGCCACCCGTTACCATGATCCCGAAGCCGCCTTGGGCTTTTTGACCGGCACATTGGGCTTTCACCTGCATGCCGCCTTTCGTGATGACGCAGGCACGCTGATCCATGCCCAACTGACCGCCACCGCAGATGGCCCCGCCTCTGGCATGGTGATGATCGGCCCCATGGGCAATGACACAGCCCCCAATGAATTTGATCCCTTCATGATCCACCCCTCTCAAACGGGTGGCCGCGAAACCGTAACCATTTACGCCGTCGTCACCGATGTGGCCGCCCGCTATGCACGGTCTGTCGCTGCCCGGCTTGAAGTGCTGATCCCGCTGCGGTCCGAACCCTACGGTGGCCTCAGTTTTTCGATCCGCGATCCCGAAGGCCATGTCTGGACCCTTGGCAGCTATGACCCCACCCAACCTGTACGGGGCAGCTGACATGTCTTTCATCTTTGCCCAAATATCCGCGCCGCAGGCATCCCACGCCCGCCACAGGCAGGCCCGCCCGTAATGCCCGCGCTGTTTTATCACCTGACCCGGTCCACCGAAGAAGACCTGATCCGCACCTTGTTGATGCGCGCCATGCAAAACGGCTGGCGCGTGATGCTGCGCGGCACCGATGATGCCGCCCTGCGCCGACTGGATACCCGGCTGTGGACCCAAGGCGACGGCAGCTTTCTGCCCCACGGCATGGAAGGCGGCGCGCATGATGCCGATCAGCCCGTGCTGCTGGGCAAGGGGGCCGCCGTGAACGTCGCCCAAGGCGTGATCCTGATCGGTGGGGCGCTGTCAACGGCCACCGAAGCCAAGAGGCTCGACCGGCTTTGGGTGCTGTTTGACGGTGCGAATGAGACGGCCGTTGCGGGTGCGCGCGGGTTGTGGCGGCAGATCACCGATGGCGGTGTCGATGCTGAATATTGGTCAGAAGACAGCGGAAAATGGGTAAAGACCGCCGAAAAGAAGGCAGGTCCGGCCACCTGACCCCGCCCCGGATCAGGTCCGGGGCGGCAGTCATCATGTTTCTTATGTCAGGGCATCAATCCCGCCGCAGGATCATTTCACGGTTTGCAATCTCGATCCGGAACTGGCCCAGATAGCTCATCCCCAGCAGGGATCCGTCCATCTCGCCTTCGCTGACATAGGCCACCACATCGGTATCGCGGAATGGCCCGAACTCCACCACCGGCAGCGTCACGCGCGCGGTGCGCACCATGCCGTTGGCGGTTTGCGCCTCACCCAGGAACGCCAGTGATGCCGGATCAATGCCCAGCCGTTCCGCATCGGGCAGGCTTAGCACCATTTGCGTGGCCCCGGTATCCACCAGGAATTCCACCGCATTGCCGTTCACCGTCAGCGGTGCATAATAGTGCCCGTCGGCATGGCGGGGCAAGGCGATGGTGCCCGCTGTCACATCCACCGATGATGACGCGCGATCCTGCATATCGGTCCACAGGCCATACCCCGCCGTCACGCCGACAAAGATCATCACCCAGGCCGCCGCCGACCGCATGGCAAAGCCCATCCGCCCGCGGTATTCCACAAATACCCAACCGATCACCGCCATGAACAGCAGCAAAAGGTAGGCCAGCCGCCCGACATCATTACCTTCCATCATCGCCCCTTGTCCGCATCGTCAGCAGGTAGGGTGCAGGCCCGCGCATTGCAACCGCATCAGCCGATCAGCCCGGTGCCCCGCACCCCGTCAATCACAAATTGCACCGAAAGTGCGGCCAGCAGCATGCCCAACAGCCGCGTGATCACAATCGTACCCGTGCGGCCCAGCAAGCGTTCCATCGGCGGTGCCGCCAGCAGAAAGCCGAAGGTCACCACCATCATCGCTAGCATCAGCCCGATAACCGCAAGGCTGCCCGCCCAAGCGCCGCCGCTTTGCCCCACCAGCAGGATCATCGTTGCAATCGCACCCGGCCCCGCAATCAGCGGAATGGCCAACGGAAACACCGATGGGTCATGGTCCGGATCGGATTTCTGCCCTTCGCGCCGCTGGGTGCGGCGTTCAAACAGCATATCAAGTGCTGTCAGGAACAACAGGATACCGCCTGCAATGCGGAACGCGGGCATCGAAATGCCGACAAAGCCCAGCACCGCCTCACCTGCCAGTCCAAACAATGTCAGCAGGAACGCCGCAATCAGGCAGGCCCGTAGCGCCATGGCGCGCCTGCGTTCAGCCGACATGCCAACTGTCAGCGCGATAAACATCGGCACAAGGCCGGGGGGATCAATCACCACGAACAAGGTGGTAAAGGCGGTGATAAGAAAGGCTGTGTCCATGACCAGCAGGCTAGGCGGGCAGGGTGGGTTTGGAAAGGGTGTTCTGTGCGCCGTCCGCAGGACGGGGGGCCAGCCCCCCGCACCCCCCGGGATATTTGAAGGCCAAAAATGGAACGGGCGTCAGGCGGCGGCCTCGAGTTTTTCCTGTGCGGCCAGCCACATCGCCTCGGCGCGGTCCAGACCGTTCATCACTTCGCCGTACTTGGCGTTCCAGGTGGCCAACTCGCCTTTGCGGGCGTCCTCATACAGCGCGGGATCGGCAAGTTTCTTGGCCAGCTTGTCACGCATGTCGTTCAGTTTCGTCAGCAGCTCTTCGCAACGGCGCAGTTCGGACTTCATCGCCAGCATATCATCGCGGCTGATTTTCTTTGGCTTTTCAACTGGTTTCGCCTCGACCTTCGGCTCATCGCCGGCCAGCAATTGCCGACGGTAGGCCTCCAGATCCTCGGTGTAGGGTTCCACCGCACCGCCTTTGACCAGCCACAACCGGTCAGCCACCAACCCCAACAGGTGCATATCATGGCTGACAAGCACCACTGCGCCTGAATATTCGGTCAGTGCTGTCACAAGCGCCTCGCGGCTTTCCATGTCAAGGTGGTTGGTCGGTTCATCCAATATCAGCAGATGGGGTGCTTCAATGGTGGCCAGCAACAGCGATAGCCGCGCCTTTTGCCCACCTGACAGGCGGCCCACCACGGTTTCCGCCTGATCCGCCATCAGGCCAAACCCTGCCAGCCGCGCGCGCAGGCGCGGTTGGCCCTCGGCCGGGCGGATGCGTTGCAGGTGTTGCAGGGGTGTTTCGTCGATAAACAGTTCATCCACCTGATGCTGCGCAAAGTATCCGATACGCAGCTTGGAGTGGCGGATGATCTTACCTTCGGCCGTGGTAAGTTTGGCCGCGAGCAGCTTGGAAAGGGTGGATTTTCCCTCACCGTTGCGACCCAGCAGGGCGATCCGGTCATCCTGATCAATCCGCAGGTTCAGCCGCCGCAGCACCGGCACGCCACCATAACCAACCGCCGCCCCGTCCATGTTGATGATCGGGGGTGAAAGCTCCTCGGGGGCCGGGAAGGTGAAAACCTGTTTTTTCGCCTCCTCTGGCGCCGTGATGGTTTCCATTTTTTCCAGCATTTTTACGCGGCTTTGCGCCTGTACCGCCTTGGAGGCCTTGGCCTTGAACCGGTCCACGAAAGACTGCAAATGTGCCCGTCGCGCATCCTGCTTTTTCGCCTCGGCGGTCAGCACGGCGCGGCGTTCGGCCATCTGGCGCGCGAACTGGTCATACGGGCCGTTCCAGTAGGTCAGCTTGCGGCTGTCCAGATGCAGGATGCCCTGCACGGCGCGGTTCAAAAGGCCGCGGTCGTGGCTGATGATCAGCACGGTATGGGGGTATTTCTGCAAATAGCTTTCCAGCCACAGCGCCCCTTCCAGATCCAGATAGTTGGTGGGTTCGTCCAAAAGCAGGTAGTCCGGCTGCGCAAACAGCACGCCCGCAAGCGCCACGCGCATGCGCCAGCCGCCCGAAAAATCCGAACAGGGGCGCTGTTGCGCATCCGCGTCAAAGCCCAACCCCTTGAGGATGGCCGAAGCGCGCCCCTCGGCTGACCACGCATCAATATCGGCAAGGCGGGTTTGGATATCGGCAATGCGGGCAGGGTCGGTGGCGTGTTCGGATTCGTACAGCAGGGCTGTGCGTTCGGTATCCGCCTCCAGCACGGTATCCAGCAGGCTGGTCGATGATGACGGCACCTCTTGCGCGACACCGCCAATGCGCGCGCGGGTAGGCATGGAAATCTCGCCGCCCTCAAGCGCCAGTTCGCCCTTGATCAGCCGGAACAGCGTGGTCTTGCCCGCGCCATTGCGCCCGACAAGGCCCACCTTGTGGCCGGTGGGAATGGTGGCCGACGCCCCTTCAAACAGGGGGCGGCCTTCGACATTATAGGTGATATCAGTGATGCGTAACATGCGGTGGGGGATGCCTTAAGCTGGCCGCGCCGTCAACTGCGCGCGGGGGTTTTCATCGCAGGGGCCACATGATAGCAGCCACCCCAAATCATTCATCCACACAAAGGATCGCCACATGGCCACCGAACGCACCCTTTCCATTATCAAGCCCGATGCCACCAAGCGCAATCTGACCGGCAAGATCGTTGCCAAATTCGAAGAGGCCGGTCTGCGCGTTGTCGCCTCCAAGCGCATTCATCTGTCCACCGCGCAGGCCGGTGCGTTTTATGCCGAACACGCCGCGCGCGGGTTTTATGGTGAACTGTGTGACTTCATGGCATCCGAGCCTGTGGTCGTGCAGGTGCTGGAAGGTGATGACGCCATCGCCAAAAACCGCGAAGTGATGGGTGCGACCGATCCGGCCGAAGCAGCCCCCGGCACGATCCGCAAGGAATTCGCGCTGTCCAAGGGTGAAAATTCGGCCCACGGGTCCGACAGCGCCGAGGCTGCGGCGCGCGAAATCGCCTTCTTCTTTTCGGGGCTTGAACTGGTCGGCTAAGGCCTGCTTATCACACCAAACATGTTCAGGGCCGCTTCCAGATCGGAGCGGCCTTTTGCATGGCTGCCGGCAAATTCCGCCTTCAGCGCATCGAACCTTTTGCGCAGTGCTGCCTTTTCATCACCCTTGCAATCGTTCCACGGGCGGCCTTGCAGCGCCATGACCAGCACATAATAGCCGATGAAATGCGCTTGGGTTCCGGCGGCCAAAAGGCGGCGATAGGCCTCATCCGCGCCAAGCGTGCGCAGCTGTGTTGCCGTGTGCACGCCTGCTTTGGCAAAGGCTGCCTCAGAGGCCGGGCCTATATTCTTGATGGATGATACCGGATCGTCAGCCATGCAGCACCTTTTGTCAGGCCTGCAACCTAACGCGGCACTGCGCCAACAAAAAGGGCCGGCAAAACGGCCCTGATCTTAAAACGCCGCCCAATCCCGGATGATGGGTTTGCGTGTAGAACCGCCCTGCTGCTGGCTGGAGCCGCCCGATTGGCCGGGTTGCTGGGACGGGGTGTTCGAACCACCCTGTTGCTGCGAAGCGGTGGTTGTCGAAGACTTTGCCATTGGTCTGCTCTTTGTGGATGCCAAGCGTTTATCTAAAATTGCACTGAAATCAGGCTCTTTCAAGGCGGGGTAATCCGGGATTCGTGAAATCACAAGGGGTTGTGGCCGCTTTGTCGCGAAATCGTTACGCAATGGCATGGTGATTGCTGTTCAATCTGACAGGCCCATGCCAGTGTAGTGTGATCATGCATCCCGTTTTTGATGGTCACAACGATATCCTGTACCGGATACAGCAGGGCCACAGCCCGCGCGATCAGCTGTGGTTGACGGGCAATGGGCAGGGTCATCTTGATCTGCCGCGCATGCGGGCCAGCGGTTTTGCGGGCGGGTTATTTGCGATTTATGTGCCGTCACCGCAGGGGCAGGGTGCGCCTGATATGCTGTCGCTGATGGATGCGCCGCCTTACGATCTGCCGCTGCCACCACCCATACCGATGGCGGTTGCGCAAATCACGGCACTGCAGATGGCGGGCAACCTGCATTGGATGGCGCGGTCCAGCGGTGGCATTTTCCGGCTGTGCCATACGGTTTCGGACATCAGAACCGCCATGGCCGACGGCGTGATTGCCGGGGTGATGCATATGGAAGGCGCCGAGGCGATAGACGAAGGCTGTGATGCGCTGCATCTGTTCCACGCCATGGGCCTGCGCAGCCTTGGCCCGGTATGGAGCAGGCCCACGGTGTTTGGCCACGGCGTGCCGTTCCGGTTTCCGGGCGATCCGGACACGGGGCCGGGCCTGACCGAGGCGGGCAAGCGCCTTGTGCGGGCCTGCAACAAGCTGGGCATCATGGTGGATCTGTCGCATCTTAATGCGGCAGGATTTGCTGATGTGGCAGCCATTACCGATGCACCACTGGTGGCCACGCATTCCAACGCGCATGCCATTTGTGGGTCCAGCCGCAACCTGACAGACCGCCAGTTGGCGATGATCCGTGAAAGTGGAGGCGTGGTGGGGCTGAACTTTGCCACGGTGTTTCTGCGCCCGGACGGGCGTGAAAGTGCTGATATGGGGTGGGGCCCGGTGATGGCGCATCTGGACCATCTGTTGGCGCATCTGGGCGACGATGGCGTGGCCTTCGGGTCAGATTTTGATGGGGCGACAGTGCCACGCGGCATCGGCGATGTAACAGGCCTGCCCGCGCTGCAGGCGGCAATGATTGCGCATGGCTATGGTGATGCGCTGATGGCCAAGATCACCCATGGCAACTGGCTGCGCGTGCTGGCGCGGACTTGGGGCGGCTGACGGTTTCAAAGACTGTCGGGGCCAAAAAATTTCCTGCGAAAATTTTTGGGTGCCCTGCGGGGGCGGTGTGCGCTGCGACTTTGGCCTATGCCCGGCGACAAGGGTGGCATGAGTATTTTCGCAAAGAGAAAACCGCAAAGTGAGGGTTAGCCGAACAGGCCAAGGGGTGTGGGTGTAAAGCCGGGAAAGATGCTGGAGATATCACGCGTGCCCATATGTGCGCCCAACAGCTCTGCCAACGGTTGGCGGTAATCTGTTGTGACCGCCAGATCAGCGCCTTCTTCCAGCGCATCATTGCCCAATCCCGGCCAGCGCCCCAGCATCCGCCCACCCCGCGCCTGCGGACCCAGCACCATCATCACGCCACCCCGGCCGTGATCGGTGCCCATGCCTTCGTTTGCGCGCAGGCGGCGGCCGAATTCGGTCATCACCACCACTGATGTATCGGCCTGCATCGGCCCCAGATCGCGCCAGAACGCCAGCAATGCGTCAGACAAATGCCTGACGTTATTGCCAAAATCCCCCGCCTGGCGCACATGCGTATCCCAGCCGTCCATATCCACCGTGGCCAGCCGCGTGCCCATGCCCAGCTTGAAGGTCTGCGCCACCGTCATCAAGGGTGCCGACAGCGGGTTGTCCTGCGGGTAATCCACCGCTGGTGCATAGGCGCGCACCGCCTGATCCGCGTCTGACCAGATCCGCCCCGAAATCATGTCCGACAGTGTTAGCAATTGCTGCATGCTGGCCTGCACCGGACCGTGGCTGCCAAAGCCTGCGTTGATCCGCGCCCTTAATGCTGGTGAAAGCCAGTGCCCCTGCGCCAGAATAAGGTTGCCCAGTTCCGCCGCCACCGCCGCCTCTGACCCCTCAAGCGATCCGGGCAGTGCCGTGCCCACCGCAATTGCAGGCAGATCGGCCACCGCCCCCTGCGCCTTCAGCCAGCGGCCCAGCCAGCCGCCTTCACCGCCTGCCTGTGCGGAGCGTTCCATCCGGGCTTCCGCCTCAAAATGGCTGCGGGTGGCGTCGGTCAGCCCGCAAGCGTGGATCAATGACAGATCACCCGCATCATATAGCGCAGACAAAGCCCCCGCCTGCGCATGAAAGCGAAAATCGACATCCGCCAAATCATGCCGGATCAGATGCCCCGCCGCGTCGCCTTCGCGCAGGCTGCGCAATTCGGCAGGCCGGGCCGCAATGAAATCGGGGTCAGAGGCCGGGCTGACAAGCGCCAGCCCATCACAGCCGCCGCGCAGAAAGATCACAACCAGTTTCGGATCGGTGGTCATACCAAGGGCCCCTTTAACGCAACATGAAATCAGGTGAAACGGCGGCGAAGGCGATAAAGGTGGCAGACAGGCCCTGCGCCTCATCCCCGGTCAGATCCATGGGTTCATCGCGGTTCTCGATCCCCAGCGCTGCGGCCAGATCGGTGAAATCGGCCCCGGCACCCGCCCCAAGCAGGCGTTCGGCCCAGAACTGCCCCAAGGTATCAAAGCTGGCCCCTGCCGGTGCAATGTCTGCCAGCGGCGTTTTGGTGCAGCCAAACCAGTCATCATGCGCATACAGCGCATAATCCACCATCCGCGCCATCGTGCTGGCCGATGACCAACGGCTGGCCCGGTCAGGGTGGCCTGTGGGCGGGCCGTAGGTGTGCTGTTTCCACCCGGCCTGCGCCAACTGCCAATCCCAGGCCAGATCAGGCGATGTGACATCGACCCCGGTTGCACGGTACAGGCCTGCCAGAAATTCGAACGGACGGCGAAACTTGGCGGGCGGTGTTGATGTAAACAGCGGGTCGGTCACAATAGCCTGCACCATTTGCGAAATTTGATCGGGCGCATCGGCCTGTGCCAGAAACACGCTGGCAATCCGGTCGACCATGGCGGCATCGGGATCATCGCTGAGTAACCGCCGGATCATTTTGCGCGCCACGAAACGTGCTGTGCCGGGGTGATGTGACAGGATATCCATCACCTGTTCAGCATCGGCCATCGGCCCCTGATGCGGCGGGAATTCCACACCCAGAATGCGTTTTTGATAGGGGTCATGCCACGCCTCTACATAGTGGAACTGCCCGGTGGCCGGGGCATTTACCCCTTCGCTGATGGTGCGGCCATCGCCCACCGACCAGCCGGTAAAGGCGCGCGCCACCTCGTACACGTCCTGATCGATATAGGCCTGCGACAACCCGTCTGCCGCACCCGGCACATCACGCCAGTTCGGAGCGGTATCATTGACGTAATTTTCGGCACCGAGGGTGTGAAGCTCCAGCAACTCCCGCGCGAAGTTTTCATTCGCGGGGCTGGCCGTACTGTCGGCGTTGTTCAGGTAATACAGCATGGCAGGCGCGCGCGCGACCGCGCCCAGCAGCGCCCGAAAGTTGCCAAGGGCATGTTCGCGCATGATTTTATCGTAGCTGGGAAAAAACACCGCCGTCGTTTCATCCTTTTGCGCGTTGACGTGGAAATGGTTGTGCCAGAACTGCGTCATCACCTCGCGCAGTTGCGCAGGCGCATGCACCGCGCGGATCAGGCTTGCGGCAATCACCTCGGCCGCGGGGCGCTGACGTTCGGTGTATTCCATCGCCATTTCGAAATTCAGCAGGGCCACCTGACCCGCAGGATCGGCATTCAGATAGCCAAGCGGGCGCATCTCATCCACCCCGTCCCACGCGCCATTCACACCATCATCGCCCGCGTCATAGGCGATGTGCAGGCGGGCGTCCGTCAGGCGCTGCGCAAGGGCGTCGTCCATGACGGGCATGGCAAGTTGCGTGGCCAGCCAAGCGTCACGGCCCTTTTCGCGCAGCAGGGCGCGGTCGGCGTCGGTTGCGCCAAACGTCAGGCGGTTCAGCAAAATCTCATCAATGCGGTCACTGGTCGAGGCGGATGCAAAGCGGGGCAGGGCGGTGGTCATTGCCAATGCAACAAGGCTTTGATGAAAGGC
>JAYUZO010000222.1:0-7496 GCA_043751715.1 Rhodobacterales bacterium | reverse complement strand
GATCGGCGGGCTGCTGATTGCGATGGCGCTGCAAGGCAACCTTGTGCAACTGCTGTTTCCCACGATTGCGGGCTTTGCGCTGGCAGGTCCGGTGGCCGCGATTGGCCTGTATGAAATGAGCCGTCAGCGCGAACAGGGCGAAGCGGCGGGCTGGACATCATTGTTTGATGTGATGCGATCACCGCGGTTTGGCGGCATTCTGATGCTGGCTTTGTTTCATCTGGTGATCTTTCTGGTCTGGATCATGACCGCAAACATGATCTTCAAGCTGACGCTGGGCACGGCGGACCCCAGCATGGGTGGCTTTGTGACGCAGGTTATGTCCACCCCGGCGGGTTGGGCCATGGCGGTGATCGGCACAGGTGTGGGTTTTCTGTTTGCGGTGGCGGTGCTGGCCATCAGCGTGATGTCATTTCCGATGATGCTGGACCGGGATGTGACGCTGCCGGTGGCAGTGACCACATCGGTGCGGGTGGCGCGGGAAAACCCGGTGGTGATTGGCACCTGGGGGGCGATCGTGGCGGCAGGGCTGGCGCTTGGGTCAGCGCCAGCGTTGATCGGGCTGGTCATCGTGCTGCCGGTGCTGGGCCATGCGACGTGGCATCTGTACCGCGCGGCGATTGTCTGACCTGCTGTCAGGCGGCTGGCAGGCCTTCGGTTGCCAGCCGGTGAAACACGGCCTGCACATCAGCGGCGGGGGCGCTGTCAAGCGTACCGGCATCCACATCCTGTTTGGACCACAGCCATGACCGCGCGGGATCATCCTGCATGGACCACAGCGGGAACAACCGGTCAGTCACGACCTGCCGCGACAGCATGCGCAGATCCATGTGGCGGTCATCCTGCGCGATGCGGCGATACGTGGCATCTACCTTGTCCTGCGGGCCTTCCAGCAGTTGCAGGTACAGATCGGCGCGGCAGACGAGCATGCCGGTAATATCGTCACGCGCGTTGCAGCGGCGCGCATCCATCAGAATGCCCGCCAGCATGGCCGTATCAAACCCGAAGGGCCGCGAGGCATAAATCAGTTGCAGCATGGGCATGGGGCCTTTCGTGACATCAGCGGGATGTGTCTGGCGTAAGGCCGAATGCGTGTTGCGTCAACGTTGGCGTGGGGTGAAAAGCACCGGGGCGCGTTGTCACAGCGGAATTGCGTGGGGACCGGTTTGCAAAACAATCGGCCCGGTGCAGAACACCGGGCCGGTTTTTCAGATGGGCCGTCTTGCCTATTCAGCGGTCAGCAGGGGCGGTTTTGTTTTGGTGATCGCGGGCTTGGCCGGTTCTTCCACATCCAGTTCAATCGCATCATCGCGCACCACAACGCGCACGAACCCACCTTTCATCAGCTTGCCGAACAGCAATTCTTCGGCCAGCGGTTTCTTGATGTGTTCCTGAATGACACGGCCCAGCGGACGCGCACCCATCTTGTCATCATAGCCCTTGTCACCCAGCCAGATCGCCGCTTCGGGTGACAGTTCAATATGCACGTTGCGGTCCATCAACTGGGCCTCAAGCTGCAACACGAACTTTTCGACCACCTGCAGGATCACCTCTTTGCCCAATGAGGCAAAGCTGATCACCGCATCCAGACGGTTGCGGAATTCCGGCGTGAAGGTGCGTTCCACCGCGGCCGTATCTTCGCCCGTGCGCTTTTCGCGCCCGAAACCGATGGCAGCTTTCGACATCTCTTGTGCACCGGCGTTGCTGGTCATGATCAAGATCACATTGCGGAAATCCACCGACCGGCCGTTATGATCTGTCAGCTTGCCATGATCCATCACCTGCAGCAGGATGTTATAGACATCTGGGTGGGCCTTTTCCATTTCATCCAGCAGCAGCACGCAATGCGGGTGCTGATCCACACCATCCGTCAGCATGCCACCTTGATCAAAGCCCACATAGCCGGGCGGTGCGCCGATCAGACGGCTGACCGCGTGTTTTTCCATGTATTCCGACATGTCAAACCGCAGCAGTTCCACGCCAAGGGATGACGCCAGTTGCTTGGCCACCTCGGTCTTGCCCACGCCCGTTGGCCCGGCAAACAGATAGTTGCCGATGGGCTTTTCAGGTTCACGCAGGCCAGCCCGCGCCAGTTTGATGGCACTGCAAAGCGCCTCAACAGCCTTGTCCTGACCAAACACCACGCGCTTGAGGGTTTTTTCCAGATCGCGCAGCGTTTCGGCATCGTCCTTGGACACGGTTTTCGGCGGGATGCGGGCGATTTTGGCCACCACAGCCTCAATCTCTTTGATCCCCAGTGTCTTGCGACGTTTGCTGTCTGGCAGCAGATGCTGGGCCGCCCCCGCCTCATCAATCACGTCAATCGCGCTATCGGGCAGCTTTCGGTCATTGATATAGCGCGCGGCCAGTTCCACCGCCGCCTTGATCGCATCCGACGTATAGCGCAGATCGTGGTGTTCCTCAAAGTGCGGTTTCAGGCCCATCAGGATCTTGATCGCATCCGGCACGCTTGGTTCATTCACGTCAATCTTCTGGAACCTGCGTGACAGCGCGCGATCCTTTTCAAAGTGCTGACGGAACTCCTTGTAGGTGGTCGATCCCATGCAGCGCAGCTTGCCGCCCTGCAACGCCGGTTTCAGCAGGTTTGATGCATCCATCGCCCCGCCAGACGTGGCCCCTGCCCCGATCACCGTATGAATTTCATCAATGAACAGGATCGCGTCAGGGTGGTTTTCCATCTCGGTCACCACGGCCTTCAGGCGTTCTTCAAAATCTCCCCGGTAGCGCGTGCCAGCCAGCAAAGCCCCCATATCAAGGCTGAAGATCGTCGCGCCAGCCAGCACTTCGGGTGTTTCGCCGTTCACGATCTTGCGGGCCAGCCCTTCGGCGATGGCCGTCTTGCCCACGCCCGGATCACCCACCAGCAGCGGGTTGTTCTTGCGCCTGCGGCACAGCACCTGAATGGCGCGCTCCACCTCCATCTCGCGGCCGATCAGCGGGTCAACGTCGCCTTTGCGCGCCTTGACGTTCAGATCGACGCAATATTTCGACAGTGCGGAATCCTTGGCCTCACCTGCTTCGGCTTTGGGGGTTTCATGCTGTGGTTCATCCGCGCCCGCAACGGGCCGGCTTTCGCCATAAGACGGATCCTTGGCCACACCGTGCGCGATGAAATTCACCGCATCATAGCGCGTCATATCCTGTTCCTGCAGGAAATACGCAGCGTTGCTTTCACGTTCGGCAAAGATCGCGACCAGCACGTTGGCGCCCGTCACCTCATTGCGGCCCGATGATTGCACATGGATCGCCGCGCGCTGGATCACGCGCTGAAACGCTGCCGTTGGCACCGCCTCGGACCCTTCGACCTCCGTCACCAGGGTGGACAGATCATCATCAATGAAATCCACCAGTGTTTTCTTCAGATCGTCCAGATTGACCGAACAGGCCTTCATCACCCGCGCGGCATCAGGCTCATCTATCAGGGCCAGCAGCAAATGCTCCAGCGTGGCAAGTTCATGGCGGCGCGCATTTGCCAGCGCCAATGCGCCGTGGATGGCCTGCTCCAGTGTGGTCGAAAATGATGGCACGTTCAGTGCTCCTGTTTATCAGGGTCAGAGGGGGCGCCGAACCAGAGCCCGCATCCAACCGTGGCCTCATGTGGTTAAGGATCGGTTTTATTTCAGCGACTTCAAGTGATTTCTCGGGCCGGTTTCGGTTTCGTGTGGCTTTGACGCGAAATGTGATCGTGGGGGACACACCTTGCGCCTAAAACCTGTCCTTGCGCACCCGGATTTCAGCAAACACGGCGACATCCGTGGCATCTGGCATACCTACGGCAGCTTTTAACGCGGGCAGATGCGCGCGCAGGTACGGGTTGGTGGCGCGTTCATCAGACAGGCGTGACGGAACGGTGGGCAGGCCTTTCTCACGCAGGGCCGTCACATCAGCTATCCTTGAAATAAGCGCTGGATTGTCCTGTTCAAGGGTGGCCGCAAAGCGGGCATTGCTGGCGGTGTATTCATGGCCCGAACACACCCAGGGATCACCCGAAAGTGCTGCCAGTTTCAGCAGGCTGGCATAGGCCTGCGCGGGCGTGCCTTCAAACAGGCGGCCACAGCCGAAGGCCATCAGGCTGTCGGCGGTAAAGACCAGATCAGCGGCAGGCATGTGAAAGGCGATATGGCCCATCGAATGGCCCGATACATCCAGCACATGGCACGCCTCACCGCAGATGGTGAAGGTGTCACCGTCTGAAACCTGACGGTCCAGCGGCGGCAGGCGGTGGGCATCGGCTGTTGCCCCGGTGACCTGCGCACCCGTAGCGGCCACAACGGCGGCGGTGCCCTGAATGTGGTCATCATGGTGATGGGTGATCAGGATATGGTGCAGCGTCCAGTTGCGGGCGGCAAGCACGGCAAGGATCGGCGCGGCTTCAGGCACGTCGATCAGGGCGGTCTCGCCTGTGGCGGGATTGTGGATAAGGTAGGCGTAGTTATCGGTCAGGCAGGGGATGGTGACACGTTCAATGGCCATGGTCTTTGTCCGATCAGCGGGTATGTTGGCGGTAACTTGGGACGGATGAGGCGGAACCGCAATGCACCTTGATGTGCTGGACCTGCGCAATTTCTATTACCGCACGGCATTGGGGCGCGTCGCACAGCGGGCGATCCGCGATCAGGTGGTGCGGTTGTGGCCCGTAACCGGCGCGCAGGGCATGACGGTGGCGGGGTTCGGATTTGCGGTGCCGTTGCTGCGCCCCTACCTTGAACCGGCACGGCGGGTGATCGGGCTGATGCCCGGGCCGCAGGGCGTGATGCCATGGCCTGCGGGCATGGCCAATGTCAGCGTGCTGTGTGACGATCACACCTGGCCCCTGTCCACGGGTTTTGTGGACCGGCTGGTGCTGATGCACGGGCTGGAGACCAGCGATGATCCGGGGGCGGTGCTGGCCGAGGCGCACCGTGTGCTGGGGCCGGGGGGGCGGGCGCTGTTTGTGGTGCCGCACCGCACGGGCCTGTGGTCACGCCGCGATGGCACGCCGTTCGGATATGGCCGGCCTTATTCGCTGGCGCAGCTGGAGGCGCAGTTGAAACGGCATGATTTCACGCCGGAACGCAACCTGTCGGTGCTGTTCGGCCCGCCATCATCAACGCGGTTCTGGCTGCGCACGGCCGAGTTCTGGGAAGGGCTGGGCCGCCGCGCACCGTGGCTGGCGGGCGGTGTGCTGATGGTCGAGGCCAGCAAGCAGGTCTATGCCCCCACACGCGGCGGGCTGGGTGCTGTGGTGCGCAAGCCCTTGAAAGTGCTGGAGGGTGTGGTGCGCCCTGCCCCGGTGCCGGAGGGGTGAAGGGGGGGTGAGACTGCGGGTTTTGCCCACCCATGCAGCGGCAGGGGCGGTGACGCGGTTGGTGGATTTGGGGGTACCGGAGTTTTTGGTGCGCGATGTGCTGCGCGGGGTGCTGGGGCAGGAATTGCAGATCACGCCCTGTGGGGAATGCGCAGGGGCGGGCTGTGCGGTTTGTGGTGGGACGGGGGTGGGGGAGCGGCGGTTGGCGGCGGAGTTATGGACCGGGGCTTAAGCCGTGAGGCAGGCTGTGCAAGCCGTTGGGAACGCTGTGTTAATGGGGCGGGTTAATGAGAGGTTAAGGGTATGGAAAAGGGCCATACCTGATACAGAAACCACCCCGACGCCCGGTGGGGTGCGGGGGCGTTAACCTTTGGGCGCGAATCGGGGCTTTGGGCGGTTTTGCCGCGGGTTGGGGGTGGTGGGTTGGCAGCCACCCTGCTGGGTGCTGGCGCTGGAGTTGCTGATCGCGCCCTGTTGAGAATGCGCGGGGGCTGGTTGCGCCGCGGAAGGGGGGCAGCGGCGGTTGGCAGCGAAGTTATGGGTGGGGTGAAAAGGCGTGTCTCATGAAGGGAAATCATTTTTGTCGTTTTATTTCAATTGGATAGGATGCGAAATCAGGGGTTCGTTAACGTTTGGGGCGAATGAGATGTTCACATAATGGTGCGCAAAATGCGCACCCTACAGCTTGCTTCAGAGATTATCTGTGTTTGCCCCACCTTAAGGCTGACTTAGGGATGGATCATCCAGCTCGTTCCCCCACCTGCAAATTTTGCGGCGGCTTCCTTTAGCATCGCTTCATACTTCGTAATCAACCCTGCCGTTGGAACCGCCTGAAGGTCGAATTGTAGGTCAACAGTCTGACTGCCATCTTGTTGGGCGATCCGAGATACTACAAGGATGACCCCTTTTGGAATTTCGTGAGCTGCCTTAATTGATGCCCTTGCTTCGAGGGCAGTCTGCCGATCTTTGAATGAGGCCTGAATCTCGATAGTACGGCTCCCGCTTATGTCGTGACGAGTTTTCAGCCTTTCCAACATTGCGCTATTTTCACGAAGCAGGTCATCATATCCTAGTGAATTAGTCATCATCTTCCTCGCGATACCTTTTTCCGGGCGAGTTCCTTTCATTTAGCAAGTATCCGGACCCTACCCCATCGCCGCCAGAAAGAGATTCAATCCGCCTATCCTCATCTTTAAAAGCCTCGCGCGGGCTCGGCGCAGCTTCCCACAGTTTATCGATAACCTCAAATCCCTGGCCATCCAATCGCCGCATCGAAGCTCGCATACGCTCTTCTGGTCCCTTACCTACGTATACAAACTGTTTTCCTTCCGGGTCGTTGACGTAAATTTCGTACGAGCCAGTCTGCCCAGCATACACTGTGTTACCAAAAAAGTCGTCTTGTATTGGATCTGCGAGGACGATTGGTCCCGATTCAACCTCGGAAGACATGCCCTCGACTGTGATTGAAGGACCTTCGTCAATCGGACTGCTCAGAACAGTTGGTTCACTGGGAGTCGGAGTGAACCCTTCTTGACCGACGTCGAAATTTTCGATCGTAGTGATCAGTAACGACCCGTCCGGTACTCCATTATCCGCGGTGTCGGTAATGATATATGCAACTATTGCCGCGCCTAGAGCGTATGTTAGCGTTGCTTCGGTGATGCAGGCATCCCAAACACAGTTTCCATTCGGATCGCTCAAATTCACCGGATCGTTGAAGCTATAGCTGAACCGGTTCGTCCCGACCCCCGGCTGCAGCACCTCCCACCAGTCCGGCTGCAGGAACATGCCCAGCACGGGGTCGTAGTAGCGGGCGTTCAGGTATTGCAGGCCTGCGTCGGCGTCGTAACGCTCACCGATCCAGCCCTTGCTTTCGGGGGTGGTGAGGCCGGGTTGGACGAACTCTGTCTGCGCGCCGAACGGTTTGTAGACGGCGCTTTCGACCTTGGCACCGGTGGCATTTGTGATGGCGCGGACGGAACCGAGGTGATCGCGGTGCAGGAAGCTGGCGACGCCATTCGTCAGCTTGATGGCGGGATGGGGGTAGGTCAGCACGACCTCTTGGCCGGGCACCAGCCAGTTGCGCACTTCGACGCCGCCGAAATAGGTGGTGGCATTGGCGGTGGGCGGCAGGGCGGTGCAATCGGTGTTGGCGGCGAGGTTTTCAACCTTTTTCAGGCGGGCACCA
>JAYUZO010000221.1:0-11634 GCA_043751715.1 Rhodobacterales bacterium | reverse complement strand
GGCTGATTTGCACCGCTGTTTCCTTGTTTGTCGGGCGCGGCCCACCCCTGATGTCGGCCAAGCGTCCAGTCACGGGCGTCTGCCTAAGGTAAGGGGAGCAACGTGAAACTCATCATTGCAGCAATCAAACCGTTCAAGCTGGAAGAGGTCCGCGAAGCGCTGACCACGATCGGCGTGCGCGGCATGATGGTGACGGAAATCAAGGGCTTTGGCAGCCAGTCGGGCCATACGGAAATCTACCGTGGCGCGGAATATGCGGTGAATTTCGTGCCGAAAGTGCGGCTGGAAATCGTGGTCAGCGATGCGCTGGCTGATCAGGTGGTCGATACCATCGCGCGGACAGCCAAGACCGACAAGATCGGGGACGGCAAGATTTTCGTGGTCGATGTCGAACATGCCGTGCGCGTGCGTACGGGCGAAACCAATGATGATGCGCTGTGACAGCGTGCGGGGAAGGGGAAACCAACCGATGACAACGATGAGCAAATACGCGGGGCCAGGGGCGCTTGCAGCGACCACGCTGGCCTGCCTGCCGGCATGGGCGCAAGAGGCTGCAGGGCCGGTGCTGAACCCGTCTGTGGAGCAGATGGCGACGATGGTGGACAAGGGTGATACAACCTGGATGCTGGTGTCATCGGCACTGGTGCTGATGATGTCGATCCCGGCGCTGGCGTTGTTTTATGGCGGCCTTGTGCGCACGAAAAACATGCTCAGCCTGCTGATGCAGGTGTTCATGATCGTGTCGATTGCGGCGATTATGTGGGTGGCGGTGGGTTATAGCCTCGCGTTCACGGCGGGCAGCCCCTACATCGGCGGCCTGTCCAAGGCGTTTCTTTCGGGTGTCACGACGGGCACCTACGCGGCAACATTCTCGAACAATGTCTATATCCCGGAATATGCCTTTGTCATATTCCAGATGACCTTTGCTTGTATCACACCTGCGCTGATCGTCGGTGCCTTTGCCGAACGCATCAAGTTCTGGCCGCTGATGGTGTTTGTCGTGGGTTGGCTTTTGCTGGCCTATTACCCGATCGCCCATATGGTGTGGTTCTGGGCCGGACCGGATTTTCTGGCGGTGCCTGACTTTGCGAATGACAAGGGTCTGCTCTGGGGCTGGGGTGCGCTGGACTTTGCCGGTGGCACGGTTGTGCACATCAACGCTGGTGTGGCAGGTCTGGTCGGTTGTCTGATCGTGGGCAAGCGCATTGGCTTCAACAAGGAACCGATGCCACCACATTCGCTGACGCTGACGATGGTAGGTGCGGCGCTGCTGTGGGTTGGCTGGTTCGGATTTAACGCCGGTTCAAACCTGGAATCGAACGGGATCACGGCGCTGGCGTTCCTGAACACCTTTGTGGCTACCGCTGCGGCGACTCTGTCCTGGAGCATTGTTGAACAGCTGCGCCATGGCCGCCCATCGGTGCTGGGTGCAGTGACAGGTGCCGTTGCCGGTCTGGTTGCAATCACCCCGGCGTCAGGCTTTGCCTCGCCAATGGGTGCGCTGGCGCTGGGTCTGATCGTCTCACCAATCTGTTACATCTTTGTCTCGACGGTGAAAAAGGCTTTTGGCTATGACGACAGCCTGGATGTCTTTGGGGTGCATGGCGTAGGTGGCATCGTTGGTGCCATCGGTACCGGCATCGTGGCCGATCCGGCGCTGGGTGGTCAGGGCTGGTTTGACTATACTGTGTTCCCGGCTGTTGCAGGTGCCTATGACATGGCTGGTCAGGTGTGGATTCAGGTACAGGCAGTGGCGGTGACGGTGGTCTGGACGGCAGTCGTTTCTGCGGTGCTGTTCTACATCATCAAGGCTGTGTTTGGCCTGCGCCCATCGGCGGATGATGAACGGCAAGGTTTGGACCAAACCTCGCATGGCGAAAGCGCCTATAACATGTGATCGTATAAAAGGGGCCGCCGCAGGGTGGCCCCTTGAGCTGAAGGCGCACAGAATACGGTCCGTGGGGGTTATATCCCGCGGGCCGTTCCTGTTTGTGCGGGGCGCATGATTTGGTTGGTCGCCGCCACACGGATTGCCAGGATGCGCAGCGCATACAAGGAACACGCCGTGGCCGATGCCAGCCTGCCGATAGCGCAGAATACCTTGAAAGGCGTGGCCCTTGTGGTGATTGCCACGCTGCTGTTTGCGGCATCCGATGTGGTGGGCAAGCATCTGGCACTGTTGTATGCGGTGCCGTTTTTCATGGCGGTGCGGTATGGCATCAACCTGTGTCTGTTGGCGGCCGTGCTTGGGCCACGGCACGGCGCGGGCCTGTGGCGCACCCAACGCACGGGTCTGGTTATTCTGCGCGGGCTGTGTCTTGCGGCGGGATCACTGACCATGGGGTTGGCGCTGCGGGTAATGCCGGTGGCCGAAACGGCAGCCATTGTTTATCTTGCCCCGTTCATCGTGATGTTGGCAGCCGGGCGGCTGATGGGGGAAAAGGTCACGCATGCAGGCTGGATCGGGGCCATGTGCGGCTTTGCGGGCGTGCTGCTGATCATGCGGCCGGGCAGTGGGCTTGATCCGGTTGGCGTGGTGCTGTCACTGATAAACGCCGGTTTTGCCGCGGCCTACCATCTGTTGACGCGCAGTCTGGCCCGCACGGAAAGCATGCCTGCCATGGTGTTCACCACGGCGCTGGTGGGGGTGGTGGTGTTTGCCGGGCTGGCGCTGTTCACCGGGCCGGGGCAGATGCCCGATGCGATGGGCTGGGTGTGGATGACAGCGCTTGGCGTGTTGGCCACGGCCGGGCATCTGCTGTTTACCGCCGCCTACCGCGAAGCCGCGGCGTCAGTTCTGGCGCCGGTCAATTATCTGCATATCATGTGGGCCGGTATTCTGGGCTGGTTGGTATTTGCCCATGTGCCTGACGGGTTGGCCCTGATCGGCATGGCCATGGTGGCCGTGTCAGGTGCGGCGGTAGCGGTGCGCGCCAACCGCCCCTAGCCGATCACACCCGCCACTGCAGCGGCCAGTACGGGTACGGTGGCTGCGTTCAGCCCGGCAATGTTGATGCGGCTGTCGCTGACCATGTAAATCCCGTGTTCAGCGCGCAGCCGTTCGACCTGTGCTTCGGTCAGGCCCAGACGGCTGAACATGCCGCGATGATGCGCCACGAAATCGAACCGGTCGGAATTGGTGGCAAGGCGCAGCTGATCCGCCAGCGCCTGACGCAGGTGCAGCATGTTCAGGCGCACCTCTTCCAGTTCCGCCATCCAGTCGGCGCGCAGGGTGGCATCCTGCAGGATCATCGTCACCAGACGTGCGCCATGATCGGGCGGAAAGCTGAAGTTCTGCCGGTTCAGAAAGGCAAGGTTGCC
Source organism: Rhodobacterales bacterium (assembly GCA_043751715.1). GTDB lineage: Bacteria > Pseudomonadota > Alphaproteobacteria > Rhodobacterales > Rhodobacteraceae > JAAFHS01. The sequence goes on along the minus strand of JAYUZO010000221.1, from coordinate 8,313 downwards.
TTGGGTGATCGCCCGCCGCGTGGCATCGCCAAGGGCAATCAGCACGCCGGTGCGTTCACGGTAAATGCCAAAGTTCTTGGAACAACTTGCCGCAATCAGCATTTCGGGAAACCGCATGGCCAGCATCCGCGTGGGCGCCACATCTGCCTCCAGCCCATCACCAAAGCCCTGATAGGCGAGGTCGACAAACGGTATCGCCCCGCGCGCCAACAGCACATCGGCCACCGCCGCCCATTGGGCCGCATCCAGATTTGCCCCGGTCGGGTTGTGGCAACAGCCGTGCAGCAGCACCGCATCGCCCGCCTGGACCCCTGCCAGATCGGCCATCAGCCCGGCAAAATCAATGCCGCCTGTGGCTGTATCAAAGTAGCGATAGGTAGCCGCCCGCATGCCCAGATATGTGATGATCGACGGGTGGTTCGGCCATGTCGGATCGCTGAGCCAGACCGTGGCATTGGGCGATGCCAGCCGGATCAGCTCTAACGCTTGCCGGATCGCCCCGGTGCCCCCCGGTGTGGCCACCGATGCGGCCCGGTCGGCAAAACCCGCACCCAGGATCATGTCGACCATCGCGGTATTATAGGCCGGATCACCCGCAAGGCCGGTATAGGTTTTGGTCACCTCTACCTGCCACAGTTGTTTTTCTGCGGCCTTTACGGCCCGCATCACCGGTGTCAGGCCCGTGGCATCTTTGTAAACGCCAACGCCAAGGTCGATTTTCACGCTGCGCGGATCATCCTTGAACAGCTGGATCAAGGTCAGGATCTTGTCGGTGGGTTGGGGGTGCAGTGTTTCGAGCATGGCTTATACCGCCGGGCCTTTCTGTAAAGCCGGGCCTTTTGCAATGGGAAGATCATCATACATGCCCCATTCCGCCCATGACCCGTCATACAGCGCATGGTTTTTGTGCCCCAGCCGTTCCAGCGCCAATGACAGGATCGCCGCCGTCACCCCAGACCCGCAGGATGTGATCACAGGCTGTGCCAGATCAACACCCGCCGCCCAAAAGGCATCGCGCAGCGCGGGCAACGGTTTCAATGTGCCATCCGCGGCCAGAAGCTGCGTATAGGGCAGTGACCTTGCCCCCGGAATATGGCCCGACCGCAGGCCTGCACGCGGTTCCGGCACCTCGCCTGCAAACCGTGCAGCCCCCCGCGCATCCACAATCTGCGCCGCCCCCAGTTTAGCCGCATTGGCCACCTGTGTCACATCCTTGACCCACGCTGCCTGCCGCTGCACCGTCATGTGCCGGTCCCGGATGATGGGTGGCATGTCTTCCACCGCGCGCCCTTCGGCCTGCCATTTGGGTAGACCGCCATCCAGCACGGCCACATCCACCTTGCCCATCAGGCGGAACGTCCACCAGACGCGCGCTGCCGAAAACAGCCCCGCGCCATCATAAATCACCACCTGATGCCCGTCGCCGACGCCCATCGCGCGCATCCGGCTGATGAACTTTTCCGGCGGTGGTGCCATATGCGGCAGGGCTGAACGCTGATCGCTTTGATCGTCGATGTCGAAAAACCGTGCGCCGGGAATGTGGCCTGCATCATATTCGGCCCGCGCGTTGCGGCCTGCATCCGGCAGATACCAGCTGGCATCCAGAATGCGCAGATCGGGGTCTTTCAGATGTGCCGCCAGCCATGCGGTCGAAACCAGCGTTTTCGGGTCATCTGTCATTGCAGGGGGCATGGGCAAGGCTCCGCATCAGGCACCGTTCGGGCTTAGCGGGCAGGCGTGCGTGACGCAAGCCAAACTGCAGGGGCCGGGGGTATTTGCCCCCGGCCCCACATGACAATCAGCCCTTGGCCATCATCTTTTTCACAACGCCGATGACCGCCATCAGCACGCCACCGCCCACGCCGCCCGAGGCGACGGAAGACAGGATCGAACCGATATCCATGCCGGCGCCTACATCACCGCCCGCACCCATCATACCCAGAAGCTGCCCGCCAAGGCCGCCCCCGACAATACCCGCCAGCGAATTGCCAAGCGTGCCAAGGTCAAGATTTTTCAGCACTTTGCCGATCACGTTGCCACCCACGGCACCCGAAATCAGTTGAATGATGATCTGTTCCATACTGTTTACTCCCTACGTCCAGTTCCCTGCCGGGGTGTTTCCCGGCTGTTTTTCTGGCTTGCGGGTTGCGGTTTGCACCCTGCCAGTCACAAGACTGTGACAGGTTGCCGCGCCGCCTTCAACAAATTGATTGATTTTTGCGCAGCTTACCCGCGGGCACCGTGTTTCAGCAGGCGCTGTTTTTGCCTGTCCCAATCGCGTTTGGCCGATGTTTCACGCTTGTCGGCCAGCTTTTTGCCCTTGGCGATCCCGATCTTCAGCTTCACGATGCCACGGTCGTTGAAATACATCCGGATCGGCACGATCGTCATGCCTTCGCGTGCCGTTGCATTCCACAAACGCGCCAATTGTTTACGTGAAACCAGCAGCTTGCGTCGACGGCGTTCTTCGTGGCCAAACATCTTGGCCTGCACATAAGGCGCGATATAGCCGTTGATCAGCCACAACTCGCCACCCTCAACGCTTGCATAGCTTTCGGCGATGTTGGACCCGCCTTTGCGCAGGGATTTGACCTCGGACCCTTCAAGGATGATACCGGCTTCGATGTCATCTTCGATGTGGTAATCAAAGCGCGCCCGCCGATTTTCCGCGATCAGTTTTGAATTGGGGTCGGAATGTTGCACCATGATCGCCTGCAGATAGGCGACCACGCGCGCAAAGTCAAAGCGGTGGCTATGGCCACGTCCTCAGGCCACCAAGCGCGCCGCCTGACCGCCAGAAGGCCCGCCATCCAGCCGTGCCAGCAGCGCCCAGGCCTGCCGCAGATCAAGGCGGGTGAAATCTGATGCAATGGCGGCATGTGCGCCCTCGGCAATACCGGGGCAGCGCAGCATGCTGCCTGCGTTGGCATACACAATCTCTTCTGCGGCAAACAGCGGCGTGATCACCTCGGTCTTGCGGGCCAGTGCGGCGCGCGTGCAGCCGCGCCAGCCGATCAGCGCTGTGGCCGGGATCAGCACCAGTGCCGCATCGGGCAGCATGCGGTCACCCATTGTGTCCAGCAGCAGCATCTGGCCTGACAGCAGGATCAGGTCATCATCATTGTCCAGCGTGCCGCCGGGCACCTGCACCGTGTGCAGATCAGGCTGTGGTGCCAGCCATTGGCGATCAAGGCCCAGCACGGGGGCAAGGCCACCGTCCACCGTGTAAAGGCTTTCACCCAAACGCAGGCTTTCGGCGCGCTGCCAGCCCTTGGCGGTTTCAACCATGGTGCTGGCCAACAGGCCGGTGCCCACGGGCATGGCGCTGCGGTTGGCGGCGAAAACGGGGGTGGCGTTCAGGCGGGAAAAATCGTTCTGGAACATGATCTGGCCTTTCTGGGCGGGTTTGAATTGTGGCGGCCGGGTTGGCCATGTGCCCAGTTCGCACCCGGATTTTGCCATTTTCCAGACACCTTTGTGGCCTGATTGTGGCACTGGTCGGGCAATGGAAACACACGCCCGCCGCAAACCACCCTTGTCGCCACAACTTGAAGGCGTTCATGTGGCGTTAACCTATAAAGTTAAATAAAACAGTATCTTATCGTGCAATGGCGAACCTGGGGCGAATCAGGTGCTGCGGTTTTGCGTCAGCACATAAATGCCGCTGGCCACCACAATGGCACTGCCGATCAGCGTGAGCGCATCGGGACGCTCGTGAAAGATTGTGGCACCAAGGATCAACGCGAACAGCAGGCGGGTATAGCGGAACGGGGTTACGGCAGACACGTCGCCGGTGCGCATGGCGGCGGTCAGCGCAGTATAGGCCAGCACGCCAAACAGGGTTGCACACAAGGTCAGGCCAAGGCCGATGGCGGATGGCAGGCGGTAGTCGGCGTTGACCAGCAGAATGATGATCCCGGCGATGGTCAGCATGGCAAAGCCCGCGACGCCGAGTTGCATGTTTGACATTGCAGGTGGGGCGGCGCGCGTGGCCAGATCGCGCCCGGCAAAGCCGATCAGGCCAATCACCGTCAGCAGGGACAGCACATCAAAACCGGCAAGTCCGGGACGGATGATCAACAGCACCCCGGCAAAGCCCGCGATGATCGCCAGCCACCGCCGCAGGCCCACCGTTTCGCCAAACAGTACGGCGGCGCCTGCGACCACAACCAAAGGCGTGGCCTGCAATATGGCCGAGGCGACGGAAAGCGGGGTCAGTGCGATGGCCAGCGCATAAAACAACCGCCCGGTGATTTCAAAGCCGGACCGGATAACCATTGGGCGTGACAACATGGCCGCAGATAGCGCGCGGTCACCCTGCCGCCGGGCCAAAGCCACAAAGGCAATCATGCCACAGATGCCGAACAAGGTGATGACCTCACCCACCGGCATCAGGCGGGTGGCGGCCTTCAGGAACATGTCTTCAACGGCAAAACCCGCCATGGCCGCCACCATAAAGACAGCGCCGCGGGCATTGGGGTCAAGAGCCGCGAAACTCACCGGTTTGGGTCTGCAGGCAAGGCAAGGCTGAGGAACGTAGACGATCCGGGTCCGTGGCTTTCTGCCCGCATAAGAATTATCCCCCAACGCAGCGGATCACCAAGGGCGTGATCCGATGTCCAACTCTTGCTTTCATCATATTCAGGGACAACGCCAGCGTCTGCACTGAGCATCGGGGCCCATGACATTATTTTTTCTGAAACAATATCCAGAAATTGCTCGCGTTCTGCGACGCTCATCGGTTCAGGATCATCCACGACGCCACAGGTGCGGTCGCTTAGCCTTAGCTATATTCGCGTTTCTGCATCCATCTAGACTGCATCGTCCGACCACCCCCAAATATGATCAAGCGCGGGGCCGGGCACCCGATTCTTGCCATGAAGACGGCTGATACACCAGTCTTCAAACATCGCGGCAGCCGCTTTTGCACGGTCTGGTGCGCCCTGAAACTGCGCGCGCAGCACCAGACCGGCCGCAAGGCATGTGATGCAAATCAAGCCAAAGGTTACAATCTTTCGACTGCGGGGCCTCAGTTCAACAGGCCCGCATGCACCATGGCGGCCTTGATGCGGTCTTTCGTGCCATCGGTCAGCCCCACCAGCGGCAGGCGCACCTCTTGCGCGCAATGACCCAGCAGCGACAGGCCGTATTTGGCCCCCACCAGACCCGGCTCGATAAAGATCGCCTCGTGCAGCGGCATCAGCCTGTCCTGATACTCCAGCGCGCGGGCGTAATCGCCGGCCAGCGTCGCCTGCTGGAATTCCGCGCACAGGCGCGGCGCGACATTGGCGGTGACGGAAATGCAGCCCACACCGCCATGCGCGTTAAAGCCAAGCGCCGTGGCATCCTCACCCGACAGCTGCACGAAATCAGCGCCACATGTCATGCGCTGCATCGACACGCGTTCGATCTTGCCCGTGGCATCCTTGACGCCCACGATACGCGGCAGTTTTGCCAGCGCACCCATGGTTTCGGGCGACATGTCCACCACAGACCGCCCCGGAATGTTGTAGATGATGATTGGCAGAGCGCTGGCATCATGCAGGGCGGTGTAATGCGCAATCAGCCCGGCCTGGGTGGGCTTGTTATAATAGGGCGTCACCACCAGTGCCGCATCCGCCCCCACTGACCCTGCATGGCGGATCAGATCAATGCCTTCGGCGGTGTTGTTCGACCCCGCCCCCGCAATCACCGGCACGCGCCCGGCTGCTGCCTTGACCACCGCTGCAATCACCGCGCCATGTTCGGCATGCGTTAGCGTCGGGCTTTCGCCCGTGGTGCCAACCGGGACTAAGCCATGGCTGCCTTCTGCCACATGCCAGTCGACCAGCTTTTTCAGCGTGTCAAAATCCACTGCGCCGTTTTGAAACGGCGTGATCAGCGCGGGGAAAGACCCTTTGAACATGACACGACTCCTTTAGGTGTTGTTGCCCGGCTCTGTTATCTGCCCTGCAAGGTTTTGCCAAGAACGCGTGCACTGACAGGATCGTTGGTTGAACGCGTTTCAGGCTTGCGGCAAAAGGCTGGGATGAAAGCCCTGATCCTTGCCCTGACAATCACCTTTGCGCCCCCGGCCTTTGCCCCTGCGGCCTTTGCTGATGCCGCAGATGACATGCGCACAGCATTGCGCCTTGTGTCGGTGGCCGATTGGGATGGCGCGGCGCGGGCGGTATCCGGTGACATTGCGCGCGATCTGGTGGAATGGCACCGCCTGCGCGCGGGCGACGGGCGCTTGGGCGAATATGAGGCTTTTCTTGTACGCCGTGCCACTTGGCCAGGCCTGCCGCTTGTGCATGAAAAGGGTGAGGTGGCGGTGGCGCGCTCTACCGATCCGGCCCGTGTGATTGGCTATTTCGGCGGGCAAAAGCCGGAAACGGCGGTGGGTGCACTGGCGCTGATCCGCGCATATCAGGCACAGGGCATGCAGACCGAAGCCGTGGCCGAGGCGCTGCGGGCCTGGACGGAACTGCCCTTCCCGGCCGCCGAACAGGTGCTGCTGCTGGATATGTTTGGCGATGCACTGAAACCCGCCCATGATGTGCGGCTTGACCGCCTGCTGTGGGATGGTGACCGCGAGGGCGAGGTGGCCCGCATGCTGCCGCTGGTGTCTGCCGATACGGCCAGACTTGCGCAGGCACGCATGGCATTGCAGGCCGAGGCGGCGAATGCGTCAGCCCTTGTGTCAGCGCTGCCAGCGTCGGTGGCCAATGACGCGGGCCTTGCGCGTGACCGGTTCATCTGGCGCATGCGCAAGGACCGCACGGATGATGCGCTGGCGCTGATCATTGAACGCTCTGCCAGTGCCGCCAGCCTTGGCCAGCCCGAGGCGTGGGCCGACCGCCGCGCCGTTCTGGCGCGCCTACTGATGCGGGCGGGGCGCGGGGCCGAGGCGTACCGTGTGGCGGCCAGCCACCAGTTGACGGATGGCGCTGATTTTGTGGATCTGGAGTTTCTGGCAGGCTTTATCGCGCTGCGCAAATTGGGTGATCCGGCGACGGCGCTGATGCATTTCACCCGACTGCAATCGGCGGTGGTTACCCCCATCAGCCTGTCGCGCGCGCTGTACTGGCAGGGCCGCGCGGCCGAGGCTGCAGGAAATGATGCGGTGGCCGAAACCGCCTACCGTGCGGCGGCACGGCACATGACGGCCTATTACGGGCAGTTGGCGGCGCAGCGTCTGGGCCTGCCGCTGGACGCAGGCCTGCTTTCGGATGCGCGGCCCGCGGACTGGCGGCAGGCGAGTTTCGCCAATGACAGCGTGTTGCAGGCAGCACAACTGCTGCTGGCGGCGGGTGACAGGACGCTGGCCAAACGGTTCGTCCTGCACCTCGGCGAAAGCCTGAATGCGCAGGAACTGGATCAGCTGGCCGACATGGCGCTGGCGATGGATGAGCCCCATATCGCGCTGCTGGTGGCCAAGGCTGCCGCCGAACGCGGCATCATCCTGCCGCGTGCGTATTTCCCGGTGCCTGCGATGGTGCCTGACGGGCTACCGGTCAGCCGCGCGCTGGCGCTGTCCATCGCCCGGCGCGAAAGCGAATTTGAACCCACGGTCATCAGCCCGGCAGGCGCGCGCGGGTTGATGCAGGTGATGCCCGGCACGGCCGAGATGATGGCCGATGAAACCGGGCTGGCGTTCAGCGTGGACCGCCTGACCAGCGACCCGGCCTATAACGTGGCCAAAGGGGCGGCCTATCTGCGCGTGCTGATTGATGAATTCGGCCCATCGGTGGCGATGATCGCCGCAGGCTATAACGCAGGGCCGGGCCGGCCCCGGCGGTGGGCGACGGAATTTGGCGATCCGCGTGATCCCAATGTGGATGTGATCGACTGGGTCGAAACCATCCCCTTCACCGAAACCCGCACCTATGTGATGCGCGTGGTGGAAAGCCTTGTGATCTACCGCGCCAAACTGCGGGGTTCCGTGGGGCCGGTGGATGTGACGGGCGAATTGCGCGGGTAGGGCCCTTTGGCGGGCATTGATCGGCAACCAAGGGAAATCTATGCTTTCCGGTAAGGCTTGACGCACGGCTGCGTCTTTGACCGGAGGCAAACCTGAAAATCACGTCACACTTCAAGACCGGCACCTTCCCGATCCGCCTGAAGGCCGAGGATTGGCAATCGGGCGAGGTGAACTGGCTGCTGGATGTGATCGCCCCCGATGCCAAGGCGACCGGGCAGGTGATCGCGAACTTTCGGCAGGTGGTCAAGGAAGGCGATCTGCGGATACATCCGATGGTGGCGGGGCTGGTGGACGCGGAGATGCGGGGCAAGATGATGGGTGGGTTAGACGCCAACATGAAAGGGAATGCG
>JAYUZO010000220.1:0-12012 GCA_043751715.1 Rhodobacterales bacterium | reverse complement strand
GGCGGGCAGGCGCGTACCGATGCGCAGCACACCAAGGGCAAGCTGACGGCGCGCGAACGCATAGAGCTGTTGCTGGACGAGGGCAGTTTTGAAGAGTTCGACATGTTCGTGACCCACCGCGCGGTGGATTTCGGCATGGCGGATTCGAAAACGCCGGGGGACGGGGTGGTGACGGGCTGGGGCACGATCAACGGCCGCATGGTTTATGTGTTTGCGCAGGATTTCACGGTGTTCGGTGGCAGCGTGTCAGAAACGCATGGGGCCAAGATCTGCAAGGTCATGGACATGGCCATTCAGAACGGCGCGCCGGTGATTGGCATGTGTGACAGTGGCGGCGCGCGCATTCAGGAAGGCGTGGGGTCATTGGCGGCCTATGGTGAGATTTTTCAGCGCAATGTGATGGCATCGGGCGTGGTTCCGCAGATCAGCCTGATCATGGGGCCATGCGCGGGGGGTGCTGTGTATTCACCTGCGATGACGGATTTCATCTTTATGGTGAAGGACAGCAGCTATATGTTCGTGACCGGCCCGGACGTGGTGAAAACAGTCACGAATGAGGTGGTGAGTGCAGAGGAATTGGGCGGTGCGGTCACCCATACGCGCAAATCATCGGTGGCGGACGGCGCTTTTGAAAATGATGTGGAAATGCTGGCCGAGGCGCGGCGGCTGATTGACTTTCTGCCGCTGAACAACCGCGAAAAGGCACCGGTGCGCCCGTTCTTTGATGATCCGGCACGGGTGGAGCCCAGCCTTGATACGCTGATCCCGGACAACCCGAACCAGCCCTATGATATGAAGGAGCTGATCCTGAAGATCGCCGATGAGGGGGATTTCTTTGAAATTCAGGCGGCGTTTGCGGGCAATATCATCACGGGTTTCATCAGGCTCGAAGGGCAGACGGTAGGGGTGGTGGCCAATCAGCCAATGGTGCTGGCGGGATGTCTGGATATTGACAGCAGCCGCAAGGCGGCGCGGTTCGTGCGGTTTTGTGATGCGTTTGAAATTCCGATCCTGACGCTGGTGGATGTGCCGGGGTTCCTGCCGGGGGTGCAGCAGGAGCTGGGGGGGGTTATCAAGCACGGCGCGAAACTGCTGTTTGCCTATGCCGAGGCGACGGTGCCCAAGGTCACAGTGGTGACGCGCAAAACCTATGGCGGGGCCTATGTGGTGATGTCATCCAAACATCTGCGGGGCGATTTCAATTATGCTTGGCCCACGGCCGAGGTGGCGGTGATGGGGGCAAAAGGGGCGACAGAAATTCTGTATCGCAGCGAACTGGGCGATGCGGCCAAGATCGCGGCGCGGACCAAGGAATATGAAGACCGGTTCGCCAACCCATTCGTGGCGGCAGAACGCGGGTTTATTGATGAGGTGATCATGCCCCAGTCAACGCGCCGCCGGGTGGCGCGGGCCTTTGCAAGCCTGCGCACGAAAAAGCAATCGAACCCGTGGAAAAAGCACGATAATATTCCGCTGTGATGCGGGGCAGACAGGACAGTGGAATGGAGCCGGTAAAAGAGGGTGCGCTTGCGGGCATGGGCAGTGATGATCTGGTGCCGGTGCCATCAGGGCAGGCGGTGACCCTGCAAGAGGTCATCTGGAACGTGCCAGGCGCGCAGGGGCTGACCTTGCGGTTCCGCTTTGTTGCGCCGGGTCTGGCGGGGCTGGATCTGGAGACGGCGCTGGCCGACATGCAGGCGCTGTGCGACAGCTTTGCTGCCCCGCGCGTCACGGATTTTGGCCCTGTTCCGCAGCAGATCATCATCTCACTGTCTGATGCGGCGCGCCCTTTTGGCGAAGCTGCCCCCGATGCCGTGCAGTATTTTGAGGCGTACCGGATGGAAAACGATGCCTGCATCTGGGAGATTTATTGATGCAGGCACAATATGTTGCGGATCGTTCTTCATCCGATCACGCGATTGCGACTTCCACATCACAGGCGGTGCCTTTGGTGCTTGGTGCGTGTCAAAACCGGGGGGCATGGGCTATGGTTTGCCCAGGCCGAACCCAAGCGGTCTTAACCTCGCACACAGGGCGGGGGGGCAATGGTTGCGCCCAGGTCCTGAATGAAGAACTAAGGAGTAGAGGATGTCGAAGAGCACGAAGATTATTCTGGCACTGGGTCTTGTGGCGTTCGCCGCAGCTTGTGCGCCCAAGGAAGAAGAAGTGGTTTATGTGGACGAGCCAGCGGTTACGGTTGAACCAACCTACACCGGCAAGTACAAGTAACCTGATCGGGCGGGCCTTTGGGGCAATGCCCCGGCCCGCCCTTTTTCTGTCTGCTGACACGTCTGCAAGCTGCCGGAGGCAGACATGATCAAACATCGCGGTTTTCCCGGCCGTCTTCCCGGCACCGATTTTCAATTTGTTATCCGCCGCGCCAACATGAAAAAGGGCGCTACAAAACTGGTCAAGCGTGAACGTTTCCGCGATCGCAAGCATTCAGACAAGTTGGCAGATGAGGGGTTCATGGCGGCCCTGTGGGCGCAGTTTGGTGAAGACCCGTTTGAGCGTGGCAATCTGGATGCGGGGCGGCTGTCATGGCTGTTCGGGCGCGAAGTGGTACCCGCCGATGACCCGTTCGATGCGGAAAGCTATGACGCCCTGCTGCGGATAGATGCAAAGCGCGCCGAGGCGGCCTTTCCTGCGGTGTTTTCGGCCAATGCCCCGGTTTATGACTGGGATGATGAGGATGACGATTAGGCATGAAACCGCCACCCGCAGTGCAAAACTGGCAAGGCTTTGCGCATGGGTTGCCGCTGCGTCAAAAAGGTTTTGCAGTGGGTGGGGCGGCGGGTGACACTGTTCGCATCGGTCATGCGACTGCGACGCCGGGCCCGATCTGTGTGAACTGTTACCCTTCCCCTATCTTTTGGCCTGATCCTGCGCGGATCAGGCCCTTTTTCTGTATATGTCCTGTGGCCCATCCTGTGGCCCATCCTGTGGCAAAGGCCGCGCAGTTTGTCGCGCATGTGGATAAGTCACGCCAAATTGGCTTTTCCCACGCCCGGTTTGTTGCCATAATCGAACCAATAAAAACACGAACACGAGGCAGAAACCGATGCAGATCAAATCCATTCTCTTTGTTGGACTGGCAACCATGTCCCTTGCGGGCTGCTTGCAAGACCCGGCCACGCGCGGTGTGGGCGGCGCGCTTGCCGGGGTCGTCATTGCCGATGCGCTGGACGAAAACATCGTCGCAGGTGCTGCACTTGGCGCACTTGGCGGGGCGGCGTCCTGCTATGCGCCCGGCACGTTGGGATGCCAGCAAGGTTACTGATCACACAGCCTGCGGGCTAACAGGACTACATCAAGACCACGCAGGGCCAACCGCCTTGCGTGGTTTTTTCATGCAGGGGGGCCACGATGTTTGACAAGATTCTGATCGCTAACAGGGGCGAGATTGCTTGCCGCGTGATCAAGACGGCGCGCAAAATGGGGATCAAAACGGTGGCGGTGTATGCCGATGCTGATCGGGGTGCGCTGCATGTGCGCATGGCGGATGAGGCGGTGCATATCGGCCCGTCCCCTGCGGCACAGTCCTATATCGTGATCGACAAGATCATGGCGGCAGTCAAGGCCACGGGCGCGCAGGCCGTGCATCCGGGCTATGGTTTCCTGAGTGAAAACCGCAATTTCGCAGCAGCGTTGGAAGCGGCGGGTGTGGTGTTCATCGGCCCGCCGTCAAAGGCGATTGAGGCGATGGGCGACAAGATCACCTCGAAAAAGATCGCCATGCAGGCGGGCGTGTCAACAGTGCCGGGGCATATGGGGCTGATTGCGGATGCGGATGAGGCGGTAAAGATTGCCACGCAGATCGGCTATCCGGTGATGATCAAGGCCAGTGCCGGAGGTGGCGGCAAAGGGATGCGGATTGCATGGACTGATGCCGAGGCGCGAGAGGGATTTCAGTCATCCAAAAATGAGGCGGCGGCGAGTTTTGGTGATGACCGGATTTTCATTGAAAAGTTTGTGACACAGCCGCGGCATATCGAAATTCAGGTGTTGGGCGACAGTCACGGCAATATTGTTTATCTGCACGAACGCGAATGTTCCATTCAGCGGCGGAACCAGAAGGTGATCGAAGAGGCCCCTTCGCCTTTCCTTGATGCCGCCACACGCCGCGCGATGGGCGAACAGGCCTGTGCGCTGGCCCGCGCGGTGGGCTATACATCGGCAGGCACGGTGGAATTCATCGTGGACGGCGACCGCAAGTTCTATTTTCTGGAAATGAACACGCGATTGCAGGTGGAACATCCGGTGACCGAACTGATCACGGGGGTTGATCTGGTTGAGCAGATGATCCGGGTTGCGGCAGGCGAGGCGCTGCCATTTGTCCAGGATGACCTGAAAATCAATGGTTGGGCGATGGAATCGCGCCTGTACGCCGAAGACCCCTATCGCAACTTCTTGCCCAGCATCGGGCGGCTGACGCGCTACCGCCCACCGGTTGAGGGGGCGACGGCGCGTGGCATTGTGCGCAATGATACGGGCGTGTTTGAAGGCGGCGAGATCAGCATGTTCTATGACCCGATGATCGCCAAGCTGTGCACATGGGGGCCGGACCGGGCCACGGCGATTGAGGAAATGCGCGTGGCGCTGGACACGTTCGAGGTGGAGGGGATCGGGCATAACCTGCCGTTTGTGGCAGCGGTGATGGATCATCCGCGCTTTGTATCGGGCAATATCACGACGGCGTTTATTGCCGAGGAATACCCGGATGGATTTCAGGGTGCGACACTGGATGCAGGCACGCTGCGGCGCATGGCTGCGGCTGCGGCGGCGATGAACCGGGTGGCGGAAATCCGGCGGACGCGGATTTCGGGTACGATGGACAATCACACGCGACGGGTGGGTGATGACTGGGTGGTGGCGATTGGGGGGGCAGACCATGTTTGCCGGGTGGTGGCCGATCCGGCTGGCTCAACCGTGGTGTTTGCAGATGGCGCGCGTTGCCGTGTGACCAGTGACTGGACACCTGGGCAGCCCCTTGCGCGGCTTATGGTGGATGACGAAACGCTGGTGATGAAAGTGGCGAAAATCCCGATGGGGTTTCGGCTGCGCCACCGGGGGGCGGATTTGAGGGTCTATGTACGCACGCCAAGGGCGGCGGCATTGGCGGCCCTGATGCCGGAAAAAGCGCCGCCCGATACATCGCGCTTTCTTTTGTGTCCGATGCCGGGGCTGATTGTTGGCATTGCTGTGTCCGAAGGCGACGAAGTGCAGGAAGGGCAGGCCTTGGCCACGGTCGAGGCGATGAAGATGGAGAATATCCTGAAGGCGGAACGGCGGGGCGTGGTGAAAAAGATCACCGCAGTGGCCGGGGCCAGCCTGCGGGTGGATGATGTGATCATGGAGTTTGAATAGGCGCGCGGCCTGTCTGCATTGCGACCCCGGATCAGGTCCGGGGCGGGGTCTTGTGGCACAACTCAGCGCCCCGCCGGGTTCCGCTCCAGCACTTCCTGTCGGCGTGAGGGGAATTTGTCGATGGCATTGGTGATTTCGCGCAGTTCCCACGGCAGGGGTTTGCGGATGGATGCGGCACCGTCTTTGTCGACCAGCACCAGCGAAAAGCCACGCGGGCGGAATTTAAGGCGGGCCTCGGTTCGTGCGGCGGGGTCTGTGTCGATGATCAGCACTGTATCGCGGTCGGCAAGAGCAGCGGGATTGTGGGCAAGGAACGCCATCTGGCGGACAAAGTTGGGGTCATTCGGGCTGTCGGCAAACACGATGACCGCGCGGCTGACATAGATCAGGTCGACCAACACCACGTCGGCGGCTTGCACCGGCCCTTGGGGCGTTGCAACTGTGTCAGCCATCGCAGACAGTGGCAGCAAGGCGATGACAAGGGCGTGGATCAGGGTCTTCATTTGGCCTCCGGGTTCACCCTTCATATAGGCAGTCATGCGGGCAGGGGAAGGTGGGGCGATGAGTGATGATCTGGCAGCATGGCGGGCACTTGCGGCGCGGGAGTTGCGCGGGCGCGATCCGGATGAACTGACCTGGCACACGCTGGAGGGGATTGCCGTCAAGCCGCTTTACACTGCCGCAGATGCGCCCGCAGACCCCGGATTGCCGGGTGTTGCACCGTTTACGCGTGGCGTGAAGGCCACGATGTATGCCGGGCGGCCGTGGACGATTCGGCAATATGCAGGGTTTTCGACGGCCGAGGAAAGCAATGCGTTCTACCGCGCGGCCCTTGCGGCGGGGCAGCAGGGCGTATCGGTGGCGTTCGATCTGGCCACGCACCGGGGATACGATTCCGATCATCCGCGCGTGGTGGGCGATGTCGGCAAGGCGGGCGTGGCGATTGACAGTGTCGAGGATATGAAAATCCTGTTTGACGGCATTCCGCTGGACCGCGTTTCGGTGTCGATGACAATGAATGGCGCGGTGATTCCGGTTTTGGCCTGTTTCATCGTGGCGGGAGAGGAGCAGGGGGTGCCAAGGGCGGCGCTTTCGGGGACCATTCAGAATGACATTCTGAAAGAGTTCATGGTGCGGAACACCTATATTTTCCCGCCCGAACCCAGCATGCGTCTGGTGGCGGATATCATTGAATACACGGCAGCCGAGATGCCAAAGTTCAATTCGATCAGCATCAGCGGCTATCACATGCAAGAGGCGGGCGCGAACCTTGTGCAAGAGCTGGGGTTCACGCTGGCTGACGGGCGCGAATATGTACGCAGCGCGCTGGCGCGGGGCATGGCGGTGGATGATTTCGCGCCGCGCTTGTCGTTCTTTTTTGCCATCGGCATGAATTTCTTCATGGAGGCGGCCAAGCTGCGGGCAGCACGGCTACTGTGGCACCGGGTGATGTCCGATTTTTCTGCGAAAAATCCTGCGTCGCTGATGTTGCGGACGCATTGCCAGACATCGGGCGTCAGTTTGCAGGAGCAGGACCCCTATAACAACGTGGTGCGCACGGCCTATGAGGCGTTGGCGGCGGTGCTGGGGGGGACGCAGTCGCTGCATACGAATTCCTTGGATGAGGCGGTGGCGCTGCCATCGGATTTCGCAGCGCGGATTGCGCGGAATACACAGCTGATCTTGCAAGAGGAAACCGGGGTGACGCGGGTCGTCGATCCGCTGGCGGGGTCATATTATGTGGAGGCGTTGACGGCGGAACTGGCGGACAAGGCTTGGGCACTGATGGAGGAGGTCGAGGCGCTGGGTGGCATGACAAAGGCGGTGGCGTCAGGCATGCCAAAGCTGCGGATCGAGGAGTCGGCTGCGCGGCGGCAAGCCATGGTGGACCGGGGTGAGGAAGTGGTGGTCGGGGTGAACAAATACCGGCTTGCCGAGGAAGGCGAGTTGTCGATCCGCAACATCGACAATGCGGCGGTGCGCGATGCACAGGTCGCGCGGCTGAAGGTGGTGCGGGCAAAGCGGGATACGGCCGCGTGTGAGGCAGCCTTGGCAGCGGTGACACAGGCGGCGCGGGACGGGGAAAACCTGCTGGCGGCGGCGGTGGTGGCAGCGCGGGCGCGGGCGACAGTGGGCGAAATATCGGATGCGATGGAGGCGGTGTTTGGGCGGCATGCGGCAGAGGTGCAGACGCTGAGCGGGGTCTATGCGGCAGCCAGCGAAGGGGATGCGGATTTTGCGGCGGCGCGGGCCGATGTGGCGAAATTTGTGATGGCGATGGGGCGTGCACCGCGGATGCTGGTGGTCAAGATGGGGCAGGACGGGCATGACCGGGGGGCCAAGGTGATTGCCGGGGCCTTTGGCGATATCGGGTTCGAGGTGACGGTGGGGGTGCTGTTCCAGACGCCCGAGGAAGCCGCCGCAGAAGCGCTGGCTTTGGGCGTGGATGTGGTGGGAATTTCATCGCAGGCGGCGGGGCATATGACGCTGGCACCCAAGCTGGTGCAGGCTCTGCGGGCGCAGGGGGACATGACGACGCAGGTGATTTGCGGCGGGGTCATTCCGGCGCAGGATTACAATTACCTCAAGCAGCACGGGATCAGGGCGATCTTTGGTCCGGGCACGAATATTCCGGCGGCGGCGCGTGAGGTGGTGGGGCTGATCCGGGCGGCCTTGGGCTAAGCCGCGTTATCTGACACCGCCGGTAAATGTGGAGAGCGACCCCTGTTTTTGCGGGTATGTGGCTAGATTGAACGCGGATTGACAGGGCCGAGGCTGCTTTGGCCGGCAATGTTCGGTATTGGGGCCGAAGGTGCGCCACGCCAGTCAAAAGCCCGACCTGCGGGTGAGCGGCGGCACAGGATCGGCAGCAATGTGTAGGATGGGCAATTTGCCCATGCATCCGAACGGATGATGGGTGAACCTTCGCGTACCGCGAAGAACCACGCCATCCTACACATGCCACCGGCTTGGCCCAGATTGCGGCACGCGGGATCGGTCAGTAGATATACCTGATCTGTTCGGTCCAGAACCGTTCCATCCGTTTGAGCGAGCGGTTGATGTCATCCATCCCTTCGGTCCCCATCACCCCGCGCTTTTCAAGGCTTTCGGCGTGTTTGGCGAACAGGTCAGACAGGGCATTGCGCACCTTGCGGCCCTTTTCCGTCAGACGCACCCGCACTGACCTGCGGTCAATTTCAGACCGCTGGTGGTGCATGTAGCCCAGTTCGACCAATTTCTTCAGGTTATAGCTGACGTTGGACCCCTGATAGTAACCGCGCGATTTCAATTCGCCCGCCGTCACCTCATTTTCACCAATGTTGAACACCAGCAGCGCCTGCACGGCATTGATTTCCAGAATGCGCAGGCGTTCGAATTCATCCTTGACCACATCCAGCAGCAGCCGGTGCAGCCGTTCGATCAGGGACAGGTTTTCAAGGTAGCAGCCGAAAAAGGCTTTTTGCGCGCCATCGAGCAGCGGTTCGTGCAGGGACATTGATAATTCTCCACCAGAGCGTTCGGTGGACAGAATCAGCACAAACGGAAAACATTCGGTAAACTCGCGCTGAATTCGTGAAAATTCAGCGTAAAAGGCGCGCGCTGGCAAAACGCATGATATCACCCATCAGATCGGCAAAGGCGGCGGGGGCGGCGGTCTGGCCCATCACCCAACTGGCCATGTCCTGATCGTTTTCATTCAGCAGCGCATCATAGGTGGCAAGGGTGGCCTCGTCCATTTGTGCCAGATGCGCATCGGCATAAGGGCCCAGCACCAGATCCATTTCCTTGGTGCCGCGCCGCCAAGACCGCATCGACAGGCGTTTCAGACGGGCCTCGGGGGATTCGGTCATGGGTTGAACCTTGCGCAAGCGCCGCCTAGAAAGCGGCAGATTTCATGGGAGAACGTTATGGCCTTTCTGTCTGATACGCTTGGCCGGGTCAAACCGAGTGCAACAATCGCCGTGACCACGATGGCGCGCGAACTGGCGGCGGCGGGACGGGATGTGATCGGGCTAAGCACGGGCGAGCCGGATTTCGACACGCCGCAGCACATCAAGGATGCAGCCAAGGTTGCGATTGATGCAGGCAAGACGAAATACACGGCCGTTGACGGCATACCGGAACTAAAAGCCGCCATCTGCGCAAAGTTCAAGCGCGAAAACAACCTGACCTATACACCGGCGCAGGTAACAGTAGGCACAGGCGGCAAGCAAACACTGTATAACGCGTTGGTGGCCACGCTGAACGCGGGCGATGAGGTGATCATCCCGGCGCCTTATTGGGTCAGCTATCCCGATATGGTGCTGCTGGCGGGCGGTGTGCCAGTGCCGGTGGTCTGCGGGATCGAGACGGAATTCAAGCTGACGCCGGAGCGGCTTGAGGCGGCGATCACGCCAAAGACCAAATGGTTCATCTTCAACAGCCCGTCGAATCCGTCGGGGGCTGGGTATACGCGGGCGGAACTGCGGGCGCTGACGGATGTGCTGATGCGCCACAGCCATGTGTGGATCATGTCGGATGACATGTATGAACATCTGGTGTTTGACGATTTCGAATTCTGCAGCCCGGCCGAGGTTGAACCGGGCCTGTATGACCGGACGCTGACCTGCAATGGCGTGTCCAAGGCCTATGCGATGACGGGCTGGCGTATTGGCTATGCGGCGGGGCCTGCACATCTGATCAAGGCGATGGGCACGATTCAAAGCCAGTCCACATCGAACCCGTGTTCGGTGGCACAATATGCCGCACTTGAGGCGCTGAACGGCCCGCAGGATTTTCTGGTGCCGTTCCGCGCGGCGTTTCAGCGGCGGCGCAATCTGGTGGTGGGGATGCTGAACGCGGCACCGGGGATTGTCTGCCCAAAGCCGGAGGGCGCGTTTTATGTGTATCCGGATATTTCCGGCTGCATTGGCAAGGTGACGCCAAAAGGCGTGACGATCACAAATGACGAGGTGTTTGCGACAGCTCTGCTGGAAGATACCGGCGTGGCGGTGGTGTTCGGGGCGGCGTTTGGCGTTTCGCCGAATTTCCGTGTCAGCTATGCCACGTCAGATGAGGCATTGACCAAGGCCTGCAAACGGATTCAAGATTTTTGCGCGGCATTGTCGTAACCAGAGGCGGCAGGCCGCGCGCGCAACCAAAGGAACACTGAATGACGGCAACGTCTTGCACTATGGGCCTTGCGCTGCTGTTGCCGGCTGTGCTGGCGGGGTGCACCTATGCATCGGTATCCGCTACGCCAATTGAATTACCGGATGGAACAGAGGCGTTTCGCTACACGGGCCGCGCGAATTTTGGCTATCAACTGGAAGAGGCAGACCGGGTGATGGCGCAGACCTGCAATGATCTTGGCCTGCGTCCGGTGGTTGTGCAGCAGGACATGCGCACGATCGGAACGGGGTCGCTTATCACGACAGGGGCGGTAGATATTGGTGCGAACCAGCAGCAGGACCTGATTTTCAGGTGCAAATAGGCAGGATGGCGAAAGCATGAGCAACGAACTGCCGCCCTATTATTTCCGGATCCGTGAAAACGGCGCAGTGGTGTTCCGGGTGGATACGGAAAACCGCCAGCGCCGGATTGACATGGAAGAAATCGCAACGGTCAACGTGAAGAACGGCTTTATCAAGCCACATGGTGACCGGGCGCTGACGGCGGATGAAGAGGCAGAGATTGCGCTGTGGCTGACGCGGCGAATGGTGGTGCTGGCAGGGCGGGAGGTGGACGATATCCTGCGCGCGGTGGATCACATGAACCTGACAACGCAATGGGCGCAGACCAAGGCGAGCGATGTGCAGCTGGAAGATGTAACCGATGCGCTGTTGCTGGCGATGCATGATCTGCGCACTGTGCTGGTGCGCAAAAAGGCAGAGCGGCTGGTGGATGGGGATACCTAGTCGGTTTGCGCTGACCCCGTGTTGCCGCAATCAGCAGTAAGACTGTTACAAAGGCACGCGGCGTGGCCGTGAATGGATGCCCGCGTGCTATTCGGCCAAGAGCCGGGACATAGTGGCAAGATTGCCTGAAACGGTCGCAATGCCGCTGGCAACTTGCAGCCGGTAGGACCGGTCAAAGGTACAGCAACCCGTCATGGTGGTAATAACGAAAGGGCCGGGGTCGCGCTGGACAGGCCGGTGACAGCGGTCAGCACGAAAAGGCGGGGCATGAGGTGCATATACTGAAGCCAAATGCGCGAGAGCGCGCCGCACATCAGGCCGCAGCCGCACCGCCCACCGTCAGCCCGCCGATCAGCAAGGTGGGTTGGCCCACGCCCACCGGTACCCATTGGCCCGCCTTGCCGCAATTGCCAATGCCGGGGTCTAGCGCCAGATCATTGCCAATGGCGCGGATCTGTTTCAGGGCCGTGGCCCCGTCACCGATCAGCGTGGCCCCTTTGATCGCCTCACCCACCACGCCGCCGCGCACACGGTATGCCTCGGTGCAGCTGAAAACAAACTTGCCGTTGGTGATATCGACCTGACCGCCACCAAAGCCTACGGCATAGATGCCATCCTTCAGGCCTGCCAGAATGGCCTTGGGGTCATCGGGGCCTGACAGCATGTAGGTATTGGTCATGCGCGGCATCGGGATATGCGCAAAACTTTCGCGCCGCCCGTTGCCGGTGGGGGCGACACCCATCAGGCG
>JAYUZO010000219.1:0-3186 GCA_043751715.1 Rhodobacterales bacterium | reverse complement strand
GCCCTTGGCACCCTTGTTCAAATTCGACACCGAAGAAGAAGTCATCCGCCGCGCCAATGACACGATCTTTGGTCTGGCGTCATATTTCTATGCGCGCGATGTCGGCCGCATCACGCGAGTGCAGGAAGCACTGGAATACGGCATGGTCGGTGTGAACACGGGGCTGATTTCCAACGAAATGGCGCCCTTTGGCGGGGTGAAACAATCAGGCCTCGGGCGCGAAGGATCGCACCATGGGATCGATGATTACATGGAACTGAAATATATCTGCCTGTCGATTTAAGGGGCTCGTGATGACCGAAGAATACATCCCACCCAAGGTCTGGACATGGGACGCGCCTTCAGGCGGCACCTTTGCAAGCATCAACCGCCCCACCGCGGGGGCCACGCATGACAAGGACCTGCCAGTAGGCAAGCACCCCTTGCAGCTGTATTCGCTGGCCACGCCGAATGGCGTCAAGGTGACCATTCTGCTGGAGGAGCTGCTGGAGGCGGGCCATGACGCCGAATACGACGCCTGGCTGATCGACATCGGCAAGGGTGACCAGTTCGGGTCAGGCTTTGTGGCGGTGAACCCGAATTCCAAAATCCCCGCGATGATGGACCATGCCACCGGCCAGCGGCTGTTCGAATCCGCGTCGATCATGCTGTATCTGGCCGAAAAATTCGGGGGGGCGTTCATTCCAAAGGATGCGGGTCAGCGCACCGAAATGTTCAACTGGCTGTTCTGGCAAATGGGCTCTGCGCCCTTTGTCGGTGGTGGCTTCGGGCATTTCTACGCCTATGCACCGACCAAGCAGGAATACCCGATCAACCGCTATGCCATGGAAACCAAACGCCAGCTGGATGTGCTGAACCAGCATCTGGCCGCGCATGACTGGATGGCGGGCGAATATTCACTGGCCGACATGGCGATTTACGCATGGTATGGCAACCTTGTGCTGGGTCGCGCCTATAATGCGGCGGAATTCCTGGATGTGGCCAGCTACAGCCATGTGCTGGCCTGGGCGCAGCGCATTGACGCGCGGCCTGCGGTGATCCGGGGGCGCATGGTGAACAAATCATGGGGTGAGCCGCACGAACAGCTGCCCGAACGCCACTCCGCCGCAGATTTCAACCGCTAAGGATGCGCCATGCAAACCGTCACCAAACTGCCATCCACCAATGGGCTGACGCCCTCTACCGCCACTCTGGACGGCTGGGTGGTCACGGCGGGCAATCCGCAGATGAAGACCTGGGCGCTGCACACATCCAATGATGGCACGATGGTGTCGGGCATCTGGGAATGCACCAGGGGCAGCCTGCACGCCACCTATACGGCCTATGAATATGTCGTACTGATCGCAGGCCGCATCACCATTACGCCGGATGGCGGGGTGCCTGTCACCGTCAGCGCGGGTGACAGTTTTGTGGTCGAGAAAGATTTCAAAGGCACATGGGTGATCGAGGAAGACGTGCGCAAGCATTTCGATTTTGCCAGCTGATTTGCGCAAGCTGATTGCAGGTATCACACCTTGCAATGGAAAAGGGCGGCAGAAACCTCTGCCGCCCTTTCACATATCGCACAAATCAGGCGAAGGTGACGGTGTCTGCCACCGGACGGCGCGCCTTGCGTGGCCAGTTTCCGTCAGCCGCCTTGCCACAGGTGATGACCATTGCTGGCACCTCTTCTTCGGTCAGACCAAAGGCTGCCGCCACTCCGGCCGGATCAAAGCCAATCATCGGCCCGGTGACCAGTCCCTTGTCCTGCGCTGCCAGCATCAGCGTCATGCCCGCCAGTGATGCCGACCGCACGGCCTCATCGCGCTGCAGCACCGTGTTGTCACCATACATGCCATTGGCCATGCCAACCATGCCATCCAGCGTTTCCTGTGGCATGTGGCCTGCTGCCACGGTCGATGCAAACATCGCAGGCAGGTCTTTGTAGCCTGTGGTCTTGCCCACCATGATGAACGACACAGCCGCCGTTCCCACCTTGGCCTGACCCCATGCCAGCCCCATCAGTTTGGCCTTGCCTTCAGCCGAGGTTACCGCAATCGCCCGCCAGTTCTGCTGGTTGAACGATGTCGGCGCCTGCCCTGCCAAGGCAACCAGTTCTGAAATTTCAGCTTCGGTCATGACATGGGTCTGATCAAAATTGTTGGCCGAGATACGGCTGGTGATGGCTTCGGTTACGCTGGTCATCTGACATCTCTTTTCATGGTGGGCATGGCACAACCGCCTGTCCCTTGCTGTCAGCATATATGGCGGGCCTTCATGCACATCCACGCGCCTTTCAGCAGTGCTGCCCTGCATTCTTGCACAGTCGCAGCAGTGGCGGGCAGCGAACATCACCGGTTCCATTTCCCCGTTTCACGGCATAGCTTTCTGCCAAACTGGGGGGGGCAGCATGCGTATTGCGGTGGTCACGGGTGCGGCGGGCGGCATGGGGCGGGCGATTGTTGCGCGCTTGCAGGCTGATGGGCTGCATGTGGTGGGCGTGGATATTGATGGCCCCGCCCTGCTGGCCATGGCCACGGATCATCAGGATTTCACCCCCGAAGCGGTTGATCTGACCGATCCTGATGCCATTGCCGACATGTTTGACCGCATCACCACCCGCCATGGCGGCGTGGATGTGCTGGTGAATAACGCAGGCACCTGCCTGATGTCCGATTTCCCCAATATCCCGGCGGCCGAGCTGGACCGCCAGATGGCCGTCAACTTTTCATCCGCGTTTCACTGTTGTCAGCACGCGATCAAGGCCATGGCTACCCGCCCCGGCGTCCGCAAGATCATCAACATTTCATCCAACGGGGCCTATAATTTCGATGTGTTCGACCCACCGCATTACCGCGCGTCAAAGGCCGCACTCGATACGCTGACCAAAGACCTTGCCCGCCGGTATGCCCACGAGAAAATCGCCGTCAATTCGCTGGCCCCGGCCATGACCGAAACCCCACTGTTTGGCGTGCTGACCGCCGATGTGCTGGCCCGCGCCATCAGCGCCATGCCACATGGACACGCGATGCAACCCGCTGAAATTGCGGCTTGGGTCAGCCACCTGATTTCGCCGGTGGGCGATATCTGTTCGGGCAATGTGATCATTCTGAACCAGGGGCGGGATGTGCGATGATCTGCCTTGCGCGCCGATACACCCGCCTGTGCCTGCCTTGAGTATTTCAACATTGCCGGGGAAGGGATGGC